>JACQYR010000236.1 GCA_016208115.1 Desulfarculus sp.
TACGGCTACTAGGCGGACCGGCCCCTGGCCGGAACGCGGCGATACAAACCAGGGGGAGCAGGGGGCCAGGGGCCTTCTGCTCCCCCGATGCTTGGGGCCCGGCGCGTCCGGGTCAAGGCCCAGGAGGCGGCTTGACCAGCGCCCAGGACCCCCGGGAACCCTTGTCCGTGGTGGACGAACAAGACCGCCCCCAGGGGGTGCGGCCCCGCTGGCTCATCCACCGCGACGGCCTGCCGCACCGCGCGGTGCACGTGCTGGTCTTTGACGGCCAGGGGCGGCTCTATCTGCAACGCCGCTCCCCGGCCAAGGACACCTTCCCCGGCCGCTGGACCAGCTCGGCCAGCGGTCACGTGGATCCCGGCGAGGACTACGGCCAGGCCGCCCGGCGGGAGCTGATGGAGGAGCTGGGCCTGGAGGCGCCCCTGATCTGGCTGGGCAAGATCGCGGCCCAGCCGGCCACGGGCATGGAGTTCAGCGCCGTGTACCGCGCCCAGACCGCCCAGGCCCCCCAACCCAACCCCCGCGAGATCATCGAGGGGCGCTTCTTCACCCCCGCCCAGGCCCAGGCCCTGGCCCAGGACAGCCAAAAGGCGGTGCCAGGCCTCAAGCTGGTGCTGGCCCTGGCCTTGGGGTCCGCCGGCTGAGGGCAAGAAGCCAGGGCGGGGATTACCCCCCGCCCCAGCGAAATCCAAGGCAAATACCGCCAGTTTATCTTGGGGCGGGGGTGTGCCCCCGCCGGCGCCTATTGCCCTAGGCCTTGACCAGGGCCTTGAACAGGCTGGCCATGCTTTGCATGCCCGCGCCGATCCACAGGGCGTCCATGATGTCGGCGTCGCTGTAGCCCCGGGCGCGCGCCTGGTCGAAGTCGGCGTCGCTCAGGGCCTCGGGGGTGCGCAGGGCCTTTTGGGTCAAAAGCAGCAGGGCCTTCTCGTTGTCGTCCAGGGGGGCCTGGCTGGGGTTGTCGTGGATGGCCTCCAGGTCCACGTCGTTCAGGCCCACGCTCTTGAGCAGATTGCCGTTGAGCCCCACGCAGAAGCTGTAACCCTGGTCGGCGGCCGCCAGGTAGCGGATCAAGGCCTGGAGCTTGAAGCTCAGCTTGGGGTGGGTCATGAAGTGCTTGATGTAGCCGGCCTGCAGGGGCACCAGGGCCGGGCTGGCGCTGAGCATCTGCAAGGGCGCCGGCACCCCGATCTGGGGCGGGAAGACCTGGTAGGCCTGGGCCACGGCGCCGGTGGCCTGTTCGGGGGCGATGGTTTGCAATCTGAACATGGGACCCTCCTAGTCAATGGTTTGATCGGTCGCTATGGGCTGGCCTCCCAGGGGCTGGGGGCTCACTTGCCCTTCTTGGGCTTGGGCGGCAGGGAGGCCGCGTAGGCCAGGGACCTTTGCAGCCACCGGCGCCAGGACGGCCCGTCCTGGACTTGCCCACCGGGCAGGCTGACGTACTGCTTCATGCGGCGCCCCGGGAAGGGCTCGAAGACCTGGGCACCGGGATAGGCGGCCATGATCTCTTCCTGCTCCGGCCCGGGGGGCAGGCGCAGGTTGATCCACTGGCCGAAGACCCCGGCGAACATCTGCTGGCCGGCGAACCAGGCCGGGCAGCCGAACATGGGGCGCGGGCTGGCCTCCAGGCCGGCCAGGGACTGCTCCAGAAAGCGGGCCAGCTCGGGGTCGGCCTTGGGAAACTTCATGGCGTGCCTCCTTTATTCATCCCGGGAAACAGGCGGCAAAGGCCTTCATCAGCCGGGGCGGCCCCTTGATCTTCATCTTGCCCCCCAAGAGGGCCGGCAAGAGCCCCTGCTCCTTGGCCAGGAACCTGACCCAGGTCTGGCTGTCGGCCTTGAGGTGCAAATCCGCCTGGCCCTGGTGCCCCTCCAGGACCTCCAGGCGGCCCTCCTGGATGGTCACGGTGGCGCATATTTGCTCTTGGCCGCTGAAGGTGAAGTGATAGGTGGCGTTGAGCCCCTGGGCCTGGCCGGGTTGGAAGACCAGGGGCAGGCTGTCCAAGAAGCCCCGCGCCGTGGCCGGCCGCAGGCCGTTGTGCACCAGGCGGGGCCGCTTGTGGGGAAAGCGGCGCGCCACGTGCCGGGCGGCGTCGGAACCGGGAACCACGTAGATGTCCTCCACCTTGTCCCGCAGGGGACCCAGCACCCGGGCCAGGTAGGCCGCGCGGTCGGCCAGGAAGGGGCCGGCCTGGTCCTCGCCGGCCGGGCACACGGCCATGCAGTAGGAGGACTTGTTGCAGATGCCGTAGGACAGGCTCTGCCACATGCTCACGGTTTCGCGGTCTGGCACCCGGCGGCGGTAGTCGCTGCCGCCGCGGCTGGCCGCCACCTGCTCCACCCAGTCCTGGAAGCCGCCCAGGCGGTCACGGTAGTTGTGGGTAAGGCAGTTGCTGAAGGCGAAGTGGCCGTCGGCGCCGATGGCCCCCACCGGGCAGGCCGCCACGCACAGCTTGCAGTCCAGGCAGGGGTTGTACTCCAGGGGCTGGTCGTGGCGGTCGGCGGGAGCGTCCAGAAGCACGGTGCCCAGGGTGAGGAAGCCGCCCAGGCGCGGGTGCAAGAGCAGGCGGTTGAGGCCCAGGTGCCCCAGGCCGGCGGCCACGGCCACCGGCTTGTGGCTCACCGCCCACATCTTGCCCGGCCAGCGGGAGAGGTCCATGGGGAAGCCGGCCGGGAAGACCAGGGCCGCCACCCCTTGGGGGGCCAAGGCCGCGGCCAAGGCCTGGCCCGCCGCGTCCACGGCGTGGCCGCCCCGCAAGAACTCCAGGTCCGAGACATTGCGGGCCGGGCAACGGACGTTGGCGGGGTTGAGGCCCACAGCCAGGCTCACCAGGGTCTGGCACTGGGGGAATATCTCCAGAATGTCACTCCGCCAGGGTTCCAGCTCGGGCCGGCCGATCTCCACCAGGCCCACGGCGCTGGCCCCGGCGGCCAGGGCCAGCGCCTTGATCTGGCCGGCCGGCAGGGGACGGGACGGAGCGGGGCGGGGCTGGCCGCGCAGCTTCTGGGCCGTGGGGTGATCCTCCAGCTTCATGCTTTGCCTCCCCTGGGGGTTGGCGGCCAGGGGCCAAGGCCCTGCCGCTACTAATAGACCGGTTTACTAGTCAGGCCCCAAAAAAATTTTTAGCCCGCCAGCAGGCGGCCAAAGACCATCCGCTGGAAGTTGTCCAGGGGGGCCAGGTTCTTGCAGGCCTTCATGCGGATCAAGGCCCCCTGCCAACTGGCGATGATGAAGTAGGCCAGGGCGGCGGGGTCGCTGCCCGGCGGCAGGTCGCCGGCCTGGCCGGCCTGTTCCAGCACCCGGGCCACCCGGCTGGCCATGAAGTCTATGGCCTGGCAGAGCTTGTGCCCAAAGGCCGGGCTGAGATCGCCCATCTCCTGGGCCAGGTTGCCCACCGGGCAGCCGCCGGCGCAGCCCTGCTGGCCAAAGTACGCCTGGAACTCGGCGAAGAAGCGCTCCAGGCGGACCAGGGGCGCCTGGCCTTGGTCTTCCAGGATTTCCTCGGCCTTTTGCCGCCAGAACGCACCAAAGAATTCGATCAGGGCCAGGCCCAGGTCTTCCTTGCTCTTGAAATGAAAGTAGAAGGAGCCCTTGGGCACTCCGGCGGCCTGCAAGATTTCCTGGATGCCGGTGTGGTTGTAGCCCTGGCGGTGGATGAGCTGGGCGGCGGTCTCCAGGATGCGTTGGCGGGTGGCGCTGGTCATGATGCTCCGTGGTGCTTGGCTATGGTCCAATAATAGACCGGTCGTCTAGACATGTCAAGGGACAGTTTGGGCCCTAGTCCCGGTCCAGCACCGCCCGCACCTGGCTAAGCAGTTCCAGGCGGCGGAAGGGCTTGGAGACGTAGCCCCGGGCCCCGGCCTCCAGGGCCTGTTGCACCTGGCCGGCCACCGCGTAACCGCTGGCGATGACCACCTTGAGGCCGGGGACCTGGGCCATGAGCCTCTCCAGGCACCTCTGGCCGCACATGCCCGGCATGCCCAGGTCCAGCCCACCTGGCGCAGGGGCTCCTCGTCGTCAACCAGGAGTATGGTCTCGCTGCCTTGCGGGTCCTCCTCCTCCAGGGTCTGCCCCGGCAGGGCCTCCGGCGGGGCCTGCTCTTTATAGACGGGCAGGTAGATCTTGAAGGTGGTGCCCAGGCCTTGCTCGCTGTAGCAGAAGACGTGCCCCCGGTGGGCCTTGACGATGCCGTAGACCATGGACAGTCCCAGGCCGGTGCCCTTGCCCACCCCCTTGGTGGTGAAGAAGGGGTCAAAGGCCTTGTCGCGGGTGGCGGTGTCCATGCCCTGGCCCGTGTCGGAGACCAATAGCAGCGCGTAGTCCCCGGGCGGCACCTCGGGGTGCTGGCTGGCGTAGGCCGGATCCAGGCTGACGTTCTGGGTCTCGATCAACAGATGGCCGCCTTGGGGCATGGCGTCCTGGGCGTTGGTGGCCAGGTTCAAAAGCACCTGCTCCAGTTGGTTGGGGTCGCCGTTGACCGGGGACAGATCCGGGGCCAGGCGGGTTTCGATCTCTATCATCTTGGGCAGGGTGCGCTCCAGCATGGCCCGGGCCTGGCTCACCGACTGGTTCAGGTCCAGGGGCTTGAGGTCGGCCTCGCTCTTGCGGCTGAAGGTGAGTATCTGCTTGACCAGGTTCTTGGCGCGCAGGGCGGCCTGGATCACCTGCTCCAGGTCCTGGGGGTTGACTTGACCGGCCTGGGCGTCATCCAGGGCCATCTCGGCGTAGCCCAGCACCGCCCCCAGGATGTTGTTGAAGTCGTGGGCGATGCCCCCGGCCAGGGTGCCCATGGCCTCCATCTTCTGGGCCTGGCGCAACTGGGCCTCCAGTTGGCGCTGCTCGGTGATGTCCTCCACCACGGCGATGAGATACAGCGCCCGGCCCTCGGCGCCGCGCACCACCGAGACGGTGACCCGGCCCCAGACCACGCCGCCGTCCTTGCGCAGGTAGCGTTTCTGGCGGCAGTAGACCTCCGCCTCCCCCGCCAGCAGCCGGGCTATGCCCGCCAGGTCGGGGGAACGCTCCTCGGGATGGGTAATGTCGGGGAAGGTCAGCGCCCTCAACTCCTCCTGGGAGTAGCCCAGGAAATCGCAGAAGCGCTGGTTGACCCGCAGGAAGCGGCCCTGGGGGCCGCAGTGGGCCATGCCCACCGCCGCCTGCTCAAAGGTGGCCCGGAAGCGCTCCTCGCTTTGCTTGAGGGCGTCCTCGGCCCGCCGCTGCTCGGTGATGTCCAAAAATATGCAGTGGGTCTGCTTGAAGCGCCCCTGCTCGTCGCGGCCCACGGCCCCGTTGAAGGAGACCAACATGGGCGAGCCGTCGGCGCGCACCATCTCGAACTCCACGCCCAGGATTTGGCCGGCCTCCTTGAAGCAGGGGAAGTTTTTGTGGAAGTGGGGTATGAACTCCTCGGGCAAAAAACTGCCGAACCAGCGGCCGATGACCTGATGGCGCTGGTAGCCCAGGGCCTTGAGCCAGGCCTGGTTCACCTCCAGGATGCGCCCTTCCTCGTCCAGGGACTGGTAGGCCAGGGGCGCCTCCTCGAACAAGAGCCGGAAGCGTTCCTCGCCCTGCCGGAGGGCCTCATCGGCCCGCTTGCGTTCGCTGATGTCCTCCAGGCTGACCAGCACCAGGGGTTTTTGGTCGTTTTGCAGCAGGGAGGTGGAGATCAAAAACCAGACCGTGAAGGGGCCATCCCCCACGTCCAGGTCCACCCTGGCCTCCTGGCGGTGGATGGGCTGGCCGGTGGCCAGGGTGTGCAGCACGGTGTCGCGTATCTGGCATTCCTGGCAGGCCTGGCCGTAGCCGCAGCCCTGGGGGTGGTCGGCCGCGTGCAGGCAGCGCAGCAGCTCGCCCCCGCGCAGGCCCAGGGCCTCCTCCTCGCCCCGGCCGGAGCCCTCCAGAGCGGCGCGGTTGGCCTTGACCACCCGGCGGTCCCGGTCCACCAGGATCATCATCACCGGCGCGCCGTGGAAGATGGCCGAGAGTTCGGCCTCGCTCTTGGCCAGGGCCTTTTCGGCCTTTTTTCGCTCGCTGATGTCGCGGATGAAGGATTGGCGGTACTTCTGGCCCCCCAGCTCCACCTGGCGGATGCTGATCTCCACCGGGAAGACGCTGCCGTCCTTGCGTTGGTGCAGGGTCTCGTAAACCGCGCCGGCCCGCAGGTCAGCCTCGGCCACCTGGCGGTCGAAATCGTCCAGGGCCGCCGGCGCGCGCAGGTCGCGGCCGTTCATCTTCAGCAACTCGGCCTGGGAATAGCCGTAGGCCTCCACGGCCCGCTGGTTGGCCTCCAGTATCTGCCAGTCCTGGTCCATCAAGAGCACAATGTCGTTGGCCTGCTGGTTGAGCTGGATGACCCGCTGGGCCAGTTCCCGGCGCTCGCTGTCCATGGCCAATTGGCGGAGCAGCCACTGGTTGTCCCGCTGGCGCCAGAACAGGCCCAGCCCGGCCGCCGCCGCCAACAGCAGCAGGATCATGACCAGGCCGGTGGTCCAGGCCATGCGCCGCAGGCCGGCGTGGACCTCCTCCAGGTCCACCTTGGCCACCAGGAACCAGGGCGTGCCCGGCACTGGCCGGCCCACGGCCAGCACCGGCACGCCGCGGTGGTCGGGGGCGCCTTCCTCGGGTATCTCCCGGCCCAGCACGGCCAGGGCCATGGCAAAGC
>JACQYR010000237.1 GCA_016208115.1 Desulfarculus sp.
CCGCCGGCTCAAGGGCCGGGTTTACGTGCGCGCCGGCGGCCAGGTGCTGGCCATGGCCGCCGACCAGGAAGTGACGGTCAAGAAGGGCGGGGTCAAGCGCGACCCCGTGGCCATGAACGACGGCGAGGTCTACTTCACCGAGCAGCCTGTAACGGCCAGCGTGGAATGCACGGTGAAGCTACTGGCCGGCATGACCATGGAGGAATTCCAGGACATGGACAACGTGACCGTGACCGTGGAAACCGACGACGGTTGGTCCGGCGTGTTGGCCAACGCCTTCTGCGCCGGTGATCTACAAATGGGCAAGGGGGGAGACGTGAAGGTGTGCTTCTACGGCGCCACCCTTGAGGAAACCAACGGAGCAAGCTGATGAACGAACACATGGACCAGGGCGGCCCTTTCGCCCCCGAGACCCGGGAAATCACCTTGAAGCGGCCCATCACCGTGGGCGGCCAACCCACCAGCACCATTACCCTGCATGAGCCCACCCTGGCCCAGGCCGAGTTTCTGGACAAGGTGCGCTTCAAGTTTGACCAGGAGGGCAACGGCGAAATCCTGGGCATGGGCACCACCTGCAAGCTGGCCCTGATCCACCTGGGCGGGCTGACCGAGAACGAAACCAGGCAGATCAAGGGCGGCGACATCATGGCCATCTGGACGGCGGTCATGGGTTTTCTGACCGGCTCCCCGGGGACTGGCGCGAGGCAGTAGCCGTGGTGGCCGAGCGCTTCGGCCGGCCGGGCGTCTGGCAAATGACCCCACGGGAGCTTTGGTGGTGGCTGGAAAGGGCGCAGTGGCTCAATGAACAACGAAGCAAGCATAATCCTGAAGGTTCTGGATAAGGCTTCGGCGCCGCTGCGGGCCATTGGCCGCTCCTTTCAGACCATGGGCAAGGACAGCCGCGAAGCCTTGCAGCAATCGGCCACGGTGGCCGCCGGCCTGGGCGCCGCCCTGGCCGGGGCCGCCGCCGGCGTGATGGTCTACGCGGGCAAGCAGTCGGCGGACATGCAAAGCGCCCTGGGCGAAGTGGCCTCGCTGGGGGTCAAGGACCTGGAGAATCTCAAGGAAGCCGCGCGCGAATTCAGCAACGAGTGGGCCGGCACCACCGGCCCTGCGTTCGTGCGCGCCTCCTATGACATCAAAAGCGGCATCAGCAGCCTCAGCGACCAGGGCGTGGCCGAGTTCACGCGCCTGGCCGCTTTGACCGCCAAGGCCACCAAGGGCACCGTGGCCGAGATGACCAGCCTGTTCGCCAGCGGCTACGGCATCTACAAGGAACAGTACAAGGCCCTTTCGGACATGGAGTTTGGCGCGCTGTTCTCGGCCGGCATAGCCAAGGCCGTGCAGGACTTCAAGACCACCGGCCCCAAGATGCAGGAGGCCATACAGCAACTGGGCGCCAGCGCCACCAAGGCCCAGGTGCCTTTGCAGGAGCAGTTGACCATCCTGGGCATGTTGCAGCAGACCATGGGCGGCTCCGAGGCCGGCACCAAGTACAAGGCGTTTTTGAAGGACGTGGCCAAGGCCGGCGGCGAACTGGGCCTGCCCTTTCTGGACGCCAATAAGAAATTGAAAAGCCTGCCCGAGATTCTGGACATCCTGCGCAAGAAGTACGGCGATACCATAGACGAGATAGAGGCCCACGAAATCCAGCAGGCCTTCGGCTCCGAGGAAGGCGTGGCCCTGATAAAGCTGCTCTATAGCCAGACCGAGGCCCTGCGCCAGAACGCCCAGAACATGGGCGCGGCCATGCAGGGCGGCACCGGCCTGACCGAGGAAATGGCCCGGGCCATGAACGCCGGCCTGGGCGCCGAGGCCACCAAGCTGGGCCAGCGCATGAACAACCTGGCCGAGATCGTGGGCGGGGTGTTGACCCCCACCCTGCTTCCTTTGTTAAGGGGCCTGGGCCAGGGGCTGGTGGCCATGCAGGGCTGGGTGCGGGAGAACCCCGGCCTGGTCAAGGGCATCCTGCTGGCCTCGCTGGTTTTCGGCGGGCTGGTGGCCGCCCTGGGGCTAGCCGCCGCCGCCATGACTGTGCTAAATATGGCCGTGTGGGCCAACCCCATCACCTGGGTGGTGGCGGGTATCGTGGCCGCCCTGGCCGCGCTGGTGGCCGCTGGCGTGTGGCTGGTGGCCAACTGGGATAAGGTCAAATCTTGGTGGAACGCCTTCTGGGGGGAATACGGCAACGCCGTGCTGGTCACCATGGGCATCATAACCGGCCCCCTGGGCTGGCTGGCCTCGGTGGCTGGCGTGATAATCAACAACTGGGAGGGCTTCAAGGCCTTCTTCAGCAACCTGTGGTCCGACGTGGTGGCCGGTTGGAACGCCGATACCCTGTGGGGCGCCGGTGAAGCCCTAATCATGGGCCTGTGGAACGGCATGGCCTCGTTGGTAGGCAAGGTGGGCCAGTGGCTGGGCGACAAGGTGCGGGCCATGGTGGACTGGTTGCCAGACTGGGCCAAGGAGAAGCTGGGCCTGAAGGTGGACCTGGCCGCCGGGCAGGGCGGGGCACCCGCAAGCAACCTGCCGGCCATGTACCGCGCCCAGGGGCAGGGAGAGCCTGCCCAGCCGGTGGGCGTGGCGGCTGGCGGGTTCAACACCCTGACCGCCGCCCAGGCCCTGGGACAGCCCCAGAACAGCCGCTTTGACGGCAAGATGGTCGTGAAGTTCGAGAACGCCCCGCCGGGCACGCGCATTGCCCAGATGGAGCAAAGCGGGGACTCGGGGATGGGGCTGGAGGCGGGGTTGACGCTGGGGGTGGCGTATTGATGGCCTGGAGAGACAAAATGCTGCCGGCCTCCTTCCGGGGGGCCGGCTTTTTAGTTGAGCGGCACGACGGCGAGGTGGGCCGGCGCCTGGCGGTTCACGAGTACCCAGAGCGCGGCCTGCCCTTTACCGAGGACCTGAGGACAAGGCGAGAGCCTATCGCATAACAATAAGGTATCATTACGCTCTTGCTTTTGTGGGAAGGGTACAGGCAGCATAATAAAGAGGCAGGTTGGTTTCAATTCTTCGGGTGGCAAAAATAATTAAATTGCTTTAATTCAAATATGTTAAATAATTTTTCGGTTCCTGCCGATTATAGAAATACCGAACGAGGCAGTAGCCAAGAATGGCCCTAGACTCTGCCTGGGAGGAATGGTGCTACTCCGCCTCCCCAAGTAAAATTATCAGCTCGGATATAGGGGCATGTTGTTAAGGGCAGAAAATTTGGTATTCTACGGGCCACCCGTGAAAGGTTTTTCAGGCTCAGCCAGCCATGCTCGACATGAGTTGATTGGTTTGCCATCGGTGTTCAATGAAAAAAATTTCCCCCGAGCAGAAATGGTGGCTTGTCCGCTACCAACGTACCCTAGAAAAAAAGAAGAAGAACCACGCAAAGGTAAGGACAAAAAAGACCAGACAAAAGCGAAAAAAAAGTTCATCTGTAATTGTTGAAGCCCCAGCGCTGATGAGCCTTAGATCAAATTATGAAAACGTTATGGCTTTTATTCAAAGGCTGCGTCAAATAGTTACTCTCCGCCAAGGCAAGAAAGTGTGGGCTGATTTTAGAACAATTAAGACGTTAATGCCTGGTGCTGCACTGGTTTTAGCAGCAGAGCTATACCGCTGGCAAAAAATTCATAATGTTTCTCTGGTGCCGAGAGGAATAAATCGTTGGCGGGCTAATGTGCGTGCTCTATTCAGTGAATTGGGGTTGTTTAGCCTCCTAAGCACAAGGAGGACCAATAAATATGTGAAAAACCCAAGCGAAACAACTTTTGTAAGATTTATCTCTGGCGTTGGCACCGAGGGAAAAGCGGTTAGATCCCTGCGAAACTCCATCGAAAGGGTAATTGGGTTTCCTGTCAATCGTGGCGGTATGTACACTGCCCTAACAGAAGCAATGGCAAATGTTAGCCAGCATGCATACCCACCAGACCATGATTTACCGTACGAAGCTTTAGTGGGGCAATGGTGGATGTCTGGTTCATATAATCGCGAAAATAGTACTTTCACAGTGATGATATTTGACCAGGGCATTGGGATTCCTGAGTCACTACCGACATCAGGGGTAGGGGAAAGAATTAGAGCCATACTCAAAGTATTTGACTCCGATGCTGCCATGATATCGGCCGCAATAGAATATGGCAGATCAGCCACAAAAGAGGATCATAGAGGAAAAGGCCTTAGGCAAATTGCAAGATTTGCTGATGCTGATAGGCGGGGTGAATTCCACATTATTAGTGGTAAGGGCTACTACTCAAAGAATCGCCTTGGCCAAGAAAAAAAGGTTGACTACAATGCCGCATTGGGCGGTACTTTCATTCAATGGGAACTACCCGTTGGAGAGTTAAAATGGCAAAAAATATAATTAATATAGCTAGTGATTTCAGCCAGTTCCCTGCCGGTAGGTATCGCTCTGACGGTGGCTTTTCAGGTGAGTTATTTAGGGATGATTTTCTCGTTCCAAGCCTTAATGAATTTGATGTTGTTGAAGTAATATTAGATGGGGCGGAGGGGTATGGCTCCTCTTTCTTAGAGGAATCTTTCGGTGGGTTAGTGCGTGAAAAAGGGTTTTCTGAGGCAGATCTCAAGAAGCGCCTTGTTATCGTTTGCAGTTCTCCTGAATTTGAAACTTACAAAGAGGAAGCTTGGCAGCATATACACGATGCCGAAAAGGCAAAGAGAGTGAAATAGCCCAATGAGTTCGGACTGGGTTGACGGCCTACTGGCAGCAGCAATCTCAGGCGCTGTCTCGCTTAGCATTTCTTTGTATCAATCGAGGCAACAGCGTAATTTTGTACAGCGCCAGTTGGAAGAAAACGAGCGAACAAGAATTGAAGATAAGAAAGATGTGGCAAAGCAAAGCGCACGCAATAGGCTCGAAAAGATAGAAATGATTGCAAGAAGAATAATTGAAATAGAAAAACGAGAACCGGCCAATGATCTCGATGTGCTGCATGACTTAAAAAGACTAGCTTATGATGTAACAGCACTGAGTAAACTAATAAGGGATGAAAATTGGAAGAAGCGTATTGATAGAAAATTGATTTCTTTTAGGAAAGCTGTTTCAAATGATAATCATCGCGTTGACAGTGCCGGTAGTCGCAAGACTCGTATACAGATAATATTCGACGCTGCTGTTTCTCTTGAAGAACAGCTACAATGATTTCTCTTTTGCCTGAAGTTTACGCGTCATTGCTATTATAAATATATATAGCGATAAATGCATGGTCTATAGTGGCTGCCCATATACTATGACCTTTGCCTATTAGTGGCCGTTAATGTGCTCTCCTTACCTGTAAATGAGATATAAAGATTCTTCTGTGCAGGTAGCCTATCGTATGTTAGTGTGTAACTAAACTAGTTTAAAAAACTGAGAAGCTACATGACCTGGCGCACACAGATGCAGCCGGCCACCTTCCGGGGGGCCGGCTTTTTAGTTAAGGGGCACAACGGCGAGGCGGGCCGGCGCCTGGCGGTGCATGAGTACCCCGAGCGCGACCTGTTTTGAATCTTTACGCCTGGGCAGGGGCTACTTCCGGCGTGGGCCGCTGAAGGGGGATAATTTGGTCTATTTCCGTGCCGGCTTCGGCCAGGGCCACGTCCAGTTCATAGGCCTTTTGCAGGTTGAGCCAGAGCTGCGGCCCGGTGCCGAACCACCTGCCCAGGCGCAGGGCCGTATCGGCCGAGATGGAGCGCTTGCCGGCCAGAATCTGGCTTACCCGGTTGGGGGGCACGTGGATGGCCCGGGCAAGCTGGGCGGCGCTCATGGCCAGTTCGGTCAGTTCGTCGGCCAGTATCTCACCAGGGTGTATGGGAATGCGGGCCATTGCGGCCTCCCTCAGTGGTAATCCACGATCTCGACATGGCGCGGGCCATCTTCGTGCCACTCAAAACAAATACGCCATTGGTCGTTAACGCGGATGCTGTATTGCCCCTGGCGGCTGCCCCCCAGGGCCTTGAAGCGGTTGCTGGGGAGCATCATCAGGGATTCCAGGGTCTCAGCGGCATCAAGCACCCGCAGGCGCCTTTCGGCCTGCCGGTAAACCGCCCTGAGTTCCCGGACGGGTTGGCCCAAAAAAACCTTTTGGGTGCGCTTATCCTTGAAGCCCCGAATCATGGCTAGATGATAACCCCCGGTACCCTATACGTCAAGCGTACCGCAGGCTGGCGCCGATAACCAAGGCCATTCAAGGAACCCACATGACCTGGCGCACACGGATGCAGCCGGCCTCCTTCCGGGGGGCCGGCTTTTTGGTTGAGGGGCACGACGGCGAGGTTGGCCGGCGCTTGGCGGTGCATGAGTACCCCGAGCGCGATTTGCCCTATGCCGAGGACCTGGGGCGCAAGGCGCGCGTGTTCAAGATCACGGGCCTGGTGATTGGCCCGGATTACATGGCCCAGCGCGACGCCCTGCTGGCCAGGCTCCAGCAGCAAGGCCTGATTTGTGGAGGACCTCCCGTAAACAAGCGCCTTGCACCAAAGTGCGGGCCTGTCTAGGGATGGAGGGCTTGTGGCAAGGCGGAGGCGAGAAGGCCGCCAAGGGACTAGAATAAAGCTATGTGTGGTCGATTCACCCAATGCTCCGAGTTGGCTGTCCTGGAGGGCCGGTTCGATGCCAGCGCTCAGGGGTTGGTAGTCCACCCCCGTTACAACCTAGCCCCCACCCAAGACGCCCTTGTCGTAGTCCAAGCCCCGGTGCGCAACCTGGTCTTGATGCGCTGGGGCTTAGTTCCCGCATGGGCCAAGGACCCGTCAATTGGCCACAAACTCATTAACGCCCGCCTTGAAAGCGCCGCCGACAAACCTAGCTTCCGCCAAGCGTTTCGCCAGCGCCGTTGCCTGATACCGTCCGATGGTTTCTACGAGTGGCGACAAGCGACTAAGAGTAGGCCCAAGGTACCTCTATTGTTCCTGCGCCGGGACCATGCCCCATTTGCCATGGCCGGGTTGTGGGAGTCCTGGCATAGCCCCGCAGGCCAGGAGATGGTGACCTTCACAATACTCACCACAGAAGCAAACGCCGTGGTACAGCCGGTGCATGACCGCATGCCGGTGATCCTCTTGCCTGAGAATGAAGCACCGTGGCTTGACCCCGCCCAGCACGACCCGCAAGCCCTGGCCGGCCTTATCCGGTCTTACCCGGCCGAGTTGATGGAGGCTTACCAAGTTTCGCCCGCCGTCAACTTACCGGCCCATGAAGGCCCCGAATTGATTGCGCCAGTGAAGATCACGATGGCGAACCAGACGCTTCTATAAGTGGGCCGCAGGTGTCTGTAGCTTACCCGCACCCATTTATCCTCCCATTACTCGCCTCGTGGCGCGGCCTTGGCCTTGCCTGGCAACCTCAGCGGTGGGGCGTTTACCCGGCGCACGGTGATAAGGGAATCCTTGTCACCCCGCCGGGTCAGGGTGCCCCACACTAACACAATGGGATTGGCCAGCAGGACTTGGGCGTTCCGTGGCTGGTCCCGGGGGAACAGGGCCAGGTCCACCAGGCCGGTTTCATCCTCAATCGTGGTGAAAAAGACTCGGCTTCCGTCGCGCATGGGCGGGGTGTGGACAATGACCACTTCGCCAGCCAGATGCACCGGCGCGCCGTGCGGCTTGCCCTTCAGGTCTTGGGCGGTGATGAAGCCCAGCCCTTGCAGCCAAGGGCGCATTACGGCCAAAGGGTGTTGGCTGACACTAAGCCCCAGCAGGTGGCGTTCACGATAGAGCCTGCGCATATCCTTCCTCCAATCCATCAGGCCGCCCGCCTGAGCAGGGCATTCAAGGCCCCGGCTTGGCGCAGGGCCTCCATTTGGGTGCGGTTTAACCGAGTGCGCCGGGCTAGGTCGAATACGTCCAAGAAGGGACCTCCCCGCTGGCGGGCCTCCAATATTTTGGCTACCCCGGCTGGCCCCATGCCCCGGATCACCACCAAGGGCACCCGGATAGCCACTTGCTCCAGGGTGTAGAGGTCGCGGCTTTGGTTCACGTCCGGGGGCAGGATGGCGCAGCCCTGGCGCCGGGCCTCATTGAGCAAGACCCTGGGTGGGTAGCCCCCCACATGGCCGGCGTTAAGCAAGCCCAGGAAAAACTCCGGTGGGTGGTGGGTTCGTAGCCAGGCCGACTGATAGGCAATGAAGGCGAAGGCGGCGGCGTGGGCCTTGGGGAAGCCATAGGAGGCGAAGGAGGAGACCTGGTCCCACAAGAGCAGGGCCACGCCCTCGTCCACCCCGCGCTCCAGGCAGCGCCCCATGAAGTCGGCGCGCATGCCCTGCATTTGGGCAGGTGTGCGGCGGTGGGTCATGGCCCGGCGCAGGCCGTCGGCCTGGCCGTAGCTCAGCCCTGCCAGTACGTGGGCGATTCTGAGCACTTGCTCTTGGAAGACCACCACCCCCAGGGTCTCCTTTAGGATGGGTTCCAACAGGGGGTGAGCGTATGTCAGTGGTTGGCGGCCAGCATGGCGCTCCACGTAGGGGGTGACCATATCCGCCCGCATGGGGCCGGGGCGAAAGAGGCTTATCTCCACGATGAGGTCATGGAAGCTGCGGGGTTGCAGGCGGCCCAGCAGCCCCCTTTGCCCCGGAGACTCCACCTGGAAGATGCCCAGGGTGTCGGTGGAGCAGAGCAGCTCATAGACCGCCTGGTCATCCAGGGGCACGCGCTCCAGGTCCACCGTCTGGCCGGCCTGCTCCAGGGCCGCCAGCGAGGCAGCAATAGCCGAGTGCATGCGCAGGCCCAGGAGGTCCATCTCGATTAGCCCCAGGGCTTCTACGTCGTCCTTGTCCAGTTGCACCACGGGCAGACCCTGGGCTGATAGCTCCACCGGCACCAGTTCCTCCAGGGGGCCGATGGCCACGCCCCCCAGGTGCACCGAGAGCTGGCGCGGCAGGCCGGAGATGCCCACGGCCAGGGCCAGCAGGCGGGGTTCCTTGGCTAGGGGGTGCCCCTTCATCTCCGGGGTGACCTGGAGCAGGTGGGGCAGCTTGTCTGGCCGGGCGTAGTGGGGGATAAAGTCGGTCAGCGCCCCGGCCCGCTCCCGGCTGCCGCCGCTGGCCAGGCAAAGCTCCCGTATGGCCGAACGCGCCCGGAAGGTGGGCACCGTGGCCACCATGGCCGCCCCACCGGGAAAGCGCTCCATGACATGGCGCAGTACTTCGTCCCGGCGCAGGCTGTCAAAGTCCAGGTCCACGTCCGGGGGCTCGTTGCGTCCGTCGTTAAGGAAGCGCTCGAAGAGCAGGTCATGGGCTACCGGGTCTGGCCCGCCGCAAAGCAGCCAGGTCACCAGGGAGCCGGCGGCGGAGCCGCGCACCGTGCAACGGATGCCCCGGTTGCGGGCGAAGTCCACAATGTCGGCCACCAGCAGAAAATAGTCATCAAAGCCGAAGGCATGGATGGCCTTAAGTTCCTTGAGCAGACGACCGGCGTAGGTCTTGTCCACCAACCCCCGGCGGGCCAGGCCCTTGAGGCAGCGGGCGCTTAGCAAGCGCTGCGGCGTCTGGCCAGGGGGTGTGGGGTAGGCCGGCAGGTAGCGCCGGCCCAGGGGCAGCTCAAAGGCGCAGAGATCGGCCACCCGCCAGGTGGACTTGACCTCCGCCGCTGAAAACCAGCGGGCCAGGTCTGTGTCCGTGGGCAAAAGACCCGCCCCCGGCGGCAGGGGTTCCACCTGGCGGTGGTGTATGGTCTGGGCGATGGACACCAGCGCTTTGTGCAGCACCAGCCCCGGCGATTCCAGGGCCACCACCTCGGGGGCGGCCAGGCAGTCTAGGCCCACGGCCCCGGCCCACTGGCGCAGCAGGTCCCGGCCAGCGTCTCCCGCCTCTGGGCCGGGCAGGCCCAGGAAGACCGGCCCAGGGCAGACCTCGGCCACCCTGGCTAGCCAGGCGGCCCCCTGCTCCAGGGCTGCCAGGCCGGGGATGACGGCCAAGACCCTGCTGCTCTCCTGTAGCCACGCCAACTCCAAGCGGGGCTGCCCTCGCTGGTGCCCCAGGTGGGCGCGGGTGACCAGCCGGCACAGGCTAGCGTGCCCAGCGGCGTCCTGGGGGTAGAGGATCAGGCTGCCGCCCTGGGCCAGGGCCAGCTCCACCCCGCAGAGGGTGTAGAGCCGGCGCTCCTGGCCGGCCTTGGCCAGGCGCACCATGCCGTAAAGGCCGTGCCAGTCGCACAGGCATACCCCTGCCCCGCTACGGGCGGCCACGGCCTCCACCAGGGCCTGGGGATGGAAGGTCCCGTACAGGAAGGAAAAGGCCGAGTGGGTATGCAGGGGCAAAAAGCGCATGGGGCACCATGGCGGGCATAACCGCCCGCCCAAAGGGCTATTGCCGGTTCGGTATTAGCAGTCGCGTTGTTTTGTTAGACACGTGTATAGCATAACTGCGGTTTGTTAGTCAACGCCAACGGTCAAGGCTGCCTCCCTTACTGCTATCTAATTAAAATAATTTATGGATTTAACATGACCTGGCGCACGCGGATGCAGCCGGCCTCCTTCCGGGGGGCCGGCTTTTTAGTTGAGGGGCACGACGGCGAGGTGGGCCGGCGCCTGGCGGTGCATGAGTACCCCCAACGCGATTTGCCCTATGCCGAGGACCTGGGGCGCAAGGCGCGCGTCTTCAAAATCACGGGCCTGGTGATCGGCCCCGACTACATGGCGGCGCGTGACGCCCTGCTGGCCGCCTGCGAGCAACCCGGGCCGGGCACCCTGGTCCACCCCTACCACGGCACCATGGAGGTGGTCTGCCAGGCCTGCACCTACCGCGAAGAAACGCGGGCGGGAGGGCGGGCCAGCTTTTCCTTCACCTTCATGGAGGCCGGTCAGCGCAACTACCCGGCGGTGGAACTGGACTTCACGGCCCAGGCGGCCGAGGCGGGCGAGAACGTGCGCGCCGTGGCCGGCGAGGTATTCGCCCAGGTGTACCAAACAGCCGGGCCGGCCTGGCTGGCCGCCGCCTTGACGGGTGACTTCCGCACGGCCTTGCAACTGGTGCAGGCCGTAGCCCGCAACATGCCCAGCATTTTGGACGGCAGCGCGGTCAACCGCTTCCTGGCCGACCTGGAAGCCACCGCCGCAAGTGTTGAGGCCTTGGTGGCCGGCGGGGCGCTGGCCGTGGCCGAGGCCTTGGCTGAGACGGTTACCGGCTTAGCCACGGCGGGCGGCAGCGCGGCCACGGATGGCCTGTTGGACCTGGCCGCATTCGGCGCGCCGAACGCCAGCAACACCCATGGCCTGGGCCTGACTGCCGTGCCCGCCACCACCGCCCACCGCCGCGCCCAGGCCGCCAACCAGGACGCCTTGGCCGCCCTGACCCGGCGCCTGGCCATCAGCGGCGGGGTGGAGGCCGCCCTGGCGGCGGACTACCTCAGCCATGAGGCGGCCACGGCCCGGCGGGATAGCCTGCTGGCCAACCTGGACCAACAAATGCTGGCCGCCGGCGATGCGGGCCAAGATGACGCCTACCAGGCCTTGCGGGGCTTGTATGTTTCCACCAACCAGGCCTTTGCCGCCAAGGCCGTCGGGCTGGCCCACGTGCGGCATTTGGCCCTGCCGCCGGCCACGCGGCCGGCCCTGGTGCTGGCTTATGACCTGTATGGCGACTTGGGCCGGACCGGCCAGATTGTGGCCATGAACAACTTGCCCCACCCCGGCCTGCCCCCGGCCGGTGAATCCTTGCAGGTGTTGGATGGCTGAGCCGGTATTCCTGAAAGCCAGGCTGAATGTGGCCGACGCGCGCTTTGACGGCTGGACCTGCGTGCGGGTGTCTCTGGCCCTGGACCAGATGTCCGGCACCTTTGAGCTGGGCTTAAGCGACCGCTACCCCGGCGCCCACGAAAACTACCGCTTCCGCCCGGGCAGCCGCTGCACCGTTAGCCTGGACGGCCAGACGGTGATAACCGGGTATGTGGAATCCTTCAGCCCCTGCTACGACAAGGGCTCCCACGGTATGACCCTAAAAGGCCGCGATGTCACCTGCGACCTGGTGGACTGCCAACACCTGGGGCCGCCGGTGCAGTGGAAGGGCCAGACCCTGGACCGCATAGCGGCCCAGGTGTGCCGGCCCTTCAAAATCCCGGTGGCCGTGGATACCGACCTGGGCGCGGCCTACCCGGACGTGAAGTACGACGAGGGCGACACGGTCATGGCCTTCCTGGTCAAGTGGGCGCGCCAGCGGGGCGTGCTTTTGACCAGCTACGGCGACGGCATGCTGTGGATCACCCGGGCCAAGCAGGCCGGGGCCGGCGGCGCCCTGGTGCTGGGCGACAACATCGAGGCGGCCAGCGGCAACTTTGACAACCAGGGGCGTTTCAGCAAGTACGTCGTCAAGGGCCAAAGCCTGGGCACCTTTTGGCAGGGCAACTCGGCCGAAGAGATCGCCGAGTTCCAGGCCGCCTACACCGGGCCGTTCGGGGAGGCCACGGACAGCGCCGTGCCGCGCTACCGGCCCATGGTCATCATCAGCGAGGTGAAGGGCACCAGCGCCGAATTCGCCGAGCGCGCCCGGCACGAGGCGTTGGTGCGGGCGGGAAAAAGCCGCGCGGCCACCTACGCGGTCACCGGCTGGGGGCCGGCCCCTGGCCAGGTATGGCGCATCAACAGCGTGGTGCAGGTGCGCGACCCCTTCATGGGCCTTAACGGGCCGTATTTGATTGAGCGTTGCCAGTACAGCCTGGACGCCCAACGCGGCAGCCAGACTACCATCGGTGTGGTGCACCCGGACGCCTACACCCGGCGGGCCGAGGCGCCCAGCGACGAGGCCAGCAAGATTTACCTACGGGGCATGGACCAACCAAGCTGATGCTGGGCCAACTGAACAGACTGCTGGCGCCCCTGCGCAATCGGGTGCTGTCCATGGTGGCGCGGGCGGTGATCCTACAAGCCACGGAGGAAGAGGGCCTGCGCCGGCTGATGCTGGGCATCCTGGCCGGCGAAACCAACGACAACGCCGAGATCATCCAGCACTACGGTTTCGCCAGCCAGCCCTTGCGCGGTTGCGAGGCGGTGGTGTTGCACGTGGGCGGCGACCGGTCGTTTGCCATGGTGGTGGCCACCGACGACCCGCGCTACCGGCCTCTGAAGCTCCAGCCCGGCGAGGTGGTGATCTATGGCAGCGCCGACCGCCTGGCCGAGGGCGAGGAAGCCCCGGAGTGGCTGGAGGCGCCCGAGGACGGCACGCCCGCCCAGGGCATGTGCCGCATCAGCCTCATCCCCGAGGAACGCGAGATCAAGATCAGTTGCGGCAAGTTCACCATGGAGGTGAACGGCGTGCCCAGCCAGATAAGCGCTGAGGGCACGCAAGGCGGTATCTTCGAGGACCTGGCCCAGGTGGGGCGCGACGTGGTGGTGATAGACCACGGCGACAGCCAGGGCGTCTACGTGATCCAGCGCGGCGGGGAGGGCGGCAATGGTTGACCTGCAAACAGCCTTTGACAACCAGGCCCAACGGGGCGACCTGGCCCTGGTTGACGGCGCCTTGTTGCAGGATGAATCCCTGGTGACGGCCATCATCCTTAGCCTGTTCAGCAACCGCCGCGCCAAGGCCGATGACCAGTTGCCCTTCAACGACGGCGACCGCCAGGGCTGGTGGGGTGACTTGGTGCCGCCGGTGGAAGGCGACCAAATCGGCAGCCGCCTGTGGCTTCTGTGGCGGGAGAAATCCATCAGCCTGAACCTTAACCGCGCCCGCGAGTACGCCCAGGAGGCCTTGCAGTGGTTGATTGACGACGGCCACGCCCGCCAGGTGGTGGTAGAGGCCGAAG
Source organism: Desulfarculus sp. (assembly GCA_016208115.1). Lineage (GTDB taxonomy): Bacteria > Desulfobacterota > Desulfarculia > Desulfarculales > Desulfarculaceae > JACRDC01. The sequence goes on from JACQYR010000237.1 coordinate 13,729, forward strand.
AAACCCGGCGCGGGGTGCTGGGGCTGAAGGTGGTGGTGACCCTGGTGGACGGCCAGGTGCTGGCCCAGGGCTACACGGTAGGGGCGGGGGGCTAAAACATGGTGGCGTTATTCCAGAAGGACCAGCGGGTGCGCGTGGGCAACCCCACGCCCCGGCACGGGCATATGCTGGGCCAGGTGGGGCGGGTGGTGGAGCGCGGCAAGGGCGGTACCTGCTGGGTGCGTTTCCTGGGCGGCAAGGCGTTGTTCCACGACAGCGAGTTGGAGCCGGCGCCCGGCCAGGGATAGGACCAGCGGGGTTGTCCCCGGCCACAAGTAAAACGACATGACGCGGGCGGGGCTTGCTCCCGCCCTTTTTCTTTTCGGCGGGGGAGCCCATGACCTTCGAACGCCCAACCCTGCAACAACTGATTGACCGCGCCGTGGCCGACGTGACCACGCGCCTGCCCGGGGCCGACGCCCTGACCCGGCGCAGCAACCTGAACGTGCTGACCCGCGTGCACGCCGGCGGGGTGCACGGCCTGTACGGCTACCTGGATTACCTGGCCAGGCAGCTTATGCCCGACACGGCCCAGGCCGCCTTTCTGGAGCGCTGGGCCGGCATTTGGGGCCTGCGGCGCAAATCCGCCACCACGGCCACGGGCGCGGCCACCATCTACGGCTCCGCCGGCTTCACAATACCCGCCGGGGCCTTGTTGCAACGCAGCGACGGCGCGCGCTTCTGGTTTCGCCCCTGGACGGCATCAAGAGCCCGGCCCTGGTGGCCAGCGCGGGCTTGACCGGCGGGGCCGACCAGGAAGCCGACGCGGCCTTGCTGGCGCGGCTGCTGTACCGCATCCAGACCCCGCCCCAGGGCGGCGCGGGCAGCGACTATATCCGTTGGGCCTTGGAGGTGCCGGGCGTTACCCGGGCCTATGTCTACCCCCGGCGTCTGGGCGCCGGCAGCGTGGGACTAACGGTGTTGATGGACGACGCGGCCTATGGCCCCATACCCAGCGCCGAGGACGTGGCCCGGGTGCAGGCCTACATTGATGAAGTGGACCAGACCGGCCACCCCTTCCGCCGGCC
>JACQYR010000224.1 GCA_016208115.1 Desulfarculus sp.
CGTGGCGGTATACCATCCGGACGACGCCAAGCTGACCTGTGAGGACGCGGCCGGCCAACTCAAGGTACTCTGGGGGCAGCTTGCCGAGTCGGAGGCGAGGGTGCGTGGGGAATCCCCCCTGGCCATCACTCGCCAAAGCGAACGTCCGCGCCTGGAATCGCTGCAGAAGCGTTACAACCGCCTGCTGGAATTGGCGCAGCAAGGGCAGTGCCCGGACTGGAAGGACTACGGGTCCATGGTGGTGGGAGAAACCGAGGGCACCGAACGGGTGGGCAAGGCGGCCCTGAGGCGCGAGGACAAGACAGGGACTCCCCAGGCCACGCCCTCGCCCTAGAATATACTGGGCCTTGGCGGGCTACCGGACCGGCAGTCCTGGAAGCCTGCTCACGGCCCAGGCGGCGATTTCAGAGACGCTCTTGCTGACCAAGGCCCCCTGCCAGGGCAGGCGCGCCAGGGCACTGTCCCCCGCCAGCCGGGCCAAGGCCGGGGCCGGCACCGGCGCGGCCAGCACGCCCAAGGCCCAGGCCGCGCACCCGCGCACCACCGGCTGGGGCGCGGCCAGCAGGGGCAGCAGCAGATCAGGCCCCCCGCCCTGCCCTACCACCCCTGGGTCGGCCTGGGCCAGGCGGCCCAGGCCCCAGGCCGCTCCGGCCTGTAGGAGCGGGTGCTCCAGGTAGTTGGGCCCCGGGGTCAGGTAGGAGCACAGAATCTTGCCGTACTCCCCGGCCAGGGCGGGCACCTGGTGGAGTATCTCGCCCATGGCCTGGGGCGCCGCCCAGCCGATGCCCCCGGACTCCTCGTTGAGGCTCCACATCAGGCGGCGCAGCACCTCGCGCACCGGCTCCAGGCCCTGGCTGGCGGCCAGGCGGGCGGACACCAGCCCCACCAGGCCCACAGCCCGCCAGCGCTGGTCCTCTCCCGGGGCGCTGAGGCCCAGCAGCAAGGCCCGCAGCACGGCCTTGGCCGGGGCGCTGGCCAGCTCTGGCGGCAGGGGCGGCGGCCAAACGAGCAGGTCCGGCGCCTGGAGCAGACGCCGGACCTGGTTCTTGATCTGGGACGATAGGGTCAAAGGGCCGGGCTACAGCTTGCAGGCGCAAACTGGCACGCCGCTGTCCTTCACGGCCTGGGCCACCTTGAAGCCCAGCTCGCGGCATTTATGCAGGGCCGGGTGGTCGGGCACGAACTGGTGCCGCAGGCCCTCGTCAATCACCTGGAGCTTCATGTCGCTTAAGTACTCGTTGATGTGCTTGACCGCCTCGCCGCTCCAGCCGTAGGAACCAAAGGCCGCGGCGATCTTGCCCGTGGGCTTGAGGCCCCGCAGGTAGGTCAAGAGGTCGGCCATGCGCGGCAGCATGCCGTTGTTGAGGGTGGAGGAGCCGAAGACCAGGGCCTTGGCGTCCAGCACCTCGGTGAGGATGTCGCTGCGGTGGTTGAAGGCCAGGTTCATCAGCTTGACGCACAGGCCCTCGTCAATCAGGGCGTCAGCCACGGCATGGGCCATCTTCTCGGTGCTGTGCCACATGGTGTCACAGGCCACCACCACCTTGGCCCAGGCCTGCTGGCGCGACCAGCAGTCATAGGCGTTGATGATCTTAGCAGGCTCGCGCCAGATGGGGCCGTGGTCCGGGGCGATGGTGTCAATGTCCAGCTTCATCTCCGCCACCGTGGCCAGGAGCTTCTGGATCAGGGGCGAATACAACAGCAGGATGTTGGCATAGTACTTGGCCGCGTGGCTCATCAGCTCGGCCTGGTCCAACTGGTCGGCGAAACGCTGGGAGGTGGCCCAGTGCAGGCCGAAGCCGTCGTTGCTGATTAAGAGCTTCTCCTGGGGGATATAGGAGAACATGCTGTCGGGCCAGTGCACCATGCGGGTTTCCAGAAAATGCACGCTACGGCTGCCCAGGCTGAGGCTGTCGCCGGTCTTGACCACCTGCACGGGCCAGTCCTGCTGGTGGAAGTGGCTCTGCATGATCTTCTGGCCCATGGGCGAGGTGAAGACCTTCTCGGGGCGGACGTGCTCGATCACCTGGGGCAGGCTGCCCGAGTGATCCATCTCCAGGTGGTTGACCACCAGGTAGTCAATCTTCTGGGGGTCAATGATCTGGTGGATGCGGTGCAGCAGCTCACCCTGGAAGCCGCTCTTGACCGTGTCGAAGAGCGTGACCTTATCGTCTATGACCAGGTAGGCGTTGTAGGTGGTGCCCTTTTCGGTGGAATAACCGTGGAAGTCACGGATGTCCCAGTCCACGGCGCCCACCCAGTAGATGCCTTTTTTTATCTCTACCGGCTTCATGCTCGCCTCTGCTTTCCCAGAAATTGGCTAAGGGGCGCTGGTGGCGCCCCTGCTTCGGCCAGGCGGCCCCGGCCAGCGGCCGGCGCCGGGGGCCTCGGGCCTAGCCCTCGGGCTCGAACTGGTCCTTGGAGGCGCCGCAGACCGGGCAGGACCAGTCCTCGGGCAGGTCCTCGAAGGCGGTGCCGGCCGCCACGTGGCCCTCGGGGTCGCCCTTGGCGGGATCATAGGTGTATCCGCAGACGCCGCAAACGTACTTTTTCATTGTGGCCTTCTCCTTGTGCCGCGAGGGCTGGTTGGGGGTGGCTAGCGCGGCGCCGAGCGACCCCCGGGGCCGCTCCGGCGTCGTTCAGCGCTGGCGAGGGTTAGGACTTCCAGTGGCCGTGCAGGTTGCAATAAGCCCGGGCGGTGACGCCCTCGGCCTCGATGCAGAAGACCGCCTCCGGCGCCTGGCCCGGCTTGAGGAACTCCAGGTAGGTCTTGTCGCCGGCGAGCAGCTCGATCCACTCGATGTAGTGCTTCTCCTCCATGGGATGGGGCACGCTGCCCAGCTTGACCTTGTAACCCTGGGCCACCTTCTCGATCACCGGCACGTGCTTTTCCTTGGCCGCGTCCACGGTGTTCTCGCTCTGGAGCTTCATGGGCTGCCCGCAGCAGACCAGCTCACCCTGGCTGGCGTGGAGCATCCCCACGATGTTGCCGCACAACTCGCATTTGTAGACCTGGAGTCTCTGGTTCATGTAGGGCTCCTCCCTGTCCTATTGAGCAATGGGATACCAAATATTCTGGAGTTTTTTGGGGGGCAGGTCTACCAGTTTTCGCCCTTGATCTCGAAATGTGCCTGGGGGTGGGCGCAGGCCGGGCAAGTGTCTGGCGGGCAATCGCCCTCGTGGGTGTAGCCGCAGTTGCGGCAGCGCCAGGTCGTCTTCGTCTTCTTCTTGAAGACGGTCCCGGCTTCCACGCTGGTCAGGAGCCCGCGGTAGCGGC
>JACQYR010000225.1 GCA_016208115.1 Desulfarculus sp.
CGGGGAGAGCCCTTCGGGCCTGATCTGGCCTGCGTCCCCTTCAAGACCGACCACGGCCCGGTGCCCCAGGGATCGGTGGGCTACATCCTGGAAGAGAGAGGCCCCGGGGGAACCTATCGCCTGGGCTACACCAGCGACCTGACCCGTACGTGCGCGCCCCTGGCCTGCGCCGGCCTAGACTGCCTGGTGTGCCAGTGCCACTTCCTCAACGAGCCCAGCCACAACCGGGCCAACCACCTGAGCCTGCAAAACGCCCTCCCCTCTCAAGGCCTGGCAACCTGGGCGGGTGTACTTCGTGCACCTGTCCTGCCAGGACACCATACCCGGCGACGAACCAGCCAACGCCATGCTCAAGAAATACCCACCCGCCGCCCCGCTGCGCGACCCGGCGGGCCGGCCCTATCCCATCCCCCGGGACCAGGCCTCCTGGCAGGCCATTGTGGAGCAAGTGCTAGCCGACCACGGCCTCATGATGCCGGCCACGGTGGCCCAGGACGGCCTCAGGGTGAAGCTATGCTGAGAACCCGCGCGATGTCCCCCCGGCCCCGGCGCGGCCGGCCGGTCTGGCTGGCCCTGGCCGTGACCCTGACGCTGGCCCTGGCGGGCTCGCCGGCGGCAAGGGCCGGCGAGACCTGGGCCCCGGTGCTCTACGTCAACGACGGCGACACCATCACCGTCAGCCTGGCCGGCGGCAAGGAGCTGGTGCGCCTGCTGGGCGTGGACGCGCCGGAGACCGGCCACAGCCGTAAGCTTCAGCGCGCCGCGGCCAAGGCCGGCCGCTCCCAGGGCCAGGAGGCCCGCCTGGGCGGCCAGGCCCGCGACTTTCTGACCGGGCTGTTGCCCCGGGGCAAAAGGGTGCGCCTGCAAGGCGACCCCGGGGCCGGGGCGCGCGACAAGCACGGACGGCTCTTGGCCTACGTCTACCTGGAGGATGGCCGCATGCTCAACGCCTTGCTCCTGGAGCAGGGGCAGGCCCGGGCCTATGGCCGCTGTCAGTGCGCCTGGCAGGGGCGCTTCCAGGGTCTGGAGGCCCAGGCCAGGCGGGAGCGCCGGGGCCTGTGGGCCCAGGGCGGACCTTAGATGTATTGCAGCAGGTTCAGCTCCGAGACCGTGGAGACCACCTTGAGGGCCGACTGATAGGCCTGCTGCTGCTGTTGCAGGGCAATGAAGGCCTGGGTGAGGTCCACGTCCTGGAGCTTCTCCAGGTTCTCGGAGTGGGTCAGCTTGGCCTCTTCCAGCACGGCGTTGCGCACCGTGATGCGGTCCTGGCGGGTGCCGGCCTCGGCCTGGTTATCGGTCAAGGCACTCAGGGCCTGGCCCAGGGCCTGCAAGGTGTGCTGGCTCTGGGTCTGGGCCTGTTCCTGGGTGCCGTTCTGCAACTGGTAAAGCCATTCCTTGAGTTGGTCCAGCACCTGCACCTGGTTCTGCTCCAGGTGGTAGGTGAAGCTGTCACCGGCGGTGAAAGTGCCGTTGTCCACCTGGAGGTAGACGCCGTCGCCGCCGGGCAGTTGCACCTTCCCGCCGCTGCCGCTGGCGCTGAAGGTCACGTCCTGCTGGTTTTGCACCCCGTCGTCGCCGGTCCAGGACACCCGCAGGGTCACGTTGTCGGACGGCACCTGGCCGGCGTCCTGCACGGTGATGGTCAGGTCGCGGTCCAGGACGCCCCGGTAGGCCCCGGAGAGCTCCACCTGGCCGCTGCCGGTGTTGGCCGCGCCGGCCCGGGCCTCTTGGCCGTCCAGGTTCTTGGTCATGGCCCCGCCCAATAGTTGCAGGGCGTTCCAGTTGTAGGCCAGGCGGTGGCCGCTGGAGAAGTTGACCGCCACCTCCTCCTGGTTGCCCTGGTAGTGCCCCACCTCCAGGTTCATGACGCTGCCCACCTTGAAGCTCTGGCCGTCGCGATACAGGGACAGCCCGCCCAGGCCGGGCACGCTCACGGCGCTGGTGTTGCCGGTGGAGGGCAGGGTGACGTCGGCGCTCTGGGCGGTGCCGTTGTCGCCGTACCAGGTCAGGTGCAGGGTGGGCGCGCCGCTGGTGGCATCAACCGAGGTGACCTCGGCCCGCACCGTGGTGGCCAGGCGCAAGGTGCTGGTGCCGCTCAGGTAGAGCTGGCCCTGGGTGTCGGCCCCGTTGAGGCCGCCCAGCAGCGAGCCCGAGGTGCCCAGCAGGGGGTTGCTGGAGGTCAGCGCCACGTTGTAGGCCATGCCCGTGGCCTTGGCCGTGACCTGCACCGTGGCCCCGGTGCCGTCGTTGGTGCTGGTGGCGGTGTAATCGCCAGTGTTGGCGTTAATGAAGCTGGCCAGCGCCGTGGCGCAGCCGGCCGCCGTGGCCGGCACGGCCCCGCCGCTGATCTGGGTCCAGGTCCAGGTGCTACCCCCCAGGGTGATGGTGTCGGCGCCCACGGGCGGATTGGCGTTGTCCAGGTGCACGGTGCCGTGGGCCCGCATGCCGCTGTCTATCTGGTTGCCCAGTTGTTGCAGGGTGGTGTTGGGGTTGACGGTCATCACCAGGCCGGGGTCGGCGGTCTCGGTCAGGGTGTAGGTGGTGGCGTCCTTGGACATGATGCGCAGGCTGGCCGTGCCCTCCAGCCAGGCGAAGTAGCCGGTGGCCGGGTTGGCGTTGATCTGCTCCACCAGGTTGGCCGCCGAGGCCGCGGCCGTGGCCCCGGCCACGGTGTAGGTGTCGGCGCCCACGGTCACCTGGGCCGCGCCGGCGCCGCCTCCCGTGAAGCTCACCAGCCCCGAGGCGCGGAAGGTCTGGGTGCCGGCGCCCGCCGCGCCGTCCCAGTTGAGTATCTCGCCGATGCGGTCGGAGACGTTGGAGGTGGCGGTGGCCAGGGCCTGGCCGCTGGTCCAGATGTCGGGATTGGCGGCGTCGGCGGTCTGGGTGTGGGTCCAGGCGTCGAAATTGAGCCCCAGGCCGGCCCCCAGGTTGTTGGTGACGGCGTTGTTGGGCACGGTGATGGTGGTGGTGGCGCCATTGCTGTCGCGGGTAAGGCGCAGGTAGTAGTTGGCGCCGCTCTGGTAGATGGAGGCCTGGGTACCGTGGCCCACGGTGGAGGCGTCGCTGACCGTGGAGGGGTCGGCGGAGATCAGGGCCTCGCTGATGGGAGCGGTGGTGCTGCGGGTGCCGCCGAAGAGGTAGAAGCCCTGGGTCTGGGTGTTGGCGATGCGCATGATCTCGTCAATGATGTTCTGCACCTCGCTGGCCGTGGTGAGCTGGTCGGCGCTCTGGTAGGTGCCGGTGGACATCTGCTCGGCCAGCACCTTGGCGCGCAGCAGTTGGTCGGAAAGGGCCTGCATGGCCGTGTCCGCGGCCTCCATCCAGGACTGGGCCTGGCCCAGGTTGGTCTGGTACTGGCTGGTGAGCAAAAGGCTCATCTGGCTGCCCAGGATGGTGTAGGACGTCTCCCGGCCGTCGGAGGGAGCGTTGACCCGCTTGTTGGTGGAGATGGTGTTCTGGGTTTCCATCTGGTTCTGCTGCTGACGCAGCAGGTCGGCCAGGGCCGAGCGGTAATAGGCGTCCTGGGTAATGCGCATGGCGGGGGCTCCTTTCCGGGTACCTCACCCAGGTGATGGAAGCAAGCCGCGTACCAAGCGCCCTCCCCGGTGGCCCTTGGGAGCGCTTCATGGATATAGCATTGTTATCGTTTATTATTTATTAGTGAGACCCGATCAGGCCCCTGGGCCTTTCCCGCCCGCTGGGCAGCTATTGCCCAGCCGACAGGCAGGGGCGTCCTTGACCGTCCAGGGTCAGCACCAACCCGTGGGCCCGGGCCACCACCCAGGCCGGCCGGCCCAGCAAGAGGCCCTGCTCCTCGGGGGGGTAGCCATGGCGGGCCTGGATGCCGGCGCGCAGGCGGCTGTCCAGCTCCATGAGGGCCAGGGCCGGGGCCGGGTCGCCTCCCTGGGCGGCGGTTTGCAGGGCCTGGGCCACCTCGGCGCCGGGCAGGCGCAGGTCATACTCGCCCAAGAGGGCCAGGGCCGTGGGGTCCTGGGCGAAGAGGTCCCGCCGGCTCAGGCGCGGGCGGCCCTGAAGTTGGCCGGCGTGGCGCCCGGCCCAGCACTCCAGGTGGCGGCATTGCAGGGGCCGGTGGGCGTAGAGCCCGCAGCGTGAGCCCTCCAAGAAGCGGCAGCCGCCCCTGGGGGCCTCGCGCAGCTTGATGAGGTCCTGGTCCAGGGCGAAGTCCCGGCCCAGGCGGGCCGAGAAGACCCGCTCGCCCGGCCGCAGGTCATAGAGGGCCGGGCGGGGCAGGCCTGGGCTGCGCCACCTGCTGCCGAGTGAGCAGCCCCACCCTCTATGCCGAGGAC
>JACQYR010000036.1 GCA_016208115.1 Desulfarculus sp.
ATTATTCCAACGGGACATCTGATGTCGATATCAACGAGCCCCGGACGCACACCGCGCCCCTGCGGGTGGATTACACGGCGGCCGGATCGTATTCGGGGATAAATCTGGTCAGCGCCAGTTTCAATGGGGGACAGGAACTACGGTTTACGGCGCGGGGGATACCGCAGGACGCAACCGGCGCAGTTTTGTCCAGTGCGGGTTCGGTGGTGGTCAGCAATTCCGCCGGCAGTCAGACCGTCTCCGTGGCCCCGGACACGGGAAATGTGACGAAAAGTTAGATCGTTCCGTTAAAAGATGACACACTTTTGCGGAGAAGTTTTGGTTGCGGCAAAAGGCCGCCTTAGGCGGCAAATGAAACGGTCATGCCCGCGTTAGCGGGCCTCAATGAGAATGAAAAATTTCTCCTCCCCCCCCTTGAGGGGGAGGAATAAGGTGGGGGGGTAGGTCATCGCGAAGCACCCCCCATCCTGTCCTTCTCCCGCAAGGGGGGGAGGAACGTGATTGCGGAGGAGAGACAGATGGAAGGGATTTTCTAGTGAAAAAAAACAAAGGCTTCTCTCTCATCGAAGCAGTCATCTTCATCGTCGTGGTCGGGATGGCCGCCGGTGTGCTGGCCTTCATGATCGGATACAACGCCCAAAACGGGGTCCGCAACGAGACTCTGACCATCGCAGGCGCGCTGGCCGAAGGGAGGATGGAGTATATCCAGAACCTGTCTTTTTCCGGCGTGGCCGGCGTGGCGCGGGAGCTGCGGGCGGCGTTGGCGGCGGGGTAGGGAAGGGCTTCAGACGCCGGCCGCCTGGGCCGCCGGTCCCGCCGCGCTCTGTTGCCTGACCCGGCCGGGCAGGGACCCCAGGAAGTGGTAGAGCTGCTCCAGGTCATCATGACCCAGGTGGCAGGTGCGGCGGAAGCGCCCCTTGACCGCTTCGTAGGGCTGATTCCATTCCTGGAAGCTTAACTCCCGGGGCATCAAGCCCAGGTCCAGCATCTCCCGGCTGATGGGCAGGCCGGGCCAGGGTTGCAGGCGGGCCAGGTTAAGGCGCCGGAAGTGGGGCTGACGGGCCAGTTCCAGGATAAGGCCGGCGAAGTCTTGGTAGTAGGCCGCGTCTTCCCAGGGCAGGCCGGTGATGAAGGAACAGGTGAATCCCAGCCCCGCCCGGCCGGCCATGGCCACGGCCCGGCCAAGGTCGGCGTTGCTGATGGGCTTGCGCAGGCGGGCGCGCATGGTCTCGCTGGCCGCTTCCACCCCGAAGTACAGATAGCTAAGCCCTGCTCGGGCCAACTTGTCCAGCAGGTCTTGATCGTTGATGTAATCGCAGCGGGCGCCCAACCCGTCGGCCAAGCGGAGGTTCCTGGCCAGTAGCAGGTCGCACAGATCATGCACCTGCTGGGGTTGGTGCAGCACTTCCAGCGAGAGCAGGTAGGGGCTGCCGGTGATCTGGTGGGCCATATCCATCTCGCGGGCCACCAACTGGGGATCGCGGTAGCGGGGCCGCGTACCGCGCAGGGGGCAAAAGGAGCAGGGGTTGGGGCAGCCGCGCTGGAAAGTGACCGCCGCCGCCTTATATTGTCTATTGTCGTTTTCACGCCAGTAGATGGCCAGTTCATCGCCCATATAGGGCAGGTGATCCAAGTTGGGCAGGGCCTTGCTCGTCCCGCTGCTCTGGGGCTGGCCGTTCTGGTCCCGAAAAATCAACCCCGAGCCAGGGTCAAACCCGCCCGGACAGCGCCGCTGTCCGTGCTCCACTACCTCCAGCACCGACATCTCTTTTTCGTGGGGCAGCACCGCGTAGTCCAACTCGGGGCAGTAGAGCAGGGCCTGCTCCTCGCAGTCGGCCAGGGAGTCGTACATGACCAGGATGAATGGCGAGTCCGGGTAAGCCTGGCGCAGTACGTTAATGATAGGCGCGGTCATCTCCAGGAAGAGGTGGAAGGGCGAATAGAAGACAATGGCTTCTGGATGTTGGTTCAGGCGAATGCCCTCGCCCGAGAAATAGGAACGCACCTGAGGTAGGTGGCCATGGCGGCGCAGCAGGGCCGCCAGCATCAAGGGCGCGGAGGGAGTGGCCGAGGGGTTGGCCTGCACGCAGCACTCCTCCACAAACCAGTGGCGAGGGGTAAGGATCAGTACCTTACGTCCCGTGCCGGGGCTGGGTAGGCGGGGGACGCCCACCGAGTGGAGGCTCGTTTCCTTAGTCTTGGCCATGCCTTGCTGGTACCTCTGTAGGCGCATACTGGGCATTTCTTGCCAGCAACAGCAAGAATTGCAATACCTGTACCATCAACCAGCGGCAGGCGCGCCCGCCCAGGCCCTGGAGGGCCAACGGAGGCTGGCCCAGGGCCTGGGCGTTGCCCCGGGCCAGGGGGGTTAGCTGGGCGCCGGCCCCTCTGTGGGGGCTTGCCCATGCTTGGCCCGCCGCCGCCGGCGTAGCCATAGCCCCGTGCCCAGCGCCGAGGCCATGAGCGCCAGGGTGCCGGGCTCGGGGGTAGGGTTGGGGTCGGGCGGGGATGACTGGCTCTCCAAGGAAAAGCCCTGGAAAGTAATAGCGGACTCTTGCCCGCTAGCTAGCCGCACCCCCGAGATAGGGATAGATAGGCTTTTGATAATTTGGCCAGCGCCCGGGTAAGGCGAATTAGTACCTACTTCTGAAGTCCAACCGCTGTTTGAGCCATTTCCATAAATAAACATGTACGAATATGTTTCACCTTGGCCCACGTTGCCAAAGGTCAATGATGTCAAGTAAACTGGCGATCCATTTGAGCTGCTAACGGATAGCTCCAAATATTTTTGGTTGCCTGTTCCCTGGAACTGAAAACCCAAGAACGGTTGACCTTGTCCAGTAACTGCCAGCCCGTTGAACCATGCCAACGGATATGTGAACGAACTCCCATAGCGCCGTTTATAGTCTATCCAGTCAAGGGAACCCAGACTACTGTCCGGGTTATGGGCGGTCATGGTCCAGGATATGCCTGATTGTGTGTTGCCAAAACTGGATGGACCTATAAAACCACCAATATCACTTGAATAATTCCACGCCGGGTCGTTGGCGGCGTCCAGCGAGGTAAGATAGTCCACCGTTATCGTGGTGGCCAGTGCCGATGATGCCCACAGGAGGGAAACCGCCAAGGCCAAAAGATGAACAAGTCGCTTTTTCATGATCTTACCTCCCCGCAAGATATCAATGACATGTCTTCGGCGTCTCGAAACCTAAGAACCGCTGGAGCTATTTCCCTCACACCTCACAACATAAAGCGCTGCGCCCCTGGCATGGTTAGCAATACTAACACGGCCACTTTTTTCACGACAAATCGTGAACCACGCCAGTCATGGCGCTGGCGTTGGCCGCTTTGCTCGGGAGCAGTGTAGGCGGGGTGAACAGGAATAGTAGGATATCGCGCGCGACAGAGATCATCCCCCCCCAGGCTCCCCCTGGCCAAGCCCCGGGCGACACCAAATGCTTGGCCAATGGCGAGATGATTAAGCAACTATCATGCCGATTAATGTTTAGATTAGTATTCAAAGTCAATATCAAGGCGGATGCGAACAGATCGTATTTTCAATGCGATACTAAGCGTTACTTGCTTGAAATAAAAAAAGTATTGGCAAGAAGTTTTAATTCATTAATTTGGTAATTCTAAAAGGTAAAATACGCTGAATAAAAATATGAAAATTGCAATTATCCCATTTTTCCTGTCGTGGCGGACACGTTAATTGCGCTAATTGGTATGGCAAGGGCTGATTCCGGGCGGGCCTCGAACGGCCCTGCCGGCGGGGGTGGTGGTTGGGCCTGGGCCCTGCACGCTCTGTATGCTCCGCCTCCGCGAGGGCGCGGGCGGGCATTTTTTGCCCAGGCTAGGAGCCTGTCGGGGTAACACGCAGACAGGCTCCTAGGGGGGCCATGGACGGCCCGCCCGAAATCAGGCCAAATTCTCATTTGTCGTGATTTCGGAAGCTTGCCAAAATTTATTTTTGGCAAGCGCCAAGAGGAGAAAGCCAGGGATGGCTTTCTCCGACACGCACCTAGTGAATACACAATAGCCGCGCCATGGTCCCGCCGGCCTGGGCGCCGGGACGGCAGCTATTGGATGTTTACTACCTATCGGTAGCCACCGCGCCAAATGGTAACCTCCGCGTAACTTATTGGCCGGCGGCCTAGGCCAGGCCCCGCCAGGCCTCTTCTCCAAAAATCCAATAATTCACAAACCATGTTCAGATTAGGCCCCGCCCAGGCCGCCTTTGGCCCGGACCTTGCGTTCTTATCTCGCGGTCAAAGCCTTGTGCAAAAGCATCCTGTGGGGTCAAGCGCCCAGCTTGGTCAGCATCACCTGGGGGGAGGAGCCAGTTGCCCGCCTGTAACGCCACAGAGCCCCTGCCCGGCCCGCCGCCGGAAGACCTGGACCTGCGTCAACTCATTGACCGCCAGGGCGTGCTGGCCCATTTCCAGCCGCTGTTGTCCCTGCGCGGCCAATTTTTGCTGGGGGTGGAGGCCCTGTGCCGGGGGGTGCACCCCTTGAGCGGCCAACTGGTGCCCCCCCAACGGCTGTTCAGCCTGGCCGGCGGTGGCCGGCTGCTCATTGACCTGGACCGCCTGTGCCGGCTTAAGGCCCTCACGGCCTTCCGCGAGCTGTCCCGCCAGCACCCCGGCCTGATCCTCAATCTCAACTTCGAGGCCGCGCTCCTGGACCAGGGCGTCGTGGGCTCGGGGCACCTGCTGGGCCTGGTGCGCGAGCTGGGCCTGGACCCGGGGCGCATCGTCATCGAGCTGGTGGAATCGCGGGTAAGCGACCTCAAGGCCCTGGAGCGCTTCGTGGAGACCCACAAGGAGCACGGCTTTTTGCTGGCCCTGGACGACGTGGGCACCGGGCACTCCAACCTGGAACGCATCGCCATCATCAAGCCCGACGTGCTCAAGATAGACCGCGGGCTCATCAGCGGGCTGGACCGCCACTACCACAAGCAGGAGGTGACCCGGGCGCTTTTGAACCTGGCCGGCAAGATCGGCGCCCTGGTGGTGGCCGAGGGCGTGGAGCGGGAGGAGGAGGCCCTGTTGGCCTTGGAGATGGGGGTGGACGTGCTACAGGGCTATTACCTGGCCCGCCCCGGTCCGGGGCCGGAGGAGATAGCCCTCTGCCAGGAGCGCGGCCGGGAGCTGGCGGCCAGGTTTCGCCAGTACACCGTGGAGACCATCGCGGCCAAGAAGGCCCAACACCGGCATTACCAGGAGGTCATGAGCGAACTGACCCGGCGCCTGGAGGGCCTGCCCTGGCCCCAGGTGGACCAGCGCCTGGCCGAGTTGGTGGAGCTGAACCCCTGGCTGGAGTGCCTGTACGTGCTGGACGAGGACGGCCGCCAACTGACCCGCACCGCCTGCCAGGCCGGGCGCTTGCGCCGCCAGCGGGGGGCCATCTTCTGGCCGGCCGCCCAGGGCTCCGACCAGTCGCTTAAGAACTACTTCCTGCTGCTCAAGGCCGGTCTGGAGCGCTACGTCTCCGAGCCCTACATCTCCCGGGCCTCGGGCAACCTGTGCCTGACCATCTCCACCTGGTTCATGGGCCACGGCGGCCAGCGGCTGGTGCTGTGCGCCGACTTCGCGGTACAGGCCCCGGAGGAAAATCCCCAGCCAGGGCAAGACACCTAGGCCAAGCCGCGCCCGCCGGCCAAATAATTACGGCCAGGGTTTGCCATGGACCCGCCAGCCGGGGTAGACTCTTGGCCGCCGCGGCCAGCCAGAGCCGGGGCGGGAGGCAGGGCATGTCCCAGATGCGTAGGCAGGCCGTGGCGGGGATACAGGCCGGCGACAGCTTTCAGATTACCCGCACCTTTGGCCAGGCCGAAACCTTGGCCTTTGGCGGCCTGACCCGGGACTACAACCCCGTACACTACGACCAGGAGTTTTGCGCGGGCAAGGGGCTCGATGGCCTGATCTGCCACGGCCTCTTGGTGGCGGCCATGATCTGCGAGGTGGGCGGCCAGATCGCCTGGCTGGCCTCGGGCATGGAGTTTCGCTTCCGCCGGCCGGTGTATTTCGGCGACACCATCACCTGCCGCCTGGTCATCACCAAGGTGGACAAAAGCGGCCGGGCCGAGGCCCAGGCCACCTACACCAACCAGCACGGCCAGGTGGTGCAGGAGGGCCGCATATCGGGGTATTTGCCCTCGGCCGCCGACCAGCGGCGCCTGGGGGACATGCTGGAGGCGGGCGACCCCACCAACCCCCTGGCCTAGGCCGGGCCAGGAGGCCGCTGGTGGGGCGCGCCCCTTGCCGGGCTCGGGCCCGGGGTTAATTCTCCAGGACGAAGATGACCTCCAGGCGCACCCGGTACTCGGAGATTGCGTCGTTATCCACCGACACCCGCTGCTCGATCACCTTGATGCCGGTGACACCGCGCAGGGTCTTGACCGCCCGCTCGAAGCCCACCTTCACGGCGTCGTCGAAGCCGATGGGCGAGGCCGCGATGATGTCGGTTACGCGGGCGACTCTTTTCTCAGCCATGATCTACCTCCTTGTCCCGGGTTTGTGACGAAGGCACCCCTGCATGGCGGCGCGGTCTGGGGTGGTCCCCGATCTTGGCCGCGCCGGTCCGCTGCCCCCGCAATGGATGCCCTCCCTGCCGGACCATGGCCCGGGGCGGGTAGAGCTCGCATCGCTCTGCATATATTTCACCGTAGCAAAGCCCATGTCCCGCGCACAAGGGGGTAATGCCCGTCCGGCTTGGCGGGTGGCGGTTTTGGGGGCTGGCCGACGGCTGGCCGCCGGGGTGGGACGCCTACCTGGCCAGACGGCGCAGCCTGTCCAGGTCCAGGCGGGTGGCGAAGTCCTTGGCCGTCTCGGCGGCCCGCTCCAGGTCGCTGGCCTCGGCCCTGACCAGGAGCCTGCCGTCCACCACCATCTGTACCTCGGCGCGCCGGTCGCCATGGCTGGTCAACAGGGCGTTGTCCTGGCCCAGACGGATCAGCTTGGCGCCGGGGGCGCTCTGCGCCAGCAGGGGGTTGGTGATGAGCAGGGCCACCCCTTGCATCAGGGGCGAATCGCTCACCACCTCCAGCTTGACCCGTCCCTTGCCTCCCCGCTGCCGGTAGAGGCGGTTGGCGGTGATGCCCCCGCCCATGAAGGCCTTGGCCACGGCCTGGCTCTGGGCCTGGTCCGCCGTCCAGCCCGGGGGTGGGTCGGGAAAGACCGCTTGCATGGCCTCGGCCTTTTTCTGGCGCATCAGGGTGCTGGCCACCTCCACGGCGTCCAGGGCCTCGCCCAGCTTGCCTTCTTGGTACAGCCCGCGCCCGCGCTCCAGTTGGACGTCAATCTCGTCGGCCAGGGCCTGGCCGGCGGCCAGCAGGGACCAGGACAGCAGGAGCAAGAAGATCAGGCCAGGTCTGGCAGGAGTCATCGCGGCTACCTCGCCAAGGGGGTGCTGGGGGCCGCGCCCGGCCGGCCCCGCTGTGGTACAAACATACTAGGCACCAAGGCCGAAGGACGGTCAACCGCAAACTGCCCGGCCCCCTTGGGCCTGGCCGCGCGGTTTTTCGTGGTATCATAGCAACAAGGTTGGTTTTAACCGCCGGCGCCAGCCGGCGCGGTGGGGAGAGGGCATGGAAAGCTTGCTGCACAAGGATGAATGCAAAAGCGAAGCGCAGATCATTGATTCCCTGGGACAGCGCATCCCCCAAGTGGTCAGCGATCTGGTGGCCTCCTGCCAGCGCGAGGGCTGCTACGCCCACGTCAGCCCGGTGCCCATTCCCTCGCGGGAGGCCGTGGTGCAGATTCTCTTGCAGGCCCGGCGCATCCTGTTTCCCGGCTACTTCAACCAGACCCGCATAGACCCGGTTAACCTGCCCTACTACCTGGGGCAGGAGGCCACGGCCCTGTACCAGGACCTGTCCACCCAGGTCGCCTGGGCCATCCGCCACGACTGCTACCGCTACGACCAGGCCTGCACCCTGTGCGAGGAGCGCGGGCAGGAAATGTCCCTGCAATTCCTGGCCGCCCTGCCCCAGTTGCGCGGGGTGCTGGCCACCGACGTGCGCGCCGCCTACGAGGGCGACCCCGCCGCCGGCAGCCACGACGAGATCATCTTCAGCTACCCGGGGCTGTTCGCCATCACGGTCTACCGCTTGGCCCACGTGCTCTACGAACTCAAGGTGCCCTTGTTGCCGCGCATCATGAGCGAGTACGCCCACGGCCAGACCGGCATAGACATCCACCCCGGCGCCGAGATCGGCGAGAGCTTCTTCATAGACCACGGCACCGGCGTGGTCATAGGCCAGACGGCGGTGATCGGCAGGCACGTGCGCCTCTACCAGGGTGTCACCCTGGGGGCACTGTCCCTGCCCCGCCAGGCCACCGAGGTCCTGCGCTCGGCCAAGCGCCACCCCACCATCGGGAAC
>JACQYR010000269.1 GCA_016208115.1 Desulfarculus sp.
TGACCTGATCGTGGTCACCACCGCCACCCCCGACAAGAAGACACCCAACACCGCCTCCATCCTGCAGGACAAGTTGGGGGCCGCCGGCTGCTCCCTGGCCTTCGACGTCAACGTGGCCTGCTCGGGATTTGTCTTCGGGCTGCACATCGCCGAGGCCATGCTGGCCCATCACCCCGCCTACCGCCACGCCCTGGTGGTGGGCGCCGAAAAGGCCTCCACCATCACCGACGCCCGGCACTACATCACCGGCGCCACCTTCGGCGACGGGGCCGGGGCGGTGGTGCTGGCCCGCACCTCCTCGCGCCGCCACGGCATCTTGAGCAGCTACGCCTGGAGCGACGGGGGCAAGGGGCACTGGGCGGAGGTGCCGGCCGGGGGCTCGGCTCTGCCCATCACGGTTGAAAACTGCGAGGAAATCCACCAGAAGGGCTGGCATTGCTTCCAGCTCATGGCCCAGGACATCAAGCAGTTCGCCGTGGACAAGGTGGTGGAGGCCTCCCAGCGGGTGCTGGCCATGCGCGGGCTGAGCGCCGACGACATCGCCTATGTGCTGCCCCATCAGCCCGGCCGGCGCATCCTGGATGGCGTGGCCCAAGCCCTGAATCTCGCCCCCCACAAGGTGCTGACCAACTACCAGCGCTACGGCAACACCTCCCAGGCCTCCATACCCATCCTGCTGGACGAAAACAAGCACCTCTTTCGCCGGGGGGACCACCTGGTGCTGGCCGGGGTGGGCGGCGGTTTCGGCTGGGGGGCGGTGCTGTACCGCTGGCCCGACATGGGCAGGGCACGCCGTCAGGCCCGGCGGCCGGCCCGGGGTAGGGCGGGGGAGGCCTAGCCATGCAGCCCCGGCGGGTGCTGGCCGTGTTCCGCAAGGAACTGATCCAGATCAGGCGCGATCCCCGCAGCCTGATCCAGATCGTGCTCATGCCCGTGATGCTCCTGTTGCTCTACGGCTACGCGCTGACCTTCGACATCAAGCACGTGCCCACGGCGGTATACGACCAGGGGCGCAGCCAGATCAGCCGCGAATTCCTGAACCGCTTCCTGGGCTCGCCCTACTTCAGCCTGACCCGCTACGTGGACTCCTACCAGGAGGCCGAGCGCCTGTTGGACCACGGCGAGGTGCGCCTGATTCTGGTCTTGGCCCACGATTTCGGCCGCAAGATCACGGGCGAGCAGGCCGCCAAGGTGCAGGCCATCATTGACGGCTCCGACGCCAACACCGCCAACGTCATCCTGGGCTACGTGCAGGCGGTGGCCGCCGACTTCAACCAGAAGATCATGCTGGAGCGCCTGGAAAAGAAGGGCCAGACCACCATCAAGACCCCCATCAGGATCGAGCCCCGGGTGTGGTTCAACGAGGACATGGAGAGCCGCAACTTCATCGTGCCGGGGCTGATCGTGGTCATCATGACCATGGTGGGCTCCACGCTCACGGCGCTGTCGGTGGTGCGCGAGGCCGAGCGGGGCAGCATGGAGGGGCTCATGGCCAGCCCCTTGAAGCGGGCCGAGCTGATTCTGGGCAAGGTGGGGCCGTATTTCATCATAGGCATGGTGGACATGGCCATCGCCATGGGCATGGGCCAGGTTCTCTTTGAGGTGCCCATGCGCGGCAGTTGGCTTCTCATGGTGAGCATGTCGGCCCTTTACCTCTTGGTGATGCTGGGCCAGGGCCTTCTTATCTCGGTGGTCTCCAGCAACCAGGTGCAGGCCAACCAGTTGGCCATGCTCACCTCCTTCCTGCCGGCCTTTCTGCTCTCGGGCTTCATGTTCGACATAGGCCAGATGCCGCTCGCACTGCAGGGAGTCTCCTACCTGGTGCCCGCCCGCTACTTCGTCAGCATCGTCAAGGACGTCTACCTCAAGGGCCTGGGCCTGGAGACCCTGTGGCCCCAGGCCCTTTTGCTGGTGGGCTTCGCCTTTCTCTACCTGGTGGCCGCCGTGCGCCGCTTTTCCAAGAAGGTGAGGTGAGGCGTGTTTTTCAGGCGCATCGGCCGCATGCTAGTCAAGGAGTTCATTCACGTGCTGCGCGACCGGCGCCTGCGCATTCTCTTGTTCCTGCCGCCCCTGGTGCAATTGGTTATCTATGGCTACGCGGTCAACTTCGACATCCAGCACGTGCGCACCGCCATCCTGGACGAGGACCGCACCCCCCAGAGCCGCCAGCTCATCTCGCGCCTGGGCAGCACCGCCTACTTCGACCTGAATTATTACCTGGACAGCGAGGCCCAGGCCCGCGCCCTGATAGACCAGGGCCGCATAACCATCCTGGTGCGGCTGCCCAAGAACTTCGCCAAGCTTCTCAAGACCGGCCAGACCGCCAGCGTGCAGGTGGTGCTGGACGGCACCGACTCCAACCAGACCCTGGTGGTGCTGCGCTATCTGGGGGCGGTGATAAACGACTACGCCCAGGAGATCATGAAGGAGCGCATGCAGCGCCTGGGCGCCCGCGAGGCCAAGCCGGCGGTGGAGGTGGAACACCGCATCTGGTTCAACGAGAACCTGGACAGCCGCTGGTCCTTCGTGCCCGGGGTGATCGCCATGGTGGTGATGCTGGTCAGCCTCATGCTCACGGCCTTGGCCGTGGTGCGCGAGAAGGAGATCGGCACCATGGAGCAGCTCTTGGTCTCGCCGCTCAGGCCCGTGGAGCTGATCCTGGGCAAGACCGTGCCCTTTGTCATCATCTCCTTGGTGGACGTGGTGCTGGTCACCGTGGCCGGGGTGTTCTGGTTCGAGGTGCCGCTCAAGGGCTCCCTGTGGGTGCTCTTGTTGGGCACCGTGCTGTTTTTGTTCAACTCGGTGGGCCTGGGGCTCTTGATCTCCACGCTTTCCTCCACCCAGCAGCAGGCCATGACCGCGGGCACCTTCATCCTCACCCCGGCCATCCTGCTCTCGGGGCTGATCTTCCCCATCGCCAACATGCCCCAGGCGGTGCAGTACCTCACCTACCTCAACCCCCTGCGCTACTTCATCGTGGTGGTACGGGGCATATTCCTCAAGGGCGTGGGGGTTGACGTGCTCTGGCCCCAGTTCGTGGGCATGGGTATTTTGGGCCTGGCGCTCCTTGGCTTGAGCGTGCTGCGTTTCAAGCGCCGGCTGGGGTAGAATAAGTCACAGCGCCCCTAAGGCATGTGACCAACTCCCGGCCGTCAACCCCCACGCGGAGATAGCCTTGCCCCAGGAACCAACGCCCCAGCCTCCCGCCACCCTGGCCCCGATGCCCCTGCCCTGGCTCAAGCGCGCCTTTGACCTGGTTTTCGCCGGCGGCCTTTTGCTGCTGAGCGCGCCAGTCTTCGTGCTGGCCTTCGTGGGCATCATCCTGGAGCACCTCTTGCGGGGCCAGGCCCGCGCTCCCTTGTTCTACACCGAGCCACGGGTGTCCCAGGGCCGGCCCTTCGCTTTCCGCAAGTTCAACATCTTCAGGCCCGGGGTCATCGAGGCCATGAGGCAAAACGGCCAGTTCATCCACACCAAGACCCTGGAGCACGACGGCCAGAGCCTTAGCCTGGTGGGCACCATCCTGCAACGCGCCTACCTGGACGAGCTGCCCCAATTGCTCAGCATCCTCCTGGGTGACATGAGCGTGGTGGGGCCTAGGCCGCGCAACCTGGAGATCTACGAGCAGGGGCTGGCCCGGGGCGAGCATTTCCGCACCGTGCTCAAGGCCGGGCTCACCGGCATGGTGCAGGCCCACAAGGACCTGCCGGGCCTGAACATGGACAAGCAGGCCAGCATGGACCAGGAGTACCTGGATTTTCAGATGCAACACGGCCCCTGGCGGCTCTTTTTGCTGGACATGAAGCTCATCCGCCGCACCGTGACGCTGATGGCCAAGGCCAAGGGGCTGTAAGCCCGGCAAGGAGCTGTTCATGAAGCGAGTCGGCCTGACGGTGTTTTTAGTCCTGGTCTTGCTGGCGGCCGGCCACGGCGCGACCTGGGCGGATACCGCTTCCCCGGCCACGCCGGCCAAGCCCCGGCTGGTGGTGGGCACCGCCATTGTGGAGCCCTTTTCCTTCAAGGCCGCCGACGGCCGCTGGGTGGGCATCACCATGGAGCTCTGGGACAACATGGCCAGGCATCTGGGGGTGGAGTACGAGGTCAGGGAGATGACCTTGAGCGATCTGCTCCACGCCGTGGAGCAGGGCCAGGTGGACCTGGCGGCCACGGCCCTGACCGTCACCGCCGACCGCGAGAAGCTCTTGGATTTTAGTCAGCCCTATTTTCTCACCGGCCTGGGCATCGCCACGCCGGCCAAGGCCGGGGCCTCCTGGCTGGAGACCATTGACCGGGTGCTCTCCTCGCGGCCGGCGGAGATACTCCTGGTGGTGCTGGCCTGCCTGTTGGCGGCTGGCCTGGCCATCTGGCTCTTGGAGCGCCGCAAGAACTGCCACCAGTTCGGGGGCAGCGTCTGGCACGGCGTGGGTTCGGGCCTGTGGTGGGCGGCCCAGACCATGACCAGCGTGGGCTATGGCGACAAGGCCCCGGTGACCTTCACCGGCCGCCTGCTGGCCGTGACCTGGATGCTCATCTCCCTGGTGCTGATCGCCAGCTTCACGGCCGTCATCACCACCTCGCTCACGGTCAGCCACCTGGGCGTGACCCCCCGCGACACCAGCGAACTGCGCGACCTGCGCCTGGGCGTGGTCAAGGACTCCGCCTCCCAGGCCTACCTGGAGGGGCACCGCCTGGGGTTCACCACCTACCCCGGCCTGGACGATCTCCTGCGCGATCTGTCGGCGGGGCGGTTGGACGCCGTGGTGAGCGACCGTCCCTCCCTGCGTTACCTGGCCAACCACCAGTTCAAGGGCAAGATCGAGGTGCAGCGCGACAACTTCCAGCCCGGCATCTTTGCCTTCGCCCTGCCCACGCAAAGCCCCTGGCGCAAGCCCGTCAACCTGGCCCTCCTGGCCAAGCTGCAGGAGGACGCCTGGCGGCGCATCTTGTTCCGCTACCTGGGCGACGACCCCGAGATACGGGAAGTCCTGCAAAACCGCTAGGTCCAGCCTCGCGCCGGACCGGGGTGGCGGCGGCTGATATACTTGGGGCTCGGTCCGTGGTTGTTGCACCGGGGAGGCCCGCCAGGCGTGCGCCCCCCATGGAGGAGACCATGATGGCAGAGCACGGTGCCCCGGTGGACTTGGGCCGCCGCAGCTTTCTGGTGGCCGCCACCGCCGCCACGGTGGCCGCTCCCGTGTTGCTTGGCCTGGGCTGCCAGTCCCTGGCCAGCAGTCAGGCCGCCCCGCCCGCCCCGCCGCTGGAGTACTTCGAGGACGCCTTCGGCATCACCTCCGGCGACCTGGACCGCGTGCTGCGCCAGGCCTTGGCAAACGGCGGCGACTACAGCGACCTGTACTTCCAGCACAGCCAGGGCACCTGGATCGTCATGGAGGACGGCAAGGTCAATCGGGCCTTCACCTCGGTGAGCCTGGGCATGGGGGTGCGGGTGCTAAAGGGCGAGCAGACCGGCTACGCCTTCAGCCAGGAGCTCTCCCTGCCGGCCATGCTGGAGGCGGCCAAGGCCGCGGCCTCCCTGGCCAACGGCGGCGGCCAGGCCCCGGGCGCCCGCGGCCTGGAGGTGCGTCCCCTGCGCCCGCGCCCGCGCCTGGACCTCTACCCCCAGGCCCAGCCCTGGGACCAGGTCGGCGTGCCCCAGCGCCTGGAGCTTCTGCGCCGGGTGGGTGGGCGCATGGCCGCCAGCGACGGCCGGGTCAAGAAGACCTTGCTGCAATTCCACGACGGCCAGTCGCGGGTTCTCCTGGCCAACAGCGACGGTGTGCTCTTGAGCGACCTCAGACCTCGCACCAGTCTGTTTGCCTCCTGCGTGGCCGAGCAGAACGGCCGCCGCGAGTCCAACTACCGCGACCTGACCACCCGCGCCGGGCTGGAGGTCTACACCCCGGCGCTGTTGGACGATCTGGCCGACGGCGCCGTGAAGCGCACCCTGGAGCTGTTCGAGGCCCGTCCGCTGGGGGCTGGCGAGATGCCCTGCGTGCTGGCCCCCGGCTCGGCGGGCATACTCCTGCACGAGGCCATCGGCCACGGCCTGGAGGCCGACTTCAACCGCCGGCGGGTGAGCACCTACGCCGAGCGCCTGGGGCAAAGGGTGGCCGGCGAGCAGGTCACGGTGGTGGACGACGGCACCATCCCCCACGCCCACGGGGCCATCAACTTCGACGACGAGGGGGGCATGAGCCAGCGCACGGTGCTGGTGGAAAAGGGCGTGCTGCGCTCCTACCTGCACGACCGCCTGAGCGCCCGCTGGTACAAGTGCGACTCCACCGGCTCGGGCCGGCGCCAGAGCTTCGAGTACGCGCCCATGCCCCGCATGCGCGCCACCTTCATGGAGGCCGGCCCCCATGATCCGGCCGAGATCATCGCCTCGGTGAAAAAGGGGCTCTACGCCGTGCAGTTCACCAACGGCCAGGTGAACATCGGGGCCGGCGACTTCAGCTTCTACGTAAAAAGCGGCTACGCCATCGAAAACGGCAAGCTCACCCACCCGGTCAAGGACGTCAACATCATCGGCAACGGCCCCCAGGCGCTCGCGCGCATCAGCATGGTGGGCAACGACCCGGCCTTGGCCACGGCGGGCTACATGTGCGGCAAGCTGGGCCAGACCGTGCCCGTGAGCCAGGGGCTGCCCACCACCCTGGTCAGCGCCATCAACGTGGGAGGCACCCATGGCTAGCCAGGCCTTGGCAGACCTGACCCGGGTGGCCGAGCAGGCCCTAGTGGCGGCCAAGCAGGCCGGCGCCCAAGAGGCCTCGGCCAACGTGACCCGCTCGCGCTTCGTGGACGTGGGCTTTCGCGACGGTGGCCTGGAAAAGGCCAGTTCCTCCATCCGCCAGGGGCTGACCGTGCGCCTGTTCCTGGACGGCCGCTACGCCCTGCACTCCACCAGCGATCTGCGCCCCGAGGCCCTGGCCGGCTTCATGGACAAGGCCGCGGCGCTGACACGGCTCCTGGAGCCCGACCCCCAGCGCTCCCTGGCCGAGCCGGCCCGCTACGCCCGGGGGCCGGCCCCGGACCTGGGGCTCATGGACCAGACCCTGCGCCAGAGCCCCACGGCCCTGTGGATGGACCTGGGCCGGGAGATGGAGGGCCTAAGCCGCGCGGCGGGGCAACGGGCCGGCCAGTTGGTCAGCGCCCAGGGCGGCTCCTACATGGAGGTCAGCCAGGACGTGCTGGCCACCAGCTACGGTTTTTTGGGCAGCCAGGAAGAGACGGGCGGCTTCGTGGTGGCATCCACGGTGCTCATGGACCCGGGCCAGGGCGGCAAGCGGCGCAGCGGCCATTGGTGGCGGGGCTCCCACCGCCTGGCCGGCCTGGGCGGCGGAGAGCAGCTCACGGCCCTGGCGAGCACCGCCGCGGCCCGGGCCCTGCGCCAGATGGGCGCCCGCCCCGGCCCCAGCGGCCCCTTCCCGGTGCTGGTGGAGAACCAGGCCGCCAGCCGGCTCCTGGGCGATTTGCTGGGCTGCCTCTCCGGGGCCACCCTGCACCAGGAGCGCAGCTATCTGCGGGGCCGTCAGGGCCAAGCCGTGGCCGCGCCTCTCCTGACCATCAACGACCAGCCCCTCTTGCAGGAGGGCTTCGGCTCGCGCTGGTACGACGGCGAGGGCGTGGCCGCCCAGGCCTTCAACCTGGTGGAGGGCGGCGTGCTCCGGGACTTCTACCTGGACACCTACTACGCCCGCATGTTGGGCCTCAAGCCCACCACCGGCGGCCACAGCAACGTGATCCTCGCCCCCAGCCAGCCCGGCGGCTTCGCCGAGATGCTGGCCGGCCTGGAACGCGGCCTGGCGGTCACCAGCTTCTTGGGCGGCAACTTCAACTCCACCACCGGCGATTTCTCCTACGGCCTGCAAGGCCTGTGGGTGGAGGGCGGCCAGGTGGCCCACGCCGTGGAGGGCATGAACATGGCCGGCAACTTCGACGGCCTGTGGCGTTCCCTGCAAAGGGTGGGCGACGACCCCTTTCCCTACACCAAGCTGCGCACCCCCAGCCTGCTCTTCGGGGAACTGCGGCTCAGCGGCGCCTCGCTTGCGCCCGGCGCCTCGGCGCAGTAAGCTCGGCGCAACCCACTCAGACAGGGGAAGGTCATGGGACTTATCAAGGGCTCCTTGAGCCTTAGCCGCTACCAGGTGAAAGGCGACACGCCGCCCGACTTCTGGGACTTCGTGGATCGCCGCATCCGCGCCAACCTGTTTTTGGACATCGAGGGCAGCACCGAGGAGCAGGCCGTGGGCTGGGTCTCGGCCCACGACTACCTGGACACCGGCTTTGCCTACGCCTCCTACGCCCTGGACCCCTACGTGGTCTTAAGCCTGCGCCTGGACCGCCGCCGGGTGCCGGCGGCGCTCTTGAAGAAGTACCACCGCCTGGAGATCACCAAGGCCCTGGCCCTGCGCGAGGGGCGGGGCCTGTCGCGGGCGGAGCGCGAGGACCTCAAGGAGAAGGTGCGCCTGGACCTCTTGCGGCGCATACCGCCCGGCACCCAGGTCTTCGAGGTCTGTTGGGACACCCGCCGCGGCGAGGTCTGGCTGGGCTCGGCGGCCCGGGCGGTGCGCGACCTCTTCGAGGACCTGTTCCGCCGCACCTTCGACCTGGTGCCCTGGCCGCGCATCCCCTACCTGCTGGCCGGCGACCTCTTGGGCCAGGGCGCCCTGGGCCAGCGCCTGGAGGCCGCCCGCCCCCTTAGCCTTTATCAGGGGGAGGACTAGGCCATGGACGTGCTGGCGTTACTCAACGAAAAGGTCTTCCTGGGCCAGGAGTTCCTCACCTGGCTGTGGTACGTGGCCGAGGAGGAGGGCAGCGTGCAACTGGAGGACGGCCGCCTGGTGGACGTGCTCCTGGGCGAGCGCCTGGTACTGGGACCCATGCAGGGCCAGGAGGGCACCCGGGTGACGGTCAAGGGGCGCGAGGCCTCCCTGGCCGAGGCCCGCCAGGGCTTAAGGCGGGGCAAGCTGGTGGAGGGCCTGCGTCTGGGGCTCACCCTGGACGGCGAGGAGTACTGGCTCAACCTGGAGGCCGCCGAGCTGGCGCCCAAGGCCCTGAAGATGCCGCCCACGGCGCCGGGCCAGGGGGGACCCGAGGGCCTGGAGGGGCTGGTGCTGGAGCGCATCTCCCTGGTGGATGGGGCCTTGCGGGGCCTGGAGGGGCTCCTGCTGGTCTATAGGCCAGAAAATCGGGGTCGTCGTCCTCCAGGTCGAAGCAGTAGCCGGTCTCCTGAAAGAGCCCCTGGGGGATGGCGTTGCCCAGGTCCCGGAGGTCGCTGACCTCGTCCTCGTAGAAGCACACCGACAGGAAGCGCTCGCCGCCGTCGTCCACCACGTCCACCAAGAAGAAGACCGGCCGCTGGCGGCCCGCCGGGCGGGGGGCCAGGTCGAAGCGCAGGGAGTGGCTCACCCCCGGCCGGGCCAGGAAGCTGGTGGCCACTCCGGGCAGGGCCTCGGCCCAGGCCTTGAGCTGCGCATAGGCCCTTTTCAGCCCCCCCTGGTGGGCGGGCCATTGCTCCAGGAACTCGTTGAACTGCCGGTCGCCTTCCATGCTGCTCATGCCATCTCTCCGTGTGCTGTGCCGCGCGCCGCTGTCTGGATTTATACCGGCCCGGCTGCCCCAGGCAAGGCCAAACTGCCCCCACGGTTGGCGGAGGATCAAGGCTTGCGCCGAAGGGACCGGGGTGTATATAAATAATGTAGTACCATAATGCTTGATAACTGCCGGCCAAACTCACGGGGGAGGACGTCATGCCTAGTGGCCAGGACCAGGGACCAGGGGGGCTGCCCTTGGATTACCAGCTCAGTGAGCATGACATCCTGGAGGCCATGAAGGGCCTGTCAGGCTATCTGGACATCACCCCCGGCGACTTCAAGGAGGTGTTCGCCCTGGCCTACGGGCAGGCGCTCACGCGCCTGGGCCTGAGCGTCAAGGCCCAGGACCTGATGACCACCCCGGTGGTGAGCGTGGGGGCCGGGGACAGCCTGGCCCAGGTGGCCCACGCCATGGCCCAGGCGGGGGTGTCGGGCGTGCCGGTGCTGGACGAGGAGGGCCGGGTGCTGGGGGTGATCTCCGAGAAGGACTTCCTCAAGCGCATGGACCCCCTGGGCAGCCAGAGCTTCATGGGGGTGGTGGCCCGTTGCCTGAGCCAGGGGGCCTGCCTGCTGGCGCCCCTCTTGGAGGAGCGGGCGGCCCAGGCCATGAGCGCCCCGGCGGTAAGCCTGGGGCCGCAGGCCACTTTGGCCGAGATTCGCGCCCTGTTCGCCAGCCGGGGCATCAACCGGGCGCCGGTGGTGGATGATCAGGGCCGGCTCCTGGGCATGGTCAGCCGCGCCGACCTCCTGGGCACGCGGGCCGGGAGGCGGGCATGAGCTTCTGGGCCAAGCTGAAGGGCACCACCCAGAGCCCCCCCCGGGTCAGCCTGGAGGAGATGGCCTGGTCCTGGCTGGGGTCGCTCTTGGGCATCGGCGCGGTGGCTGGCCTCAACCACCTGTATTTCGCGGGCACCCCCTGGACGCTGATCGTGGGTTCCTTCGGGGCCTCGGCCAGCCTGATCTACGGGGCCATCAAGAGCCCCTTGGCCCAGCCGCGCAACTTCGTGGGCGGACAGGTGCTCTCGGCCCTGGTGGGGGTGAGCGCCCAGATGGCCCTGCCGGGCCATCCCTGGCTGGCCGCGCCCCTGGCCGTGGCCTTTGCCGTGGTGGCGATGCACGCCACCAAGACCCTGCATCCCCCCGGCGGGGCCACGGCCCTCATCGCCGTGGTGGGCGGCCCCCAGGTGCACGACCTGGGCTATCTCTATGCCCTGCTGCCGGTGGGGGCGGGCGCCCTGTTGATGCTGGCCATCGCTTTGGTGGTCAACAACCTGCCCGCCAAGCGGCGCTATCCCGAGTTCTGGCTATAGAGCGCGCCAGGGGCCGGGCCTGTCGCCAGTCCCTGTCAGGCCGCGCGGGAGGGGATGGGCGCTAGCGGTCCCCGGCCAGGGCGCTTTGCAGGCGTCCGGCCTGGGCGCGGCAGCGGGTCAGTTCGGACAGGGTGCGCGAGAACTCCACCACGGCGACGACCCACAACAATCCGCAACCTACCAGGGCAATAATGGCTATGGTTCCCATGACGGTTCTCCCCTTTAATCAGGCCGGTTGGCGTTATTGGGCGGGGCAGTTGCCGGGGGATATATTCAAGGCGCGTGCCAGGAGGACGCGGCCGGGGGTGCATTTCTTAACAGCCCGATAGGCTTGCTGGATTAACATTAATGTAGATATGAGAACGGCAAGCGGTCCGGCCGTGCCGGAGCGGTTGTCCTGTCTGGCGGGACGGGGTGTCTCGCCGGGCAGGAAAAGGGGACAGATAGAGGACACCGCCGGGGTTGGGCTGGGCCAGCGGCGTCCCACCGGACAAAGGAGTTATCATAATCGTTAATCCTCTACCTTAACGCCAGCCTGGCGGTCAACCGGACGCCCAGGCGATATTGCCAAAAGGTCGGCTGGTTAGGAGTGGGGGCTTATTGGCCGCGCGGATGGTATTATATTTGCAATAGACTGATTAAATTGGCTGTTTGGCTTTTCGCCGTCCTTGCCAAGGGCCGGTACAGACGAACCGAGGAGTGAGATCAAGATGACCATATTCAACAACCTATCCCTGCGCCTGAAGATAGTGCTGCCGCTTTTGGTCTCGGTGGTGCTCTTGGGCGGGGGCGGCTCCTGGTACATCTACCACAGCAACGTCGGCGAGATCACCAACTCGGCCAGGGGACGCCTGGCCGAGCGGGCCAAGTTCATAAAAAACACCCTGAACGCTCGCGGCGAGGCGGCGGCGGCCCTGGCCTCTTATCTGGCGGCCATGCCCCAGGGCAAAAAGCCCTGGCCGAGCGCGACCGCCCCACCATCCAGGCTCTGACCCTGGAGGCCTACCAGGCCAGCAAGCAGAAACTGGGCATGGCCCAACTGCAATTTCATCTGCCACCCGCCACCTCCTTCTTCCGCGCCCACCTGCCGGCCAAGTTCGGCGACGACCTATCATCCTTTCGCCATACCGTGCTGGCGGTGAACAAGAACCAGCAGCCGGTCTCGGGCCTGGAGGTGGGCGTGGGCGGGGCCGGCATCCGTGGGGTGGTGCCGGTGGCATACCAGGGCAAGCACGTGGGCTCGGTGGAGTTCGGCGGCGACCTGCAGGACTCCTTTGCCCAGGAGGTCAAGGCCCGCGAGGGCTATGACCTGTTCATCCTGGCCCCCGACGGCAAGGGTGGCTTCGCGCCCTGGGCCAAGAGCCGGCAGTTCAGCCTGCCCGGCGAGATGCTGCCCGCCCTGCAAGCGGTGATGCAGAGCGGTCAACCCCGCCTGGAGAACCTGCGCCTGGAGCAGGGCCGGCACCTGGCGCACCTGGAGCCCCTGGGCGATTTTTCCAATAAGGTTGTGGCCGTGGTGGTGCTGAGCGAGGAGATGGCCCCCCTGCTGGCCGGGGCGGTCCAGGGCCTGTGGCTCACCCTGGCCGTGGCCGGCCTGATGGTCATCGCCCTGGCCGCAGTGGCCTTGCTCACCGCCCGTGGGGTGGCCAATTCCTTGGCCGGCCTGTCGCGGCGCCTGGCCGACTCGGCCAGTACCGTGGCCCAGGCAGCCCAGGGCCTGGAGCAGAGCAGCCGCCGCCTGGCCGAGCAGACCGGCGACCAGGCCGCCTCCCTGGAAGAGACCTCGGCCTCCCTGGAGGAGATGTCCTCCATGACCAAGACCAACGCCCAGAACGCCGGTCAGGCCAACAACCTGATGCACCAGGCCGGAGAGTTGGTCAGCCGGGCCAACCAGGCCATGGGCGATCTGGACCAGTCTATGGGCCAGATCACCGAGGCCAGCGAGCAGACCAGCAAGATCGTCAAGACCATAGACGAGATAGCCTTCCAGACCAATCTATTGGCCCTCAACGCCGCCGTGGAGGCGGCCAGGGCCGGTGAAGCGGGGGCGGGTTTTGCCGTGGTGGCCGGCGAGGTGCGCAATCTGGCGGTGCGGGCCGCCGAGGCGGCCAGGAACACGGCGGAGCTGATCGAGCAGACCATCGCCAAGGTGGGCCAGGGCTCCCAACTGGTCAGCCGCGCCCATTTGGCCTTTGCCGAGGTCTCCACCGGCACCCAGAAGGTGGGCGCCCTTATCAACGAGATAGCCACGGCCAGCGCCGAGCAGGCCCAGGGCATCGAGCAGGTCAGCCGGGCGGCCCAAAACATGGAGCAGGTGACCCAGCAGAACGCGGCCAGCGCCCAGGAGTCGGCGGCCACCTCGGTGCAACTGACCTCGGCCGCCGCCGACCTGCACGGCTGCGTGGGGGAGCTGGCGGGCATCGTGGGGGCCTGAGGCCCGCGCCAGGGCTACTGGGGCGACACCGGGGCGAACTCCTCTTGCACCGGCGGGGCCGGCCCCTCGGCCGGCGCTTCCGCGCCGGGCTCGGCCCATTCCTCGCTGGGCGGGGGCGGGGCCGGTGCCCCGGGCTTGCGGGGGGCCGGCGCCCTGAACCCGGGCTGGGTGCCCAGGTAGCGCGCGCTGGCCCAGCCTTCTCGTCCGCTGGCCTGGGAGCGCACCTGTATCCAGCCGCCCTGCTGGCCCAGCACGGTCAAGGGCTCGCCGCCCGCCAGGGTGGCCAGGATCTGGCAGTTGGCGGCGGGGCAGGCCCGCAGGTTCAGGCGCGCCACGTTCACGTACAGGGTGGAGCCCAGGGGGCCCTGGTAGTAGGGGGCTCCCAGGGGCGGGGGTGGCGCGGGCAGGGGCGGCGGCGGCGGGGTGGCGCAGGCGCTGAGCCCCAGCAGGGCCAACAGCAGGGTCCAAGCCCAGGGCCGGGCCATGACGGTCATCATTGCGTGCCTCCCTTGGCGGCGGCGGCCTTCTCCAGGCGGGCGGCCGTGGCCTTCACCGAGGCCAGGTCAGGGGCCGAGGGGTTGAGTTCGCAGTACTTGCGTAGGGCTATGGCCGCGTCCGCCAGGTAGCCCACCTGCTCCAGGGCCAGGCCCAGGTTCTTGTAGGCCACGGCCAGGTCGGGCTGGGCCTCGATGGCCTTGAAATAGGCCCCCACCGCGTCCTCCAGCAGACCCTTCTTGCGTAACGTCAGGCCCAGGTTGTTCCAGGCCTGGCCGTTTTGCGGGTCAGCCTCCACCGCCTGCTGAAACAGCGCCATGGCCTGGTCCAGGTTACCGGCCCTGGCCTGTTGCAGGCCGGCCTCGGTGAGCCTAACGGCCGCGGCAGCGTCCCGGGCCGGCGGTCCGGCCGGCGCTGGTGGGGCCTGGGAGGGCTCGGGGGCCTGTTGAACCGGTGGGGCCTGGGAGGCCGGCGGGAGCTGGGCGGTCTGGGTGGCCGGGGGCGGCGCCGGCTGCTGCGCGTCAGGCTGCCAGCCGCCGGGCTGGGGCACCTGGGCGGTGGGCGCGGGCTGCCGCGGATCGGGCTGCCAGCCGCCAGCCGGGGGCGGGGCTGTCTCCTGGGCCGAGGGCTGATCGGGCTGCCAGCCGCCGGGCTGGCCGGGGGCCGGGGCGGGGGTGGCCGGCGGCGGGGTGGCGCTGTCGGTGGCGGCTGGCGCCGGGGTGCTCTCCGTGGTGGGCAAGGGGGGGGCGCCCACGGCCGGCGGGGCGGGCTTGTCGCCGCCCAGTATCTGCGCCAGCCCGGCCGCCACCACCACCAGGCCCACCACCAGGGCCACCCAGGTCCACCAGGGGGCCTTGGCGCGCCGGGCCGGGCCGCCGGGCGGAGAGGTTTCCAGGGGGGCCGGCGAGCCGCAGACGGCGCAGAAGTTGGCCCCGGGCTTGAACGGGGTGCCGCACTTGGGGCAGGCTTGGCTGGAGGTCATGGGTTGGCTCCCTATTTAATCGCCGGCCCGGCCGGGCCTGGCGGGCCAGCCGGGCTGGGTGCCGCAATTGTAATCTATTTGGGCTTCCTGACCACCAGGGTATGGGCCACGCGGTCGCCCAGGCGCTGCTTAAGGGGTGAGCGCCAGACCAGGATGGCCCCCACCAGGTAGCCTAGCTGGCCGTCCACCAGGCGCAGCAGGTTGCGCAAGAGGGCGGTGCTCAGGTCCACTGGTCCGCCGTCCGCCTGGCGCACCACCTTGAGCCGCAGGAGCTTTTTGCCCAGGGTCTGGCCCCGCCACAGGCCCTCCAACAGGGTGAAGTAGGCCATCCAGAAGACCAGGTTAAGGGCGATGACCGCAAAGGCCGGCCCGCCCTGCAGCTCGAAGCCGTCGGGGGTTAGCCCGCCTACCCGACCGGCCACCAGGCGGCCCACGATCAGGTAGAAGACCAGCATCACGGCGCTGTCAATTATCTGGGCCGCCAGGCGGATGCCCACGCCCTGGCACTCCAGGCCCGGAGGGACCTGCCCGGGCAGGGGCGGCGGCAGGGGCGGCGGCTGGGGCGGAAGGGCCGCGCCGGGGGGCGGCGGCGCCCCGGGGGCTGGGACCTGCCCGGCCGGCGCGCCGCAGGCCGAACAGTAGTGGTCGCCCTCATCCAGGTGTCCGCCGCACTGGTTGCAATAGGCCATGTCCATCCACCTTTCGCTGGCCGGACCAGGGCCGCCGCCCCGCCGGTGAACCTGGCCGGTCGGCGTGGCCCTGGCCGAGCCCGCTGCTACTACACTGCCAAAAACCTCTGGCAGATACAA
>JACQYR010000270.1:0-784 GCA_016208115.1 Desulfarculus sp.
GGCCAGGCCGCGGCGCTTCAAGCTGGCCAGCAGATAGAGCACGTGCACCACGAACAGGGCCAGCATGAACAGGCCCACGTACTTGTGCACGGCCAGGCTAGGCTCGTAGCCGCCGAAGAGCCGGCCCACTCCCTGGCCCCCGGGCGTCTCAGAAAACAGGCGCCCCAGCCCCGTGGCCGACTGGATGGCGAAGCACAGCATCAGGGTGACGTGAAACAGCCTCTGGGCCGGGCTGAAGCGGCGCAGGCGCGGGGGGGCCTCAGTGCTCACGGCGGCCCTCCTTGATCTTGTGGATAAACTCCCGCAGGCCCCACACCATGGCGTGGGGAATGAACAGGGCGGAGGTGCCCACGGCCAGGGCCACCATGACCCAGAACACGTAGAAGAGCAGGGGGAAGCTCTTCTGGGTGGCCAGGGAGGTGGGCAGGGGCTCGTGCACCACGTAGGTGGCAAAGCTGGCGTTGGCCCCGGCGTGGCACTTGGCGCAGACATAGGCGTGCCGCCGGATGGGGTTCAGCGGCGAGTAGTAGTGGTTGACACTGGCCATGGGCTCGCCGCAGTGGCACTGGCGGCAGGTGATCTTGGCCCGGGTGGTGTGCATGGAGCGGGCCTGCTCGGGGTGGCACTCCTGGCAGGTGCGGCGCTCGTAGAACTTGATGCCCTGATGGGCGTCGCTCAAAAAGCCCAGGCCCACCAGGCTGGAGCCCAGGGTGCTGGTGCTGACCACGCCCTGGCGGGCCTGGGGGCCGCCGGCCACGTAGGGCAGCATGCGGCGGGGGCGCAC
>JACQYR010000270.1:853-5163 GCA_016208115.1 Desulfarculus sp.
GGCGCTCTCCCGGCCCAGCCGGGCCAGGCCGCCAGGACGGCGGCCAGGCCCAGCAGGAGGTTCAAGCCTCGGCGCCTACTTCTTGAGGCCGACATTCTTCATGCCCTCCAGCACGGGACCCTGGGGCTTGGGCAAGGCGGAAAGGGCGTCGAACCTGGCCTGGAGCTGGGCCAGGTCATCCTTCTTGTGCCGGTGGCAGGTCTGGCAGGAGTTGGGTATCACCGGGTTGGCCAGGGTATCCCTGGGCAACAGGGCCACGAAGACGTGGGAGTGCAGATCGCCGGACTCGGCGCTCTTGGCGATGCGCGGCATGTGGCAGCCCACGCAGTTGCCGAAGGAGTGTATGGCGTGGGCCTGGTTGTTGTTCACCACCTGATGGCAGCTCAGGCACTGCTGCGACCCCGAATGCTTGGTCTGGGAGCGGGTGGGGGCCAGGCCCAACTGGTGCACGTAGTGGCAGGAGGTGCAGGTGACGCCCTCGGTGGCGTGCTTGGATTGGCGCCAGTCTATGTACTGCTGGTGATGGCCCTTGGAGAACTCGTTGGCGTAGAGGTGCACCGGGTCGCCGGCCCCAAAAGACGTGGACTTGAAGAAGGGCCCCAGGGCCTTGCCGGGCAGGTAGCCCACCGGCCACTCGATGCCCTTTTGGGTGGTGGAGCGGCCCCGGTTGTGGCAGGAACCGCAGACCTGCACGGCCACGCCGGTGGGCAGCTTGGAGGGGTTGACGATGGTCTGGCGCTTGTCAAAGACCGCCGTCTTGGGCAGGGCCACATGGTGGGAGCCCGGGCCGTGGCAGGCCTCGCAGCCGATGCCCGGCTCGGAGAAGCTGTTCTTCTCCAGGTCCACGCCGGTGGCGTGGCAGGAACCGCAGCCCTTGATCCAGGGCTTCTTGTCCCAGGTGGCCTCGTTGTAGTTCACCCAGCGGTCGGTGTCCAGGTTGTACTGCACCGGAGCGATATAGAGAATCTTGTCCTTCTCCACCATGTAGCGCTGCTTCCACTGGTTGCCGATGGTGTAGACCACCTCCTCGACCTTGGGGATGTATATCTGGTCGGCGGGCACCTTGAGCTTATCGCCCAGCTTGGCCAGGTCGGGCCGGATGACGGCGGGGTCCAGGGTGGTGACGATGGCGTCGCGGTTGGTGCGCACGTCCTGGAGCATGCGGCTGTGCAGGGTGGCCTTCCAGGAATCGTAGTGCTCCAGGTGGCAGACCTTGCACTGCTCGGAGGTCACGTAGGTCTTGGGTTTGGCGAGTAGTTCCTTGGTGTTGATGGCGGGTTCGCCTGAACCGCAGCCGGTCAGGCCGACCAAAAAGAGCGCCCAGGCGCCCCAGGCCATTTGCTTGATTGCCCGCATCTCGCCCTCCAGTGGTACTGGTAGATTTTCCGGCCCGCCGCCTGCTGGTGTCACCTCGCACAGAAGCTTAATCCATATACAATAACTATGATCTCGCACCAAAATGCCTGTCAACCGCCAATCCCACCCTGGCCCAAGGCGGCCCGGGGGCGCCGCTCAACACCCGGCCCCGGCCAGGGAGTGGCCGGCAAGGTTGGCCGGATCAATGGGCCGTTGGCCGGCCTCGATCTCTTTGACCAGGGCCACCAGGGCCAGGTTGAGCGGCGTGGGCACCCCCAGCTCGGCGCCTTTTTGGCAGATGTAGCCGTTGAGAAAGTCAATCTCCGTGGGGCGTCCGCGCTCCAGGGATTGCAGGCTGGAGGATTTGATGCGGCGGTACCTGTGGCCGATGGCCCGGATGGTCAGTCCGCGCCGCCAACGGTCAATAAGGCCGTCGCCCTTGAGGAAGCGGTAATAGTCCAGCTTGCCGCCGCCGCCGGGCTCCACGGTGAGCCCCATGGCCGTGGCCACGGCCAGGGCCTCGCGCATCACCGCCGTGAACAGGAGGCGGGCCTGGGGCCGGGCCAGCATCTGCCCCAAATACAGGCCGCTGATGGCCCCCAGGGTGTTGATGCAGGAGTTGACCATGAGCTTGGAGTAAAGCTCGCCCAGGATGTTGGCGCTGAGGCGCGTGGGCACCACCTTGCCCAGCATCCCGGCCAGCCAATCCAGGTGGGGCAGGGGCCGGCCGTCCAGGTCGCCCAGCACGAACTCGCCGGTGCTGGTCATCTCCAATCGCCCCGGCCCCAGCATGGTGGCCCCCCAGCCCACCACGCAGCCCACCACCCGGTCCCGCCCCAGCACGCCGGCCAGGGCCTCCTCGCAGATGCCGTTTTGCAGCGACACCACCAGGGACCGCTCGTGCAGCAAGGGTAGCAGCGCCTCAGCCGCGGCAATGGCCTCGGTGGCCTTGGTGGCCAGGAACACCAGGTCCTGGGGGCCGCTCAGTTGGGCGATGTCCGCCACGGCCCTGACCGGTTGCACGAACTCGCCGCGCACCCCCGTTATGTGCAGCCCCGGGCCGTTGGCCAGGTCGGCGGTGTCCTGATGCTTGGTGACCAACTCCAGGTCCCAGCCCTCTTTGGCCAGGCAGGCGGCCACGATGCCGCCGATTGCCCCGGCGCCGATTACGGCCAGGCGGGCGTTTTGATCCAGCATGAACACAACCTCGCAAAGATGGAAAACGAAGGATTCTGCCCGGCGGTTGTGGTGGTGCCCGCGCGGGCGGCTAGGGGTATACGCCCCGCAGCTCCTGGGCCCTGGCCACCCGCTCGATGCCCAGCATCAGGGCGGCGATGCGCATGGGCAGCTTCTTTTCCTGGCTGATGGCCAGCACCTCGTTGAAGGCCTTGCGCATGATCTCGCTCAGGCGCCGGTCTATCTCCTCCTCGTTCCACAAGAGGTTTTGCAGGTTCTGCACCCATTCGAAGTAGCTGACGGTGACGCCGCCGGCGTTGGCCAGGATGTCGGGCACCATGAAGACCCCGTTGTCGTGCAGCACCTCGTCGGCCTCGGGCGTGGTGGGGCCGTTGGCGCCTTCCACGATGATGCGCGCCCGCACCTGGCCGGCGTTGGTCCCGGTGATGACGCACTCCAGGGCGGCGGGCACCAGGATGTCGCAGTCCAGCTCCAACAGCTCGTCGTTGGTGATGTCCGAGGCCTCCAGGCGGTCGCTGATGAAGCATTGGTACTGGTTCTTGCAGGACAGCACCCGCTCCACGTCCAGGCCCTTGGCGTTGAATACCCCGCCGTGGGAGTCGCTGATGGCCAGCACCTTGGCCCCGGCGCGGGCAAAGAAGCGCGCCGCCACGCCGCCCACGTTGCCCGAGCCCTGCACTACCACCCGGGCGCCCTCGATGTTCATGCCCAGCACCTTGGCCGCCTCGCCGGCGGTGATGAACACGCCCCGGCCCGTGGCCTCGAAGCGTCCCAGGGACCCTCCCAGCTCCAGGGGCTTGCCCGTGACCACGCCGGGCACGGTGTGGCCGTGCATGATGCTGTAGGTGTCCATGATCCAGGCCATGACCTGGGGATTGGTGTAGACGTCGGGCGCGGGGATGTCGCGCTCCGGCCCCAGCACCGGCAACAGCTCCCAGGTGAAGCGCCGGGTCAGGCGCTCCAGTTCGCGGGGGCTCATCTCCTTGGGGTTGCACTGCACGCCGCCCTTGGCCCCGCCAAAGGGGATGTTCGCCACCGCCGCCTTCCAGGTCATCCACATGGCTAAAGCGCGCACCTCGTCAATCTCGGTGTCGGGGTGATAGCGGATGCCGCCCTTGAAGGGGCCGCGGGTGTCGTTGTGCTGCACGCGGTAGCCGGTGAACATGCGTAAGGAGCCGTCGTCCATGCGCACCGGGAAGTGCACGGTCAGCTCGCGCTTGGTGGCGGTGATCTTCTGCATCGTGCCGGGGTCTATGTCCAGGTGCTGGCTGGCCAGGGCCACCTGCTGGCGGGCCATGGTGGCGGGGTTGAGCCTGGCCGGAGCGGCGGGGTTGTTCATGGGCGTGCCTCCATGTGGGGGTATGGGTAACATCATAGCCGCTGGGGGACGGTGATGGCAATTGGCCAGGCGGGGAGCGGGCGAGGAGGGGGGACCAGGGGAAGAGTATCAGGGAAGGAGGGCGTGGCCGTGCGTTCTCTCGGGTGGCCAGGACGACACGTTGCCTTGGCCGCGCGGCGGCAAGAGGTCAATTCGTGGGATGGGGCCGGGTCGCCGGCCAGGGCGAGATGATGCTAGGATGCGGCGTGGACCAAAGGCTCAAACCGGCGGCAGGCAGGGAGTGGAGTTGATGCGCGAGTCTAACGGCTATCTTGCCACCGGCTTTCGGGACGTGGACGGCAACAGCGATGTGGCCAAGATGGCGGCCTGCCTGGGCTTCTTGGCGGGCCTGCCATCGTTCCAGGCCTACAAGGCCCGC
>JACQYR010000037.1 GCA_016208115.1 Desulfarculus sp.
CCAGGGCCATAAGCGTGAGCATCCAGGCGGTGAGCGTGGTCCCTCGCCAGGGTGAACGATTGGCGGTCATGTTCGTCTCCCATGCACCTACAGGTGGAAAGTGCTGCACGGGGCGTCCTGCCCCGCGCAGCATCGGCTTGGCAAAAACGTGGTTTTGCCAAGTCTCCAAAATTGCTCGCCTAAAACGGCTCGCAATTTGGCGGGCCATCCATGGCCCGCACCGGCCGCTGCATGGCAAAATTGTGTTTCACGGGCTACTACCTGTTTTTACAACAGCATTTATGTTTCACCGTGCAGCGGCCTCAGGTGGGTATTTGGCCCACTTCCAAGGCACAAGGCATGCCAACCCCTGACCAGGCAGGGGCGACGGCGCTAAAACCAAGCAAAACCATAGGGGAAAAATCATGGCGCCCGGCCGCCTTCAGGCAGCGGCCCGCCCTCGGGTGCATAATTTTTTTGCGCGCGGACCCATTGGTGCCACCTTTTTGCGCGGGTCGCGATGCTGGCCCAGTCTCCGAATGGCCGCCCCCGGCACCTTCCAGCCCTTGCCGCACAAACCCTTGTCATCACTGGAAAGCGGCGCGCATAATTAACCTATAATTTCAGCTTGACATTGCCACAATAGAAAAGTAGTAATAATTATCGTAAGAGTTATTGATAAGGAGGCCCTCATGGATGTACTCATGCTCTCGCGGTTGCAGTTCGCGGCCGCTACTTTTTTCCATTTTCTCTTCGTGCCCCTGACCCTGGGCCTGTCGGTGCTGGTGGCCATCATGGAGTCGCTCTACGTCAGCCGGGGCGACCAGGACTACAAACGCATGGCCCAGTTCTGGGGCAAGCTCTTCATCATCAACTTCGCCATCGGGGTGGTGACCGGCATCACCCTGGAGTTTCAGTTCGGCACCAACTGGTCGCGCTACTCCCGCTACGTGGGCGACATCTTCGGCTCGCTGTTGGCCATCGAGGCCACCCTGGCCTTCTTCCTGGAGTCCACCTTCATCGCGGTGTGGATCTTCGGCTGGAAAAAGCTCTCGCCCAAGATGCACGCCACGGCCATCTGGCTGGTGGCCCTGGCCTCCAACGTCTCGGCCTACTGGATACTGGCGGCCAACTCCTTCATGCAGCACCCCGTGGGCTATGTGTTGCGCAACGGCCGCGCCGAGTTGGACGACTTCCTGGCCATCATCACCCAGAAGTGGGCGGTGCTGGAGTTCGTGCACACCGTGGGCGGGGCCTACATCCTGGCCGGCTTCTTCGTCATGGGCGTCAGCGCCTGGCATATCCTGCGCGGCCGCGAGACGGCGCTGTTCACCAAGAGCTTCAGGATGGCGGCGGTCTTCGCTCTGGTCTTCGCGGTCTTCACGGCCATCAACGGCGACCTGAGCGGCAAGGAGGTGGCCGAGAAGCAGCCCAGCAAGTTGGCGGCCATGGAGTCCCACTGGCGGACCCAGAAGGCCGCGCCCATGTACCTCCTGGTGGTGCCCGACGAGAAGAACGCCCGCAATTCCCTTGAGCTGTTGCCCATCCCCGGGGCCTTGAGCTTCCTGGCCTTTGGCGACTTCTCGGCCGAGGTCAAGGGCCTGGCCGACATCCCGGCCGCCGACCGTCCGCCGGTGCTGCTCACCTTCCTGGCCTTCCGGGTCATGGTGGGCCTGGGCACCCTGTTCATCGTGCTGGCCGGACTGGCCTGGCTCAAGCGCAAGAAGCTCCCGCAGAACCGCTGGCTGCTTACCATCCTGGTCTGGGTCATACCGCTGCCCTACCTGGCCCTGCAGGCCGGCTGGGCCGTGGCCGAGGTGGGGCGCCAGCCCTGGATCGTCTGGGGCTTGATGCGCACGGCGGACGCGGCCAGCCCCATCGCCGCCAGCCAGGTGGCGGTGTCCTTCGCGGCCTTCATCCTGGTCTACGGCCTCTTGGGCCTGGCGGCCTTTTACCTGATATTCAAGTACGCCCGCAAGGGACCGGCGCCCCTGGCCGCCGTGGAAGGGAGGTAAGGGCCATGCTGGAGACCATCTGGTTCGTGCTGTGGGGGCTCTTGTGGGCCGTGTACTTCATGCTGGACGGTTTTGACCTGGGCCTGGGCGCGCTCATGCCGGCTTTAGCCAAGAACGAGACCGACAAGCGGGTCATCTACCACGCCATGGGTCCCTTTTGGGACGGCAACGAGGTGTGGCTGCTCACGGCGGGCGGCGTGACCTTCGCCGCCTTCCCGGCCACCTACGCCGTGATGTTCAGCTCCCTGTATTCCGCGCTGATGCTGCTGCTATTCGCCTTGATCCTGCGCGGGGTGGCCTTTGAGTTTAGGGGCAAGGTGGACAACCCCGCCTGGCGTGGCCTGTGGGACGCCTGCCTGTGGCTGGGCAGCTTCCTGCCGGCGCTTTTGTTGGGCGTGGCCTTTGCCAACATCTTCATGGGCATCCCCTTTGACGCCCAGGGCGTGTACCAGGGGACCCTCTTCACTCTGCTCAACCCCTACGGCCTCTTGGGGGGCGTGCTCTTCGTGCTGCTGTTCATGGTGCACGGCTCTCTTTGGCTGGCCATCAAGAGCGACGGCGAGCTGGCCGACCGGGCCCAGGCCATGGCCAAGCGTCTGTGGCCGGCGCTAGTGATCGTGGCGGTGGTGTTTTTGGCCGCCACCTGGGTTAGCACCCGCCTGTGGGCCAACTATCTGGGCAATATCGCCCTGTGGGTCTTCCCCCTCTTGGCCGTGGCGGCCCTGTTCGCTACCCGCCTGGCCATGGCCAGAGGGGCCTGGTGGAAGGCCTGGTTCGCCTCGGCGCTCACCATCGCCGGCTGCACCTTCTTCGGCGTGGCCGGGCTCTACCCCAACCTCGTGCCCTCCAGCCTGGACCCGGCCTTCAGCATGACCATAAGCAACTCGGCCTCTAGCCCGCTGACGCTCAAGATCATGCTGGGCGTGGCCCTGGTGATGGTGCCGGTGGTGATCGCCTACCAGGCCTGGGCCTACTACACCTTCCGCCACAAGGTGACCGAGGAGGACCTGGCCTACGAGGATTATTAGGGGGCGCCTGGTTGGGTTGGGGGGCGGGTAGGCACGTGGCGAGCCCGCGCGGCATCCAAGATTTAACATGCGTGGGCGGGGAAGGGCGGTCCTTCCCCGCCCTGGTTTTCGCCATGGGGCGCGACTACCGTGGGATGGGTGACGCTCAAGCCAAACCACCCCACGGCTGCCGTTGACTTCTCTGCCGCCGCCACCCCGGTTTCACCCGTTCCCAGCCCCATCTCCTCAATCGCCCACCATCCCCAGGTACAATTTCTCCGTTGACAACCCCACGCAAATTCGTTATTTTCTGTGCGTATACTGCATACAGAATACAAAAGCGGCCATGGATGGACCCCGGCCCCGCCAACCCGCAAAAACCACAACCTAGGGAGCCGTTGGTCATATGTCCGGCTGGGAGCAGCTTAGCCAGTACATCATGAGCGGGCTCACCACCGGCTCCATCTACGCCCTGGCCGCCCTGGGCTTCTGCCTGATCTACAACGCCACCCACATCGTCAACTTTGCCCAGGGCGATTTCATCAGCCTGGGTGGCCTGATGATGTACACCCTTCTGGGCGCCGCCGGCCTGCCGGCCTTGGTGGCCCTGCCCCTGGCCGTGGCCGTGGTGGCCGGCTTGGGGGTGGTGCTGGAGGCCGCGGCCGTGGGCCGGGCCCGGAGCCGCGAGATAACAGTGCTCATCTTTATCACCGTGGCGGCCAGCCTGCTGTTCCGGGGGGTGTTCAAGGAGGTTTGGGGCAAGCAGGCCCTGGCCGTGCCGCCGCTTTCCCCCGATGTGCCCTTGAAGCTCCTGGGCGCCACCTTCACTCCCCAGAACCTTTGGATATTGGGCATCACCCTGGCGGCCATCGTGGTGCTTATCTACTTCTTCAACCACACCCTCACCGGCCGGGCCATGCGCGCCGTGGCCATCAACCCCAAGGCCGCCGCCCTCATGGGCATAGACACCCGCCGCATGGTGCGCCTGTCCTTTGCCCTGGCCGGCGCCCTG
Organism: Desulfarculus sp.; assembly: GCA_016208115.1. Taxonomy (GTDB): domain Bacteria; phylum Desulfobacterota; class Desulfarculia; order Desulfarculales; family Desulfarculaceae; genus JACRDC01. Next base: position 4,014 of record JACQYR010000037.1, read on the forward strand.
GGCGCCCTGGCCGGGGCCATTATCACCCCCATCACCACGGCCTCCTACAACGTGGGCGTGCTCATGGGGCTCAAGGGCTTCGCCGCCGCCGTGCTGGGCGGCTACGGCAACTTCCTGGGGGCCATCGTGGGGGGCTTAAGCCTGGGCCTCCTGGAGAGCCTGGGGGCCGGGGCGCTCTCCAGCACCTACAAGGACGTCATCGCCTTCGTGGTGCTGCTCTTGGTGCTCTTCGTGCGCCCCCGGGGTCTCTTGGGCGGCGGCGAGGAGACGCGGGTATGAACGGCGGCGGCCGCGCCTTCCTCTGGCAGCTCCTGGCCCTGGCTTTGGCCGTGGCCGGCGCGCCCCTGTTGGTGGGCAACCCCTACCATCTCAACGTGCTCAACGTCATGGCGCTCAACGTGCTGGTGGTCACCGGGCTCAACCTGCTCATCGGCTTCGCCGGGCACATCAGCCTGGGGCACGCCGCCTTCTACGGCCTGGGCGCCTATGTCAGCGGCATCCTCAGCTCCACCCACGGCTGGGACCCCTGGCTATCCACCCTGGCCGCCGCCCTGCTGGTGGCCCTGGTGGCGCTTTTGATCGGCATCCCCACCCTGCGCCTGGCTGGCAACTATTTGGTCATGGCCACCCTGGGCTTCAACCTCATCATCACCATCCTCATCCTGCAACTGGACGAGTTCACCGGCGGACCCAGCGGCTTTTCGGGCATACCGCCGCTCAAGGTCCTGGGCCACTCCCTGGCCAGCGACCAGCAGTTCTACTGGCTGGTGTGGACTGCGGCCCTGCTGGGGCTCCTCTTGGCCCGCAACCTGGCCGACTCCCGGGTGGGGCGGGGGCTCAAGGCCCTGCACGACTCGCCCGTGGCGGCGGCCGCCGTGGGCGTGCCCACCGCCGCCTACAAGGTGAAGGTCTTCGTGCTCAGCGCGGTCTACGCCTCCCTGGCCGGCTCGCTCTACGCCCACTATTTCGGCATCGTCACGCCCAAGACCTTTGACATCTTCTTTTCGGTGGAGCTGGTCACCATGTGCCTGGTGGGCGGCATGGGCTCCCTGTGGGGCGGCTTCTTCGGCGCGGCCTTCCTCACCCCGCTGCCCCAGGTGCTGCACGTCTTCGATGAATACAAGGACGTCTTCTTCGGGGGCATACTGCTCTTGCTGTTGATTTTCCAGCCCCAGGGCCTGGCCGGCCTGTGGGCCAGGCGCAGCCGCGCCCGCGCCGCCAGGAGCGCCTGATGGAGGCCCTGCTCAAGGTGGAGGACCTGGACATGAGCTTCGGCGGGGTGCAGGCCCTGTCCGAGGTGAGCTTCACGGCCCCAGCCGGCCGGATAACCGCCGTCATCGGCCCCAACGGCGCCGGCAAGACCACGGCCATCAACTGCATCAGCGGCGTGTACCGGCCCCAGGGTGGGGCCGTGCTCTTCGGCGGCCGGCCCATCACCGGCCTGGCGCCCCACGTCCTGGCCCGCCAGGGGCTGACGCGCACCTTCCAGAACCTCCAGGCCCTGGAGTTCCTGGGCCTGTCGGCCAGCGCCGACCTGCCGGCCGGCCAGCTCTCCTATGGCGACCGCAAGCGGGTGGAACTAGCCCGCGCCCTGGTGGCCAGGCCCAAGATGGTGCTCCTGGACGAGCCGGTGGCCGGGCTCAACCCCGCCGAGACCGAGGAGATGGGCCGGGTGCTCTTGGAGGTGCGCCGGCAGGGGGTGGGCCTGCTCTTGGTGGAGCACGACATGTCCCTGGTGATGCGGGTCAGCGACCAGGTGGTGGTGCTGCACTTCGGCCGTCAGATAGCCCAGGGCGACCCCCGGGCGATCCAGCGCCATCCCGAGGTGCTGCGCACCTACCTGGGCGGCCACGAGGACATACCGCCCAGCCTGGCCCCCGCCCCGGAGGCGCCCCGTGCTTAGCGTGGAGCGTGTGGATTTCAGCTACGGCCCGGTGCGGGCCCTGCGCGAGGTCAGCCTGAGCGTGGGGGCCGGCGAGATCGTGGCCCTGTTGGGAGCCAACGGCGCTGGCAAGACCACCCTGCTCAGCGTCATCAGCGGGCTCAACCAGCCCCGGCGCGGCGCCGTCAGGCTGGAGGGTAAGACCCTCAACGGCCAGAAGCCCTCGGCCCTGGTGCGGGCCGGCTTGGTGCAGGTGCCCGAGGGGCGCCAGGTCTTCGGGCCTTTGAGCGTGGAGGAGAACCTGCAACTGGGGGCCTACTGCCGCCGGGGCCGCCAGCAACGCCAGGAGGTGGCCCGCGACTTTGAGCGGGTCTACGACCTGTTCCCGCCCCTGGCCAAGCGCCGCCGCCAGGCCGCGGGCACGCTCAGCGGGGGCGAGCAGCAGATGGTGGCCATGGGCCGGGCCTTGATGGCCGCGCCCCGGGTGCTCCTGCTGGACGAGCCCAGCCTGGGCCTGGCGCCCTTGGTCACCCGCGAGATATTGGACATCGTCAGGAGGCTGCCCGGCCAAGGATGCAGCGTGCTGTTGGTGGAGCAGAACGCCATGGGGGCGCTGTCGGTGGCCCAGCGGGGCTACGTGCTCACCAACGGCAGCATCCGCTTTTCGGGCACGGCCACGGAAATACTCAACGACCGCCTGCTGCGCGAGGCCTTCCTGGGTCCCGAGCACCAGGCCGACCCCAGGGACGGACAGCCATGAAGACCTCGCAACCCAACCTGCGCCGCCGGCCCCTGGGCCAGGAGGCCACCATCCTGCTCCGGCGGCTTATCATGCGCGGCGAGCTGACCCCTGGCGAGCGCCTGGTGGAGGAGCGCCTGGGCCAGCAACTGGGCCTTAGCCGCACGCCCATCCGCGAGGCCCTGCACCGCCTGGAGCAGGAGGGCCTTCTTCTCAAGCGCCCGCGCGGCGGCTACGAGGTGCGCCCGCTGACCCCCGAGGAGGTGGAGGAGGCGGTGGGCGTGCGTAGCGTGCTGGAGGGCTACGCCGGCGAGCTGGCGGCCAAGCGCGCCCAGCCCAAGCAGATCAAGGACCTGGAGCGCAACCTGGAGCAGTTCGAGGAGGCCCTGGCCAGGCGGGACGAGGTGCGCCTGGTGGAGCTGAACACCCGCTGCCACGAGCTTTTGTACCAGGCGGCCAACTCCACCCTGCTGCACCACATGCTCAGCGAGTTGCAGGAGGAGGTGGAGCGCATCTCCCGGGCCATCATGATGAGCATGCAGGCTGGCCAGTGGTCGGTCAAGGACCACCGCCTGGTGGTGGAGGCCATCCAGGCCGGCGACGCCGTCAAGGCCGGCCGGCTGTGCCGCGAGCACGTGCAGCGCGGCGGCAAGTGGCTCTTGTCCCGGCTCAAGGCCTACCAGGCCCCGGCCCCCGCCCTGGCCGATCCGCCCGCCAGCCCCAAGGGACCCAAGCCATGAAGGGCATGGGGCTTACGGCGGGGCGCGCCACCGAACGGCCAGCCCAGAAAAGGCCTAGCCATGATTGATATTGATCTGGCCTGTGTCTATCTAGGCGGGCTGTTGCACCTGGGCTGGGCCGTGTTCCACTTGTTGTTTCCGCGCCTGTTCAAGTGGGCGGCCAACCTGGCCTCCCTGGACCCGGTGAACCAGGGCATCATGCGCATCATGAATTTCTGCCTGGCCTATTACTTTTTGGCCGCGGCCTTTCTTTCCTTTTATTGGGCGCCCGAGTTGGTGGACAGCTATCTGGGCCGGCAGGTGCTGGGGCTGATGGCCGGCTTCTGGCTCTTGCGGCTGGGCTTGCAGTTCAGCTACTTTAAGGCCAGCCATCCGCTCTCCCTGGTGCTCAGCCTGCTGTTCCTGCTCAGCGCCGCGGCCTACGCCTTTCCCCTTTGGTACGGAGCCTAGCCCGCCATGACCTTCATGCCATCCTGGAATAGCCCTGACCAACTGGAGGCCATGCAAGCCGCCGGCCTGCAATGGACCGTGGGCCACGCCCACGGGCACAGCCCCTTTTACCGCCAGCACCTGCAAGAGGCCGGGGTGGCGCCGGGCGACATCAAGGGCCTGGACGACCTTAAGCGCCTGCCTTTTACCACCGCCGAGCACCTGCGCCAGGGCTACCCCTTCCCGCTGCTGTCCACGCCCATGGAAGACGTGGTGCGCATCCACGCCAGCAGCGGCACCACCGGCAAGCGCAAGGTCATGTCCTACACCCAGCGGGACCTGGACGACTGGGCGCACATGTTCGCCCGCTGCTACCAGATGGCCGGGCTGACCCGCCTGGACCGGGTGCAGATCTGCGTGGGCTACGGGGTATGGACGGCCGGGGCCGGCTTCCAGCGGGGCTGCGAACTCTTTGGCGCCCTGGCGGTGCCCGTGGGGCCGGGTAACCTGGAGATGCAGTGCCAGTTTCTGGAGGACTTCCAGAGCACCGTGCCGTGCAGCACCTCCTCCATGGCCCTCTTGCTGGCCGAGGAGGCGCAGCGCCGGGGACTCTTGGACCGCATCAGCCTCAGGAAGATCATCTACGGCTCGGAGCGCACCTCCGAGGCCATGCGCCGGCGCATCATCGAGGGCCTGGGCGGGGTGGAGCTTTACGACATCCCGGGGATGACCGAGCTCTACGGCCCGGGCACCGGCCTGGAGTGCGCGGCCCA
>JACQYR010000038.1 GCA_016208115.1 Desulfarculus sp.
TCGGAGGTCTTGCCGTGCACGGGCCTTTTGGCCCTTTGCACCGTGGCCCCGAAGACCTGGCCGATGGCCTGGTGCCCCAGGCAGACCCCCAGGATGGGTATCTGGCCGGCCAGGCGCTCGATGACCGGGCAGGTGACGCCCGAGTCCTCGGGCCGGCCCGGCCCCGGCGAGATGACGATGGCCGCCGGGGCCATATCGGCTATCTCGTCCACCGAGACAGTATCGTTGCGCAGGACCAGCAATTCCTGCCCCAGGGCGCCCAGGGCCTGGGCCACGTTGTAGGTGAAGGAATCGTAGTTGTCTATCAAGAGGATCATAGCTCCCCCCTGGCGGCGGCCTTGAGGGCGGCGATGCCCTGGGCGGCCTTGTGGGTTATTTCCTGGAACTCCATCTCGGGCACGCTGTCGGCCACGATGCCGGCCCCCACCTGCAAGGTGAACTGGTTGCCCTCGAACTGCACCATGCGGATGGCGATGCAGGTGTCCATCTGGCGCCCTGGCCCGAAGAAGCCCACCGCCCCGGCGTAGGGTCCCCGGGGGCCGTCCTCCAGCTCGGTGATGATCTCCATGGCCCGCACCTTGGGCGCGCCGCTGACCGTGCCGGCCGGGAACACGGCCTGGAAGGCGTCCCAGGCGTCCAGCTCGGGACGTAAAAGCCCGCTGACCTGGGAGACGATGTGCATCACGTGGCTGTAGCGCTCCACGGTCATGTAGGGCTCCACGGCCACGCTGCCGTAGGCGCTAACCCGGCCGGCGTCGTTGCGCGCCAGGTCCACCAGCATGACGTGCTCGGCGCACTCCTTGTCCGAGCCAAGCATCTCGCGCTCCAGCTCCAGGTCGCGCTGGCGGTCGCTGGAGCGGCCCCGGGTGCCGGCGATGGGGCGCAGGTACACCCGGCCGTCCTGCACCCGCACCATGGTCTCGGGCGAGGAGCCCAGCAGGTGGCAGTCACCCAGCTTGAGGAAAAACATGTAGGGTGAGGGGCTCTTGACTCTCAGCCAGCGGTAGACCCTTAGGGGGTCCAGGTCGGTCAAGCCGGTGAAGCGCTCGCTCAAGACCACCTGGAAGATGTCGCCGTCCAGGATGTATTCCTTGGCCCTCCTGACCGCCGCCAGGAAGTGCTCCTTGGGCGGGTCCACGAAGCTTAGCTCCCGGCAGGGGGCCAGGGTGGGCAGGGCGAAGGGGGCCTGCAAACGATCTTCCATCTCCTGGAGTTTGGCCTGGGCCTGGGCCTGGCCAGCGGCGATGGCCACCAGGGTGAGTTGGCGCTTCAAGTGATCGAAGACCGCCAGGCGCGAGGGGTAGCACAACTGGGCCACGGGCAGGCGGTGGGCCGGGGCCGGGGGCAGTTTTTCCACCAGGCGCACGGCATCGAAGCCCAGGTAGCCCACCAAGGCCCCCACGAAGGGCAGGGCCGGTAGATTCTGGCAGGCCAGCTCGCGCTCCATCCGGCGGGCCAGGGCGAAGAACTCGCCAGCCGGGTAGAGGCCGTGCTGACCGTTCAGGTCCAGCTCGGCCCGCTCGGGCCACAACACCAGGGAGGCCAGGGGATCGCAGGCCACCACCGAGAAGCGGCCGAAGCGCTCCACGGTCTCGCCGCTCTCGAAGAGAAAGGCCACCTCCTGGTCCTGGCAAAGCTTTAGGTAGGCCGAGACCGGGGTGTCGGTGTCGGCCAGCAGGGTCTTGTGGCTGGCTATCAACGCGGACATAAACTTTTCGCCTTTCCGCCCCAAAAAGAAAAACCCACCGTGGGCTACGGTGGGCTTGCGGCCGGCTGTCTGCTTTAGTGGTTAGCTAAGGCTTTACCCGCACGAGCCCACCCCCGGGCCAGCGCCACCAATAAAAGCAGCCCGCGCACGCGGCGGCCTCAGGCTGGCCGGCGGCGTGGGCGCTCTCAAGGGTGCTGGTCCGTGGGGTCATGGGCTCGCTTCACCTGATTGTTTGCAGGTGAGTTTGGCCGGCGGCCAAGGCTTTGTCAAGGGGTTTTTGTATACAATTTGCGGGGAGGGTAAAAGCACCGTCCCCGGTGGGCCGGGGAAGCAGCCGCCAAAGGCTGGCGGGATAAAAAAGCTAAGCGCCTGCCGTCACAGGGGTTGCCGGTGCCGGCAGGCGCCTGGCTGGACTTTTTGGGATTGCCAGCAGCGGGGGCCTTGGACTGGGTCCGCGAAGCGATAGCCCCGCCGGACCAGCCCCGGGCCCAGGCCAAGGACCCCGCTGCTGGCGGTTATGTGCACGGTTTCTAGTTCATCGGACCACATAGGTCAATCCTCGTTGCGGCCTTGCGCCCTGGCCAGGCGATCAGTCCTCTTGGGGCCAGGGGATGTCCAGGTTGCCGGTGCTGCGCATGAAGTGCTTCACCACCTCTTCCACCACGGGCAGGTGGGGCTTGATGGCCTGCCAGTAGGCCGTGTCCTCGCTGCCGCTGGGCGGGTGGGGTCCCTTCTTGAGCTCGGTGATGAGCGCGTCCTTGACCTTCACGCCGGGACCGTACTTGGCGCGCAGGTGCTGGGCCAAGAGCGCCAGGTTGGCCGCGGCGGCCAGGTAGTGGGGAAAGTGCTGGATGCCCAGGAGCTCGCAAGCCTGCTGGGGGTCCAGTTCGCGGACGTAGGCCTCCCAATAGGCATCGTCCTCCAGGTGTTCAACACGCCGGGCGGGCCGCGCGGGCGCCATGCTCCACCTCCTCCTCCGGGCGGTCGGTGAGCACCGCCATGAACCTGGCCTTGCTGGGCCACCGTCCGGTGAGCAGGAAGTACTCCAGCATCTTGGGCGGCGGCGTGATCACCACGGGCGGACTGGATGCTCTGCTGGTGGCCATCTAGTTTTCTCCTTTCTCCTGGGTTGTAGGGTCCAGCCTTTGCCTAACAATGATGCAACAAATGTGCCTGTGGTCTTTTTCCACTATTCATGCGAGCCAGTCGTCCGCCAGTCCCCCCGCCGGCCTACTTGGTGGTACTTATTGCCGCCGGCCATGCTTCCCTAGCACACTAATCGGTATTTTCTTGACGGCTCTGGAGCAATATTTAACGCTGGGCGTGCAAAACCTGCCCGCCGGCCCCTGCCGGGCCTGGAGGCGGCCCCGGTTGCCTGGCGGAGATTGCGGAATCAATATTTACGGGATCGTAAAAACAGAACCGTATGTAATGGATGTGAACAAGGTATCAGGTTCTCGCCCGCGGCTGTCAGGCCCCACCGGACATGCCTGTGAAATGCCTGGGGAGGACTAGCGCGGGCCACCGCTGGCCTAGAAATAGCGGTCCAGGATGCCGCTGGCGGTCTGCTCCAGCACCCGCCAGGCCCGGCGGCGCTGTTCGGACAGGCTGTCGGTCTCCAGCACCGCGCCGAAGGCCTCCTGGTCCATGGCCAGCACCTGTCCCACCTTGGCGCGCAGGGCCGGCAGCCAGCCCTGGCTGTCCAGGAGGACCTGGCGCACCGTGGGGTAGTCGCCGCTGACCCGCTGGGCGAACTGGGAGGAGGGCAGGAGCCTGCCCTGGGCCGTGGGCTTAAGCCCCAGGGCCGGCATCTGGGCGGCCCGGCCCTCCAGGGGGCGCGCCAGGCGGTCCTTGAGGGAGGGGCGCAACAGGTCGGCGTGGCTGTCCAGGTAGGAGAGCAGGTCGTTGTACTGGTTTATGGCCGAGCCCAGTTGGCGGGTGATGGGTCCGGCCCCGGCCTCCACCTTGAGTTCCACCAGTCCGCCGGTGGTGTCCAGGGCCGTGGCGCTCACATGGCCGTTGTCCAGGCTAAAGTCGTTGCTTTCCTGGGCCGTCAAGGCCCCGCCCAGGCGCAGGCTGGCCGCCCTGGGCGGGGCCTGGCTGTCCAGATGGTAGGCCGCCACCACCGAGCCCTGGTCGTCGGCCAGGCTGAAGGAGGCCCCCCGCCCCGGCCCCACGCCCTGGATCAACAGCCTGGCCGTGCGGTTGAGCAGGCGGTGGTCGGGGTCGTGGGCGTCCTGTTGCCCAAAGACCACCTGGGCGCTCAACCCGGCGTCGGCCCCGCCGATGACCCGGGCCAGGCGGCCCAGCAGGTCCTCCTGGGTGTCCACTTGGTCGTCGCTGTTGTGCACCATCACGCTGAGCTGGTGCTCCACGCCGTCCACGGTCAGGGTGAAGGTGTGTTCCCCATCGTCCAGGTCCACCAGGGCCACCGGGTTCTGGGGCGGAGATAGCACTTGGCCCGGCGCCGCCGTCCACTGCACCTCCACGCCATGGCTGGCCGGGGCCGTGGCCTCGGTGTCGGCCGTGGCGCTCAGGGCCTGGGGGTCGGGGCTCAAGGCGGTGACGGCCGTGGCCGGGGTGTCGCCCTCGGGTGGGGTGAGGTTGTCAATGGTCAGGGCCAGGCTGTATAGGCGCTGACGCACCTCGGCCAGCACCCGCTCCTGCTCGGCCTGGCGGATGTTCAGGTTCAGATGGGGGGCGCCCCCCGAAAAATACAGCCCCATGGCCCCGGGGTCGGCCTTGGCCGGGGCCGGCCTGGGCGAGGCATGGCGTCCCTGGCCAGCCACCAGCAGGGGCTGGTCCTTGATGCCCTGGTATATCACGGTGACGGCCACAACCTGAGCAGCCCTCCGGCAAGGGTGGGAGCCGTGGCCGGTCCGCGCCGGCAAGACGTGGCTGGCCATTTACGTTATCGGTCCGGGGGAGCAAAAACTTAAGGAAAAAATTTCATCCGGCCAACGGCCAGATGAAACTTAGGGAGGGTAGGCAGCCCCGGGCCGGCCCGGGGTCAGGCCAGGCCCAAAAGGCCCTGGAGATGGGCCAGGGGGCCGGGGCCGGGGTGCAGGCCGCTCTTGGCCCGGGCGATGCGCTGGGCGCCCTGGGCGATGCGCTCCGGGGGTATCTGGCCCTCCAGGGCCATCTCCACCAGGCGCTCCAGGGCTTGCAGGGCGTAGTCCCAGTGCTTGCAGATCAAGAGCAGGTCGCAGCCGGCCAGGTAGGCTGCCACGGCGGCGCTGGCCGGGTCCAGGTCGGCGGCCACGGCGCCCATCTCCAGGTCATCGCTGAGCACCAGACCGTTGAAGCCCATCTCCTGGCGCAGGAGCCCCTCGATAATCAGGGGCGACAGGGAGGCCGGCTGGCCGGGGTCCAGGGCCTCGAACACGGCGTGGCAGACCATGATCCCGGCCACCCCGGCCCGGGCCGCCCGGGCAAAGGGCACCAGTTCCACGGCCTCCAGCTCGGCGCGGCTCAGGTCCACCCGGGGCCGCTCGCGGTGGGTGTCCAGGGTGGTGCGCCCCAGGCCGGGAAAGTGCTTGGCGCAGGCCAGGCAACTCTTGGCCTGCATGCCCCCGATGAAGGCCGCCCCCAGCTCAGCCACCCGGGCGGGGTCGGAGCCCAGGCTGCGCCGCTCCTGCACGCCGCCAGACACGGCGTGCACGTCCAAGACCGGGGCCAGGTCCCAATTGAAGCCCGCGGCGGTGAGCTCGGCCCCCAGGCGGGCGCCCAGGTCGCGCAGGGCATGGGCGTCGCCGGCCTGCCCCAGTTCCTGGAACCCGGGGCCATCGGTGAAGGGCGCCCGCAGCCGGGCCACGCTGCCGCCCTCCTGGTCCACCATGACAAAGGGCGTGGGCCGGCCGGCCAGCAAGGCGGCCCGGCAAAGCTCGCCGTTGAGGCGCCAGACCTGCTCCGGGTCCTCGATGTTGCGGCTGAAGAGGATCACCCCGCCCAGGCCGTGCTCGCCCACCAGGGCCAGGGACTCCGGCCCGGCCCAGGCCCCCTCGAAGCCCACCACCAGGGACTGGGCCAGGGTCTGTCTAAGCTGCTGGTGGTTCATTTGCCCTGCTGCTGCGGTTGTTGCTGTTGCTCTTGTTGCTTCCGGTACTGTTCCTGCTGCTGCTTATTCAGGTCTTGTTGCTTTTGATACTGCTGCTGTTGCTGACGGTAGAACTGCACGCGCCAGCCGGGCAGGCTCTCTCCCCGGCCCAAGGCCTCCTCGAAAGCGTCGGGGTAATGGCTTAGCGCGTCCTTCTGCTCGTAGGCCCTGAAGACCATGAAGCCCTTGAAGTCGGCGCTGAAGGTCAGGGTGTCGCGGACGTTCTCGTTGACCAGGACCGACAGGGGCACCTTCCAGGCCACCCGGCTGCCCCCCTGCTGGCTCTCGGCCGGGACCTCGCTGGCCCCCACCACCAGGGGGCGGGCCAGGCTCACCGTGCCGGGAAACTTGATGGCCACGGTCAGGTGATGGCCGGCCAGGCCGCGGGTGCGCAGATCCCGGGCGCGGCGCTGGGCCGGGTCGTCGGGCAGGGCCTGGGGGCTTCGTTTCTCCAACTCGAAACCGGGCTGCACCTGGCGGTCGGGCAGGTCGCCCTCGGCCATCTCCAGGCGCACGGTGACGCGGTAGGCGTAATCGCCCATGCCCGCCAGGCCGGTGCCGATCTCCTTGACGTGGAACAGCACCCGGCGGGCGGCCAGGTCGTCCAGGTTGTCGAAGGTGTTGCGCTCCTTGACCACCAGGCGGCCCTCCACCACCTGGCGCGAGCGCTGGGGCACGGGCCAGATGAGGGTATCCAGGGAGCCCACGTGGTACTGGGCGGCCACCTGCTCGGGCAGGCTGAGCTGCACCGTGGTCCCGCCGTGGCCGGTTTTGGTCAGCTCCAGCTCCAGCTCGTAGTCAAAGCAGCCGGCGGTCTGGACCATGAGCAGCAGGCCCAGGGCCAGAAGCAACAGACGCTTGAGGGACAAAGGCCGCATATGCCCTCCCGTGGGGTTCGCTCCCGCCATCTTCCCCCGGCCGGGGCGCCAGGTCAAGGGCCAGGCCGGGGCCGGGCGCTCGCGGCGGGGCCACGATTTAGGATATAATGCCTTGTCCGCCCCCTTTCCGGCCGGTGGCGGCGCCCTTGCCAACTATATTTTGGGGAGATGCCGTGCGGGTTTTCATCCTGGCCGCCGGCCTGGGCACCAGGCTCATGCCGCTTACGCGCCTGCGGCCCAAGTGCCTGATGCCGGTGATGAACCAACCCCTCTTGGGCCTGTGGCTGAAGCGCCTGGCCGGCCTGGGGGCGCGGCGGGCGGTGGTCAACACCCACCACCTGGCGCCCCAGGTGCGCCGCTTTGTGCAAGAGAGTCCGGTCGCGGGCTTGGAGGTGCTTCAGAGCCACGAGCCGGTCATCCTGGGCACCGGCGGCGCCTTGGTGGCGGCGCGGAGGTTGCTGGGCGACGGGCCATTCCTGCTGGTCAACTCCGACGTGGTGGCCACCGCCGACCCCCTGCCCCTGCTGGAGGCCCTGGAGCGCACCGGGGCCTTGGCGGTGCTGGGGCTCACCGACCAGCCACGCTTCAACACCGTGGCCGTGGACCAGGCTGGGCGGGTGCTGGGCTTTAAGGGCGACCCCGGCCTCGCCAACGCCCCCCGTTGGCTGACCTACGGGGGCCTGGCGGCCATCGCCCCGGCCTTGCTGAATTTTTTGCCGCCCAGCGGCTTCAGCACCCTGGTGCGGGGGCTCTCCGCCGGCCTGGCCGCCGGCGGGGCGGTGCTGGGCCAGATGCTGGAGGGCTTCTGGGACGACCTGGGCACGCCAGAGTGCCTGCTGGACCTGCACCGGCTCCTGCTGGCCGCCCCGCCCGCCGGCCTGGGGCACCTGGCCGCCCAGGGGCCGCTGGCGCTGGCCCCGGGGGCAAGGCTGGAGCCCGGCGCCCGGGTGGAGGGCTTCGCCGTGCTGGGCGAGGGCGCCCGAGTGGAGGCTGGGGCCAGGGTGCGGGACAGCCTGTTGCTGCCCGGGGCGGTGGTGGCCGCCGGGGCCAGCGTGCGGGATGCCGTGCTGGGCGACGGCTTCGTGGCCCAGGGCGAGATCAAGGGAGGCGCCCATGCCTGAGCAAATAGCGCCCGAACTGGCGCGATGGGCGCGGGAGAACTGGCCCGGCGGCGACCCCGGGGAGCTGGCCGTGGAAGCCATCGCCGCCGACGGCTCGCCGCGCGCCTTCTGGCGCCTCAAGGCCGGCGGGCAGGGCCTGGTATTGCTGCACAGCCCCGACAACATCCCCGAGGCCCAAGCTTGGCAGTGGCTGGCAAGCCACCTGGGGGCCTTGGGCCTGCCCGTGGCCCGGGTGCTGGCCGGCCAGGCCGCCGAGGGGCGCTTCCTCATGGAGGACCTGGGGGGCACCTCCCTGCAAGCGGCGGCCCTGGCCCTGGCCGGCGACCAGGACGCCCTGGCCGGCCTCTACCAGCCGGTGCTGGAGATGCTGGCCCGCATGCAGGCCCAGGCCGGCCAGGGCCTGGATCAGTCCATTTGCTTCGACGGCCCCAAACTCACGGCCGATTTCCTGCTGGAGCGCGAGGCCCATTACTTTTTGCGCGAGTTCGTGTTGGGAGCCTGCGGGCTGGGGTCGGCGGCCTGGCCGGCCAACCTATTGGCCGAGCTGACCGAGCTGTGCCGCCTGGCGGCGCGGGCCCGGCCCCTGGGCTTCACCCACCGCGACTTCCAGAGTCGCAACCTCCTGGTGCGCCCCGGCGGCCTGGGTCTGGTGGACTTCCAGGGCGGGCGCCTGGGGCCGGCCCAGTACGATCTGGCGGCCCTGGTCAACGACCCCTACGTGGACCTGCCCCAGGGCCTGCGCCAGCGGCTGATCGAGCGCTACCTGGAACTGCGCCTGCCCCTGGGCGGCCTCAACCCTGATCTGTTCCTCATGGGCTGGCCCTACGTGGCCCTTAGCCGGGCCATGCAGACCCTGGGGGCCTTCGCTTTTTTGACCCGCGCGCGGGGCCGCGCCCACTTCGCGGCCTACGTGGCCCCGGCGCTGGCCACCTTGCGCGGCCTGGCCGCGCTGCCGGAGATGGAGTCCTTCCCGGCCCTACGCGGGCTGGTGGCGGCCCTGCCGGAAAAACTTGCTCCCGAGGCCCCGCGGCCCCTGGAAGGAGCGCAAGCTTGATCACTCCCATCGTGGCCATAGTCGGCAGTGGCTATTGTCAGGTGCTTGCCAGGCCGTCCATGGGCCGCTTGGGCCGGCCAGGTCTCATTACCTCTCGTCTGATGAGGAGGAGGGCACGGCCATGACCCCCAGCGTCGCCATAGTCGGCCGGGGCTATTGTCAGGTGCTTGCCAGGCCGTCCATGGCCTGGCAAGCATCGCCGGCCGGCAGTGAATGCCGTCCGGCTCCCCGCGCACCCGGGCAAGGCCCAGGGCGCGCGGGCGGCCCGTCCATGGGCCGCTTGGGCCGGCCCGGCCTACTCAACCACCATCTGACAAAGGCACGGCCATGACCCCCATCGTCGCCATAGTCGGCCGGGGCTATTGTCAGGTGCTTGCCAGGCCGTCCATGGCCTGGCAAGCATCGCCGGCCGGCAGTGAATGCCGTCCGGCTCCCCGCGCACCCGGGCAAGGCCCA
>JACQYR010000271.1 GCA_016208115.1 Desulfarculus sp.
AAAAAAGGCCGGCCTGGAGACGGAATGCTACTTCATGCTGGGCCACCCCGGCGAAACCGTGGAAGACATCGAGGCGTCCATAAAGTTGGCCTTGGAGCTGGCCCCCCATTACTGCAAGTTCGCCATCACCATCCCCCTGCCCGGCACGGCCCTCTTCGACAGCATGGAGGCCAATGGCCAAATCAAGTCCCGGGACTGGGAAAAATACACCTTCGCCACCAGCCCCCGCCAACTATACGATCACGACACCCTCTCCTGGGAGGAGATCGAACGCTATTACGACGCCAGTCACCGCCGTTTCTACCTGCGGCCGTCCTACATGGCGCGCATGGTCGGGCATTCCCTTGCCAATGGGACCTTCTGGGGCCACGTCAAGGCCTTCCTGGGAACCAGGTGGTAGACCGGCATGACCAGGCCCAGCACCAAATACGACCCCGCCGGCTACGAACAAGTAGACCTCATTGACGCGCCCGGATTGTTGGGTTGGATTGGGCAGAAGCGCCTGCGCCTGGTGACCAGCCTGCTGGCCGGGGCCTTTGTGCCCCAGGGACCCTCGCGCACCCTGGATATCGGCTGCGGCTACGGGGAGATACTGGCCGCGGCCCCGGGGCACTTCAAGGTCGGCCTGGACGTCCACCCCGCCGCCTTGCAGCGGGCCAGCGGCCGCGCCAGAGGGGCCAGCTTGGTCCGGGCCATGGTCACGCCCCTGCCCTTTCTTTCCGATTCCTTCGACTACGTCGTCTGCTCGGAGGTGCTGGAGCACCTGGAGAACCCCCAGGAACTGGCCCGCGAAATAGTGCGGGTGACCAAGCCCGGCGGGGCCTACTGCGTCACGGTGCCCAACGAGTGGACCTCCACCCTGGGCCGCTTTTTGCTGGGGGTCAAGCCGGCCAAGAGCCCGGCCCACAAGCAGTGGTTCACCCCCGGACGCCTGGCGGCCCTGTTTCCCACCCCGCCCCGCCGCCGCGTCAACATCCCTTGGGGACCCGTGCCCTTTCTGGTGTCCACCAACCTGGTCGCCCTGTTTGGCAAGGAGCCCGCTTGAGCACCGTCCGCCCCCAGGCCCTACCCCTCGCAAGGCGTCTGCGCTACGGCGCCAGCATCGTCAAGGCCTGGGCCTTGGACTCCAAGCGCCCCCTCAACGTCAGCTTTTTCATCACCAACCGCTGCAATCTGCGTTGCGCCTACTGCGACATTCCCGTCAACCGCCACTTCCCGGAGATGTCCACCCGGCAGATCGCCGGCATGCTGGATGAGTTCAGCCGGCTGGGCATGCTCAAGTTTTCCTGCTCCGGTGGCGAGCCCCTGCTGCGCGAGGACCTTGGGGAGGTGTTGGACCATGCCGCCTCGCTGGGGGTGGTGACCTCCATCACCACCAACGGCAAGCTCTTGCCACGCAGGGCCGCCGGCCTCCAAAGGCTCAACACCATGCTGCTCAGCCTGGATGGCGACCAGGACTTCCAACGCTGCACCAAGAACAACGACGTGGATCAAATCCTGCGCAGCGTGGAATTGGTCAGGTCCAACGGCACCCAGGTCTGGCTGTCCACCGTGGCCCTGAGCCAAACCGGCTCCCAGTTGGATTTCCTGTTCGGCATCTGCCGCGATCTGGGCCTCAAGCTCCTATTGCAGCCCTTTCAGGGAGAACTGATTCCCGGGCGCGCCTTCGATCAGCAGGCCACGCAGCAACAGCTCAGCGGCCTTTTCCGCCGCGCCCTGGACAAGGCGCCGGACCTGCTGGCCAACACTCCCGACTATGTGGACATGATCCTGCAAGACCAGTACCTGCACCCCCCCCGGTGCCTGGCCGGCCGGCGCACCTGCTTCATCAACTCCAATGGCGACGTGTTCCCTTGCCTGCCCCTGCTATTGGAGGCGGGTGCCGCCCCCAATGGGCTGGAACTGGGCTGGGAGAAGGCCTTCGCCCAAACCGAGGTGAGCACCTGCCAACCCTGCCGCTTCCCCTGCCAGGCCGAGCTGTACTTCACCTTTTCGCTGCGCTGGCGCACCTGGCTGCACATGCAGCGCAGCGTTTGAGGCTTTGCCGGGAGACTTGGTGGATGTGCGATGATCCCTGCCAGGGCCGCCCTGGCCAGACCGGACGGTCAGCGCGGCGCCGGGCCTTCCGCGAGCGCTCGCGGGCGCCAATCAGCCTGGTCGCGCAGCCAAGACTCCAGAATCAGGAAGGGCCAGAGCTGATAGACGGCCGAGGCCGGCGTGCGCTCCAGGCGGCGCAGGAAGTCAAGCAGAGGTTTGACCTCCAGCCAGGGGCCAAGATGGGAATCCCCGCCCAATAGCATATCCCTGGCCAGGGCCGTAAGCTGATTGGGCCGCCAAAAATCGGCTGGTATGCCAAAACCGGTCTTGGGGCGATGGAGCCAGGCGCCAGGGAAATACTTGGCCCCCAGCTCCTTCAATATCACCTTGCCCTGCCGGGGGCGCTGGTAGCACTCGTCCGGGGTTAGTCCGGCGGCGAACCGGGCCACCGCGCCGTCCAAAAAGGGACAGCGCACCTCGAGGGCGAAATGCATGGACATGCGGTCCACCTTGGCCAGCACCGCGCCGGGCAGGTAGGTGTCGGCGTCCAGGCAGCGCAAGCGGTCAACCAGGGGGGCGCGGCGGTTTTGCAGCAGCGCATTCCAGGCGGCCAAGGTGTCTTCCTGGGCCGGCGGCAGGCCTCCCAGGAGTTTGGCCAGGCTATCCGGGGCCACCACCAGCGGACCGCTGTAGGTCAGATAGAACTGGGCCGGGGTAAGGCCGTCGCGGGCCAGGCTTTGCTCCAGGGTGGCGAAGTAGCGCGGATAGCCACAGAAAAGCTCGTCGGCCCCGTCTCCGGACAAGGCCACCGTGACGTGCCCGCGGGCGTGACGGCACAACAGATAGGTGGGCAGGCAACTGGTGTCGCCGTTGGGTTCGTCCAGGGCCCGCGTGACCTCGGCCAAGAGCGTCATGACGTCTGGCGCCAACACCTGCTCGTGATGGTTGCAGCCCAGGTGCTCGGCCATCTGCCTGGCGTGCTCGTGCTCGCTCTGGCTGGAGCCGGCGAAGCCGATGGAGAAGGTATCGGCCTTGACGCCCAGCTCGCGGGTCATGATGGCCACCACCAGGGAGCTGTCCACCCCCCCGCTCAAGAAGGCGCCCAGGGGCACGTCGGCGATCAGGCGGCGTTCCACGGCCCCGATCAAGAGCCCCCGCAGTTCCTCGACCCGTTGGGGGCTCAGGCCGGTGGAGGCGGCCGGCGCTTGCCGGTGGGGCAGCACCCGGCGGCGCAGGCCCTGCCATAGGCGATTCCAAGGCCGGCGGTTGGGACTGACAAAGGGCAACCTGTCTGGGCTGAGGGAAGGCGGCAAGAGGTCATGGGGCCTGTAGCGCCACCAATGGCGCGTTTGGGGTTCTTGGTCCGGCCCCAGCACCAACAGGCTGCCCGGCTCCAGCTTGCGGGCGCCCCTGAAAATGGTCCCTGGGGCGTGCGCGTATTGCAGCATCAAGAAGCCGGCCACGGAATCCCTGGTAAGGCTGTCGTCAAAGCCGGGCAGGAGGGTCAGCGGCCTCAGCTCGGACGAGAAGGCGAACCAGCCCGGACCCTGGGCGTGATACAGCGGCTTCTTGCCAAAACGGTCGCGGGCCAGCAGGAGGCTGCGGGTTTCCGAGTCCCAGTGGGCAAAGGCGAACATGCCCTCCAGGCTGGCGACCACCTCCTGGGCTGGCAGATCCTCCAAGAGATGGACCAACACCTCGCCGTCGGTCTGCGACACAAAGCGATGGCCCCGGCCGAGAAGCCGCCTGCGCAAATCTTGGAAGTTGTATATCTCGCCGTTGAAGGTGACGGCGGCCCTGCCGGTTTCGTTCACCAGCGGCTGCCGCCCCTCGGGGCGCAGATCAATTATGGAAAGCCTGCGGTGGACCAGCGCGCAGCGGCCGGTGGGGTCCAACCACGCGCCGGCATCATCCGGACCCCGGTGGCGCAAGGCCTGGCTCATGGCCAGGGCCAAGGAGCGCAACCGTTCTGGGGACAGGGCCCCTGCTTGGCTGACTATGCCGGCAATTCCGCACATGTTTTTCTAGACCTTGGCCAAACCGCTGATGGCCGCCAGGGACCAGGACCGTTGCTGCATGGGGCAGGCTCCCTATCGGGATGGCCGGAGGCTCCGCCAGGCGCTAGGGCTGGCGGGGCGCAGGGGCGGACAAGGCCGGCAAATGAGAATACAGATGCGGATACCTGGCCTGCGCCACTTCCGGGGCCGTCCGGCCCCGCTGGTCCCGCAAGGAGGGCTCTGCCCCGTTTTCCAGCAGCATCCGCATGATTTCCTGGGGTGCGCCCACGAAGGCGCCCACGTGCAAGGGCGTGGCGCCAAAGCGGTTGCGCGGGTTGAGCCCGGCCCCGGCCTTGACCAACAAGGCCGCCATGTCCGGGCGATGGCAGAACGCGGCCAGGTGCAGGGGAGTATTGCCGTAGGCGTCGGGGGCATTCAGGTCGGCGCCGGCGGCGATCAGCGTGACGGCCATTTCCTCGGCATCGTTTATCACGGCCAGGTGCAAGGGCGTGCGGCCAAAATAGCTTTGGTTGACCTCTTTGTCCGGCCCCTTGAGCAGGTCGGCGACCTTCTGCCGGTCCCTGGTCTCCACGGCGCCCAGCAGCAGAGGCGGCGGGGGCTGCAGGGCCAGGCACAAGGCCAGCAAGACAAAGAGGACAAGGGCCGCCGCCCAGACGGGCATTTGCTGCAACCGGCTTGAAATGTGTAAGCCTCTCCGGGGCCAGGCATACATGGATATTACCTGGCGCGGTGACCAGGCGGCCACCAGGTAACCGTTCCCCATGATTTCTGCGACCATGGTAGATTTGAAAGGCCCGCCTGTCAAGCTTCCTGGCTTTTTTTACCGATAGGCCAACAGCGGCGGCTTGACTAATCCCAAAGCCTGCGACATCATTCGAGTCGTGCCCCTATCATGGCCAGAGGAGTTTATTTTCAGGAGGTAATCATGCCAACTCACGAAATACTGCCCCTGGCCATGGGTATAACCGCGGGACTTTTGCCTCCGGTTTTGCTGGCCGCTGTCTGAGAATGCCGCCCTATCGGCCAGCCATTGCCCTCGAGCCCGGGCGGTCCCTCGGCCAGGGCGGGCCGGACAGGGCGGGGAGTCACCGCCGCCTGTTGGCGGCGGCCTTTGCCCTGCGGCTGGCCGTGGGTGTGGCGGTCTATGCCCTGGCCTGCCAGGCCAACCCCAAGACCCCCCTGGCCACGCTCAATTCCTGGCTCTTGACCTGGGACGCCAACCAATACCATGCCATCGCCCTGCGCCTGGCCGAATACTGGCACGGCCAGGCGGCGGTGTTGTCCCTGGGCCTGCCCGACAAGTTCCTGGGCTACCCCATGGCCCTGGCCGCTGTGTACTATTTGTTGGGGCCGCACCCCCTGTGGGGGGTTCTCGTCAACTGCCTGGCCTTCTGGGGCCTGGGCCTGCTGGCCCATCAGATGGCCCTCCTGCTGGGCCAATCCCGCCCCCGGGCCACCTGGCTGGCTCTCTTGGTGTGCCTGTGGCCGTCCAGCCTGGCCTATTCCTCGGCCTTGCTCAAGGACAGCCTGCACCTGCTGGCCGTGTTCACCCTCATCACCGCCCTGGGCCAGTTCCTGCGGCCCCTGCCAGGCCCCCGGCCCTCCAGGCCCTGGCCGGCCGGGCTGGGCCTGGTGGCCGGCACCTATGCCTTGATCGTCAACCGCCCGGAATTCTGGGGCATAATCCTGGCGATCGCCACGACGGCCTCGCTCTGGAGCGCCCTGACCGGCCGGCCCCGGCCCTGGACCTGGCGCCCCGCCCTGGCCTGCTTCTTGGTGGGCATGGCGGTTTTCCTGGGGACCCACTGCGCGCCCATGGAACTACTGCCGGCCTATGCCCGCATCAAGCACTCCCCTCGCCTGGGGGGCACGGCCCCCACCTCCCAGCAGCAGACACCGCCCACGGCCGCCTTGGCGTCCATGGGCCTGGAAAGCGCCTGGTCCCAAATGGTCAGCAACGGCCTGGAGAGCCTTTGGCAGCGCCGCTGGGAGTACGCGGTCTCGGGCGGCGTCAGCCTGCTGCCCGCCGCCCACGTCCTGCCGGACGGACCCCAGGGCCTGGCGGTGGTGGTGGCCAGCGGCCTGCGCGACCTGCTCTTCTATCCCTGCCCTTGGCAGCGCTGGCCCAGCTCCGACAGCAACCTGCCCCTGCGCCTGGGCGTGGCCGCCCAGAGCCTGGCCTGGTACCTGCTGCTGCCCGGCCTGGCCTGGGGCCTGGCCAGGACACGCTGGCAGGCCACCCCCACCGCCCTGGCCGCCGCCTCCTGGGCCCTGGTGGTGGGATTGGCCATCGCCGTCATGGTGGTGAACCTGGGCACCCTCTACCGTCTGCGGGACATGGTCCTGTTGCCCCTGCTGCCGTTCTTTTCGGCCGAGCCCTACCGCAAGCTGCTATCACCGCGCTCCTTCCGCCCCATGCAATAAGATTGACTACGCAATCGGCACTGAGTACCCTCCTATAGATATGAGACCATTTCCCGCCCATAGCCGCGCCTGCCGCCCCCGGCGAACGCTGTCGCTGACCCTTGGGTCCTTGGCCTTGTTGGTTTCGCTGCTGGCGGGGTGCCTGAAGGTGGGGCCGGATTTCAGCCGCCCCGACCCGGCCCTTACCCAGGCCTGGCTGGAAGCCCAGAACACCCGCATCCTGTCCGGGCAGCCCTTGACCAAACAGTGGTGGAAGGTCTTTGGCGACCCCCGGCTGGAATCGTTGGTGCTGGAGTCCTACGAGCAAAACCTCGACCTGCGCACTGCGGGCTTGCGGGTGCTGGAAGCTAGGGCCCAACTGGCCGTGGCCGTGGGCAGCCTCTATCCCCAGACCCAGCAGATATCCGCCTCCAACGCCTACAGCGTGCCCAGCCAGCGCGGCGCCACGGCCGCCCAGCCCGGCATGCTAGGCGGCCCCACCTCGCTCTGGCAGGACAGCGCCGGCCTCAACCTGGCCTGGGAGCTGGACTTCTGGGGCAAGTACCGCCGGGGGGTGGAGAGCTACCAGGCCGCCCTGGAGAGCCAGATCGCCGACTACGACAACGCCCTGGTCAGCCTGACCTCCCAGGTGGCCACCAGCTACGTCACCCTGCGCACCGCCCAGCGTCGCCTGGCCATCGCCAAGAGCAACGTGGAGTTGCAGCGCGAGGGCCTGACCATCGCCGAGGCGCGCTACCGCCACGGCGCCACCAGCCAACTGGACGTGCAGCAGGCCCTGAACGTCCTGCACTCCACCCAGGCCACCATCCCCGACCTGGAGAAAAGCGTGCGGCAGGCCGGCCACGCCCTGAGCCTCTACCTGGGCCGGCCGCCCACGGCCCTGCCGGGCCTGGAGGAAAACCCGGGGGCCATCCCCACCGCTCCGCCCCAGGTGGCCACGGGCATCCCCGCCGACCTCTTGCGCCGCCGCCCCGACATCCGCAAGGCCGAGATGGACGCCGCCGCCCAGTGCGCCCGGGTGGGGGTGGCCAAGGCCGACCTGTACCCCTCCTTCACCCTGAGCGGCAACCTGGGCTTCCAGGCCAGCAACGTGGGGGCCTACGGCCTGGCCGACATCGCCTCTTCCCAGGCCTTCACCGCCGGCTTCACGCCCAGCCTGACCTGGAACATCTTCAACTACGGCCAGATCGTCAACAAGGTGCGGGTGCAGGACGCCAAGCTGCAACAGGCCCTGACCGATTACCAGGGCAAGGTGCTCTCGGCCCTCAAGGACGTGGAGGACTCCCTGGTCTCCTTCCTGCGCGCCCAGGACCAGAGCGTCCTCCTGGGCCAGGCCGCCGAGTCGGCCCGGCGGGCGGTGGAGTTGTCCTACGCCCAATACCGCGAGGGGCAGACCTACTACACCACCGTGCTGGTGGCCCAGCAAAACCTGCTCACCGCCGAGGACAACCTGGCATCCGCCCAGGGGGCCATCGCCCTGAACCTGATAACCCTCTTCAAGGGGCTGGGCGGGGGCTGGGAACTGCGCGAGGGCCGCGATTTCGTGCCCGCCGCCGTGCGCGAGGAGATGTCCGGCCGCACCGACTGGGGCGAGCTGCTCCCACAGCGGCCCCAGGAGAAGCAAGACCCGGGGGCTGGCGAACCCTGGCCCTACGCCCCCGTCTGGTAGCCCCCAGGGGAGGCCGCCCAGCAACCCCAACCGCCCAAAGGAAGCGCCATGCCGCCCATCCATCGCTCCATCCTGGGCCTGACCCTCTGGCCCGCCTGCCTGGCCGCCCTGGTCTGGCTGGGCGGCTGCGACGGCAAGAGCGAGTACGCCCCGCCCCCGCCGCCCAAGGTCACGGTGGCCAAGCCCCAGGTGCGACAGGTCACCGAGCACGCCCAGTTCACCGGCAACACCCAGACCGCCGAGACCGTGGACCTGCGGGCCAGGGTGGAGGGCTTTTTGTTGTCGGCCAACTTCCGCGACGGCGCCATGGTCAAGAAGGGCGAGACCCTCTTCATCATTGACCCCCAGACCTTCGAGGCCAAGGTCCGCTCGGCCGAGGCCGACCTGAACAGCCAGCAGACCTCCCTCAACCGGGCCGAGATCGAGCTGACCAGGGCCAAGAAGCTCCTGGACGAGCGGGCCGGCCCCCAGACCGACGTCATCAAGTGGCAGGCCGAGCGGGATTCGGCCAAGGCCAACATCGAGGTGGCCAAATCCAAGCTGGAACTGGCCCGCCTGGACCTGGGCTACACCCGCCTGGTGGCGCCCTTCGACGGCCGCATCGGCCGGCGCCAGGTGGACCCGGGCAACCTGGTGGGGGCCAGCGAAAAGACCCTCCTGGCCACCATCAACCGCCTGGACCCCATCTACGTCTACTTCCCCCTCAACGAGCGCGAGCTGCAAAAGGTGATGCGCTACCCCAAGGTCAAGCAGGAGAGCCCCGCCCGGCAGATCACCGTGGAGGTGGGCCTGACCGAGGATGTCGGCTATCCCCATCTGGGGCGCCTGGACTTCATGGACCTGAACGTGGACGCCCAGACCGGCACCATCCTGCTCCGGGCCGTCTTGCCCAACCCCAAGGGCCTGATCCTGGCCGGCATGTTCGCCCGGGTGCGGGTGCCCATGGACCCGGTGCGGGGGGTGCTGGTGCCCGAGACGGCCGTGGGCACCGGCCAGTTGGGCCACTACGTCCTGGTGGTCAACGACAAGAACGTGGCGGAGGCCCGGGCGGTGGAATTGGGGGCCAGCGTCGAGGGCAACCGGATCATCGCCTCGGGCCTGACCGGCGACGAGAGGGTGGTGGTCAACGGGCTGCAACACGCGCGTCCCGGCAGCCCGGTCAGCCCCGAGGAGGCCCCGGCCCAGGCGGCCAAGCCGGCCAAGTGAGCGGAGCCAACCTGGTTCACCTGGCTGAAAGTCAAGCGGGGTAGCGCGGCATGTTCTCCAAGTTCTTCATCGAAAGACCGGTCCTGGCCAACGTCATCGCCGTGGTGACCATGCTCTTGGGCGTGGTGTGCCTCATGAGCCTGCCCGTGGCCCAATACCCCCAGATCACCCCGCCCACGGTGGTGGTCTCCGCCAGCTACCCCGGCGCCAACCCCATGGTCATCTCCGAGACCGTGGGCGCCCCCATCGAGCAGCAGGTCAACGGCGTCGAGAACATGCTCTACATGTCCTCGCGCTCCAGCAGCGACGGCGGCTACAACCTGAC
Organism: Desulfarculus sp.; assembly: GCA_016208115.1. Classification (GTDB taxonomy): domain Bacteria; phylum Desulfobacterota; class Desulfarculia; order Desulfarculales; family Desulfarculaceae; genus JACRDC01. The sequence goes on from JACQYR010000271.1 coordinate 9,680, forward strand.
CGTCACCTTCGAGGTGGGCACCAACCTGGACATGGCCACGGTGATGGTGCAGAACCGGGTCAACGGCGCCCTGTCGCGCCTGCCCGAGGAGGTGCAGCGCCAGGGGGTCAACGTCAAGAAGACCTCCTCCAACATCCTCATGGCCATCGCCCTGGACTCCCAGGCCGGACTCTACGACGACCTGTTCATCGCCAACTACGCCTCCCTGCGCCTCAAGGACGAGCTGTCGCGCATCAACGGCGTGGGCGACGTCAAGGTCTTCGGCGCCGACGAATACGGCATGCGCCTGTGGCTGGACCCCACCCGGCTCAAGGCCCTGCGCCTGACCCCCCAGGACGTGGTCAACGCCGTCAACCAGCAGAACGTGCAGGTGGCGGCCGGCCAGATTGGCCAACCGCCGGTGCCCGCCGGCCAGAACTTCCAGTACACCATCCAGACCCAGGGGCGCTTGAGCGAGGCCAGCCAGTTCGAGGACATCATCATCAAGTCCTCCTGGGACCAGACGGGCAAGGCCGTCAAGGTGAGGGACGTGGCCCGCGTGGAGCTGGGCGCCCGCACCTACGACATGTTCGCCCAGCGCCAGGGCCATCCCGCCGGCCTGATCGCCATCTATCTGCTGCCCGGGGCCAACGCCCTGGACGTGGCCAAGAAGGTCAGGAACGTCATGGACGCCCTGGCCAAGGACTTCCCGCCGGGGCTCAAGTGGGAGGTGCCCTTCGACACCACCCGCTTCGTGGAAAGGGCCATTGACGACGTCTACCACACCCTGCTGGAGGCCGCCTTCCTGGTGCTGTTGGTCATCATGGTCTTTTTGCAGAACTGGCGGGCCATGCTGGTGCCGGCCACCACGGTGCCGGTGACCATCCTGGGGGCCTTCATCGCCATGATGGCCCTGGGCTTCAGCGTCAACCTCATCACCCTCTTCGGCATCATATTGGCCATCGGCATCGTGGTGGACGACGCCATCATCGTGGTGGAGGGGGCCGCCCACCACATGGAGCGCGGGGCCTCGGCCAAGGAGGCCACCATCCAGGCCATGGCCGAGCTTTTCGGCCCCATCGTCGGCGTCACCCTGGTGCTGTGCGCCGTGTTCATCCCGGCCTCCTTCATGCCGGGCATCACCGGCCAGCTCTACCGCCAGTTCGCCCTGGTCATCGCCGCTACCGCCGTCATCAGCGCCATCAACGCCGCCACCCTCAAGCCCACCCAGTGCGCCCTGTGGCTCAGGCTATCCACGGGGCCCAAGAACGCCTTCTACCGCTGGTTCAACCGCACCTACGACTGGGTGGAGGGCAGGTTCCTGACGGTGGTGGGGTTCCTGGTGCATCACACCAAGACGGCCCTGATCGGCTACCTGGTGCTGATCGCCTTCTCGGCCTGGGGCTTCTACAAGCTGCCCACGGGATTCTTGCCCACCGAGGACCAGGGCTACGCCATCATCGCCGTGCAACTGCCGCCGGCCGCCTCGCAGACGCGCACCCGGGCGGTGGTCAAGCAGGTGGACGACATCCTCAAGGCCACCCCCGGCATCAGCGACTGGATCACCTTCGGGGGCCTGTCCATCCTGGACGGGGCCACCCTGCCCAACGCCGCGGCGGTCTTCGTCATCTACGACGACTGGAGCAAGCGCGGCAAGGACCTGACCCAGGACAAGATAGTGGCCGACATCCAGGGACGGCTGTCGGGCATACAGGAGGCCATAACCTTCGCGGTGGTGCCCCCGGCCATCCAGGGCCTGGGCTCGGCCGGCGGCTTCGAGATGGTGGTGCAGGACCGGGGGAACCTGGGACCGGCCGAGTTGGAACACGCCCTGTGGGCCATGGCCCGGGCCGGGGCCGGCCAGCGGGGCCTGGGGGGCATCAACGTCGCCTTCTCGGCCAGCACGCCCCAGGTCTTCGCCGAGGTGGACCGCGTCCAGGCGCTGACCTCCGGGGTGCAGCTCAAGGACCTCTTCAACACCCTGCAAACCTACCTGGGGTCGTCCTACATCAACGACTTCAACAAGTTCGGGCGCGTGTACCAGGTGCGCGCCCAGGCCGAGCCGTCCTACCGCATGCACGCCGACGACATCAAGGCCCTGGAGGTGCGCAACGCCCAGGGCAACATGGTGCCCCTGGGCACCCTGGTGGAGATCAAGGACATGGTGGGGCCCCAGGTCATCACCCGCTACAACCTCTACACCTCGGCCTCGCTCATCGGCTCGGCGGCGCCGGGGTTCAGTTCCGGCCAGGCCCTGCGCCTGATGGAACAGATGGCCGGCGACAAGCTGCCTCAGTCCATGGGCTTTGCCTGGACCGGCATGTCCTACCAGGAAAAGAAGGTGGGCCACCAGGCCTACCTCATCTTCGCCCTGGCCGTGCTCCTGGTCTACCTGGTGCTGGCCGCCCAGTACGAGAGTTGGACCACCCCCCTGGCGGTGATCCTGGTGGTGCCCCTGGCGCTCTTGGGCACCCTGGTGGCCCTGTGGCTGCGCGGCATGGACAACAACATCTACACCCAGATCGGCCTGGTGCTCTTGATCGCCCTGGCCAGCAAGAACGCCATCCTCATCGTGGAGTTCGCCCGCGAGCTGCGCGCCAAGGGCGTGGGCATCATCGAGGCCACTCTGACCGCCTCCAAACTGCGCTTCCGCCCCATCCTCATGACCTCCTTCGCCTTCATCCTGGGCGTGGTGCCCCTACTCACCGCCTCGGTGGCGGGCGGGGCCAGCCAGCGGGCCGTGGGCACGGCGGTCTTCGGCGGCATGATCGCCTCCACGGTGCTGGCGGTGCTGATCGTGCCGGTGTTCTACGTGGTGATCCAGGGGTTCAGCGAGCGCTTTTTGGGCCAGCGCCCGGAGGCCGAACCGCCGGCCGGGCCGGACCAGGCCTAGCCGCCCCGGCCCCAACACACCCACCCTTCCCTCCCCCCGGCGGCCCAGGCCCGCCTGGCACCCAATTTGCTGCGCTCATCTGGTAGCCCGCCCGTGGGGCCTTGCCGGCGGCGGGCACCCGTACCGGCCCCTTGCACCAAGGGAGACACCATGCACCTGGCGCGGCTGGAGCACAGGGACGAGACGCCGCCCCTGATAAACGAAAAGGTCCTGCGCGGCATCAGCAACCTGCCGGTGCTGCCGGCGGTGTGGCAAAGGCTCTTGACCTGCCTGGAGGACCCCTGGAGTTCCCTGGGGGAACTGGAGGCCCTGATACGCCAGGAACAGGGCCTCAGCGCCCGGGTCTTGTCCCAGGCCAACAGCTCCTTCTACGGTTTTTCCGGCCGGGTGACCAACGTCAAGATGGCCTTGCAGGTGCTGGGCCTGCAAGAGGCGCGGCGCCTGTGCCTGGGCGACGGCATAGGGCAACTCATGCGCGCCTCCCGGCTCTACCGCCAGGCCGAGGGCCAGATTCTGTGGCGCCACGCCCTGCTGACCGCCGAGGCCGCCGTTCTGTTGGCCCGGGAGGTGGGACGCGGCGACGGCGAAACCGCCTTTGCCGCCGGCCTGCTACACGATTTGGGCAAGGTGCTCCTGGCGGCCTGCTTCCCCCTGGCCTATCAATCGGTGCGCCAGATACAGCAGCGGGAGGACCTGGCCTGGCGCCAGGCCGAGGAACGCCTGAACCTGGACCACCAGGCCTTGGGCCACTTCCTGGCCCAGCGCTGGGGCCTGCCGCCCCTGCTGGCCGAGGTGATCGGCCAGCATCACCAGCCACAAGGTCAATTGGAGCATGGCCCCACAGTGGCCCTGGTCCACCTGGCCGACGGCCTGGTCCTT
>JACQYR010000233.1 GCA_016208115.1 Desulfarculus sp.
GGCCGGGGCGGACGCCAGGCCGTTCTAGCCCTCCAGCGCGTGACGGCCTGGGTGTTTGGCCGGGCATGTCTCGGTAATACAATCGTATGGCTTTATGGGTCTATCCTGGCCCCCGGGTGGCCGGCCGGGCCGGGGCGCGGCCTGAAAAATGCATATGACCTTGAAGACCCCACGGGCTTAAGGGATGATTCAGTCTGATTCCGGGACAGGGGACCCCCCAAGGTGAAGATCGCCGATGTTCAGGCCGCTGGGTAAAAAACAACTCCTCCTGGCCGCGCTGCTCCTGGCCGGGCTGGGCGCCACGCTGTGGTATGCCGCCCATTACTCCGAGCTGACCGCCGTGGCCGAGCTGCGCGACACGGCGGACAACCGCCTGCTCTTGTACGAGAGCACCTTTCATTCGGCCCTTAACCGCTACCAGTATCTGCCCTACATCCTGGCCACCAATCAGGAGATACACCAGCTTCTGGAACGCGGCGGCGATCCCCTCCACATCAACGGCTATCTGGAGGCGGTCAACGCCGAGGCCGGGCCGGCCTCCATCTACATCATGAACCCCCAGGGCGTCACCGTGGCCTCCAGCAACTGGCGCACGCCCCAGAGCTACGTTGGCCACGATTTTTCCTTTCGCCCCTATTTTCGCGACGCCATGAAGGGTAGCCGGGGCATTTTCTATGGCCTGGGAGTCAACACCAAGCTGCCGGGATTTTTCTTTTCCTGCCCCATCAGCCAGGACAACCGCCTTATCGGGGCGGCGGTGGTCAAGGTGGAGTTGAAGCGGCTGCAAAAGGAGTGGCGCGAGGGCGGCGAAACCGTCTTCGTCACCGACCAGAACGGGGTCATCGTCCTGGCCACCCGCGAGGAATGGGTCTACCGTTCCCTGACGCCCCACGGCCAGGAAACCCTGGCCCGCATACAGTCCCAGGAGCAGTACCGGGGAGTCAGCCTGTCGGTCCTGCCCGCCCTGCCCACCCAACGGGCCGGCATGACCGAGTTGGCCATGGGTTCGGAGCGCTTCCTGATGGGCTCGCGCCCCCTGGAGCACCTGGGCTGGCACATTCATTACTTGGCGCCGGCCCACTTCGTGGACGAGCAGATACGCGGCGTGACCATCATCGCGGTGGCGGCCTTTGCCCTGCTGGTGTTGCTGGGCCTCTTGGCCCGTGCCAACCACCAGCGCAAGGTCTCTCGGCAAAAGGCCATCGAGGCCAAGCGCATCCACCAGATCAACCAGCAGCTTGAGGCCGAAATCGCCGAGCGGCGGCGCAAGGAGCAGGAGCTGCGCGAGACCCATGACGAGCTGATCCACGCCGGACAGATGGCCGCCCTGGGGCAGATGGCGGCCTCGGTGGCCCACGAATTGAACCAGCCTCTGGCGGCCATAAGGATGTTCAGCGCCAACTGCCGGGTGATGCTGCAAAGGGGCCAGACCGAGCCGGTGCTGGACAACCTGGGCACCATACACGACCTCACGGGCCGGCTGGCGGCGGTGGCCAGCCAGCTCAAGAGTTTTTCGCGCAAGTCGCCCAGCCAAAAGGAAGGGATGGACCTGCGCCGCTCCATGGACAACGCCCTGGCCCTGTTGCGCCACCAGGCCGAGACCATGGGCTGCCAAATTAAGATGACCCAGCCTGATGATCCCTTGATGGTGCGGGGCATTCCCATGCACATGGACCAGGTCTTCGTGAACCTGCTGCAAAACTCCCTGGACGCCATCCGCGAGGCGCCGGCCAAGGTGGTGCGCATAGAGCTGCGCCAATCCCTGGGCCACGCCGAGGCCGTCATCCAGGACAGCGGCCCCGGCCTGGCCCCCGAGGCCCAGGAGCGCCTGTTCAGCCCCTTCTTCACCACCAAGGAGCCTGGCCACGGCCTGGGCCTGGGCCTGTCCATCATTCATGGGATCATCAGGGACATGAACTGCGAAATTCGCGGCGAAAACCCGGAGGGAGGCGGGGCGTGCTTCACGGTGCGCCTGCCTTTGCTTTAGAGATGCATAGCCCACGGCAAGACCCGGGCCCGGTGTTGTTCATTGACGACGAGGCCACCATGCGCACCTCGGTGCGCCAATGGCTGGAGCTGGCCGGCCTGGCCTGCCAGGACTTCGACCGGGCGCAGAAGGCCCTGGACACCCTCTCCCCCGGCTTCGCGCGCATGGTGCTCACCGATGTCAAGAAGCCGGGCATGGACGGCCTGGCCCTGCAACGGGCTGTGTTCGAGCTGGACCCGGACATCCCGGTGGTGCTGGTCACCGCCCACGGCGACATCACCATGGCCGTGGAGTCCATGCGCGCTGGGGCCTATGATTTCATCGAGAAGCCCTTCGATCCCGAGCGCATCCTGGACGTGGTGCGCCGGGCCTTGGAGAAGCGCCGCCTGGTGCTGGAGAATCGGGAGCTGCGCCAGGACCTGGCGGCGGCCGAGGGCCTGGACGCCCGCCTGATGGGCTCCAGCCCCAGCATGCGGGCGCTCAAGCGCGAGATCGTCAACATCGCGCCCACCAAGGCCAACGTGCTGTTGGTGGGTGAGACCGGCACCGGCAAGGAGGTGGTGGCGCGCTGCCTGCACGAGCTGAGCCCCCGGCGCTCCCATCCCTTTCTGGCGGTGAACTGCGCGGCCATCCCCCAGCAACTGGCCGAGAGCGAACTCTTCGGCCACGAACGCGGCGCCTTCACCGGCGCCACCCACCCGCGCGTGGGCAAACTGGAGGCGGCCTCGGGCGGCACCCTGTTCCTGGACGAGATATCCAGCATGCCGCTCGAGGTACAGGGCAAGCTCTTGCGGGTCCTGCAGGACCGCGAGGTGTTGCCCATCGGCTCCAACACGCCTCGGCCCGTGGACTTTCGCCTGGTGTCGGCCACCAACGAATACCCCCAGGAGGCCATCAGGAACGCCCGCCTGCGCGAGGACCTCTATTACCGCCTGAGCACCGTGGAGTGGGTCATACCTCCCTTGCGCGAGCGCAAGGAGGACGTGCCCATGTTGTTCTCGCTGTTCCTGGACCGGGCCGCCAACACCTATGACCGCGAGGTGCAGCCGCCCAGCGCCGAGCAGATGCTGTCCCTGATGCGCCACGCCTGGCCCGGCAACGTCCGCGAGCTGAAAAACCTGGCCGAGCGCTACGCCCTGTCCAGCCTCTCGGCCTTGAGCACCCTGCCGGGCTTTTGGTCCGCCTCGGGGGCGGTGCGTTCGGCCCCGGCCACCCCCCTGGCCGAGCAGGTGCAGCTCTTCGAGCGTCAGATCATCAAGGATGCCATCAAGCGCCACCAAGGCGACATGAGGGAGGTCATGGCCGAGCTGTCCCTGCCCCTGCGCACCCTCAACGAGAAGATGGCCAAATACGGCCTGCTGCGCCACGAGGACCGTGGCTGACAGGCCCCTCCAGCGCCTGGCCAACCAAGGCACCTCCCGGCCCGTGGCCTCGCGGGCCTGCCGCTAGGCGGAAATCCGCCTACCCTCCTGACGCCCATCAGCGATTTTCCGCTTATCCGCTCCCGACCAACGCCAGGAAGCATGCAGCGACTGCGAGCTATGGCCTAGCTGTTCGCGCAAGTGTGAATTGGCACAAGTCCGTTTCGACCGGCCGGACGGCTGGCCTGGAACTTGCTCACTGCCCCGGCTAGCCATAGACCCCCCCAAAGCAAGGAGGACCCCGCCATGTCGAGCAAGACAACACAGCCCGCCACTGAAATTTCGCGCCGTCAGTTCCTGGCGGCCACGGCCGCCCTGGGCGGCTGGGCCCTGCTGGGGGGGTCGCTGGCCTGGGCGGCCGCGCCCAAACAGAGCCTGACCATCGCCACCGGCGGCACCGGCGGGGTGTACTACCCCTACGGCGGCGGCATCGCGGCGGTGGTTTCCAAGAACCTGCCCGGCGTGGAGGTGACCGCCGAGGTGACCGCGGCCAGCGTGGACAACTGCAAGCTGGTGGGAGCCGGCAAGTCCGACCTGGGCTTCTGCATGGCCGACACCGCCTACGATGCCTTCGCCGGCGTGGGCAAGTTCAAGAATAAGCTCCCCCTGGCCACCGTGGCCGTGCTCTATGCCAGCTACATGCATGTGGTGACCGTGGCCGACAAGGGCATCAAGGGCGTGGCCGACCTGAAGGGCAAGACGGTCTCCACCGGGGCGCCGGGCAGCGGCACCGAGGTCAAGGCCCTGAGGGTGCTGGAGGCCTACGGCCTGAACCCCGACAAGGACATCAAGCGCGACCGCCTGGGGGCCGCCGAATCGGGCGGGGCGCTCAAGGACAACAAGATAGACGCCTTCTTCTGGGACGGCGGCGTGCCCACGGCTTCCATCATGGACCTGGCCGCCACCCCGGGCCTGACCATGCTGCTCCTGGACCACGCCGACTGCCTGCCCAAGCTGACCGAGAAGTACGGCCCGGTCTACTTCCCCAAGACCATCGCCAAGGAGGTCTACATGGGCCAGAAACAGGACGTGGCCGTGGCCGGGGTGGGCAATCTCTTGCTCTGCAACCAGAAGGCCAAGCCGGAGCTGATCCACGACATCCTCAAGACCATGTTCGAGCACCACGCCGACCTGGTGGCCATACACAAGGAGGCCCTGTCGCTGACCTTCAAGGACGCGGTGCTGGGCTCGCCGGTGCCGTTCCATCCCGGCGCGGTCAAGTTCTTCCAGGAGAAGGGGGCCAAGATCTAGGCCATGGCTAGGCCTGGCTGGGCCTGGGCGCGGGCGGCGGGGGCCACGGCCTTGGCCCTGCTGGTCCTCTGGCCGTGCGCTCCGGCGGCGGCCCAGGCCAGCCTGCAAATCTGGACCGTGGAGCCCCGGAGGATGGTGTTCAGCGTGGCCATGGAGGCCGGCCAGATTTTCATCCTGGAGCACCAGAACTCCATCTACCTGGCCCTGGTGCGCGAGACCTATCGGGTGGGACCTAACGGGGGGCTCAGGCAGGTGATGCTGGAAAGCCCCAGCGCCGGGGTCTTCGAGTACCACGGGTACGACCCGCCCGCCGGGGGCCAGGCCTTCCTGGAGCGCCCCCTGGGGGCCATGCGGCTGCGTAGCGCGAGCTATGAACACCACCGCCTGCTGGTGGGGGGCCAGGCCATCCACCTGAAGGACCTGGCCGATCCGGGTCAGCCCCTGGTGTTGAAAGTGGTGACACCCTAATTCCCCCTGGGGGAACGAGACGGCGAGGCAAGACAATGAGCCCAACGGACGACAAAGAGCGGAAGGACTTCCAGGTAAGCGACGAGGCCCTAAAAAAGGTGCAGGAGCTGATCGAGGAGGAAGAGGGCGCTACCCGCAACCTGGCCGGGATGGCCCAGAAATTCATCACCTATTTCGCCCTGGCCATGACCCTGTTCCACCTATACGCCGCCGTGGCCACCATCACTACCCAGATACTGCGCGGCGTGCACGTGGGCATGGTGCTTTTCTTAAGCTTCCTGGTGTTTCCCATCACCCCCAAGAAGCGCGGCAGCCTGGCCTGGTATGACGTGCTGGCGGCGCTAATCAGCGTGGCCACCATCGTCTACATGCTCTGGGACTTCGAGGAGTTCATCTACCGGGCCGTCACCCCCGAGACCATGGACCTGGTCCTGGGCACGGCCTTGATGCTCCTGGTCATGGAGGCCGCCCGGCGCTCGGCGGGCTGGATCATGCCCGTGGTGGTGCTGGGCTTCTTGGCCTACGCCTTCCTGGGTCCCTGGCTGCCCCCCCCCTGGAACCACCGGGGCTATGACCTGGAACGCATCGTGGGGCACATGTACATGACCCTGGAAGGCATCTTCGGGGTGCCCATTGACGTCTCCTCCACCTACATCATCCTCTTCACCATCTTCGGTGCCATCCTGGACAAGTCCGGCGCGGGCAAGTTCTACATTGACTTCTCGTTTGCCATCATGGGCGGCAAGGCCTCGGCGGCCGGGCGCACGGTGACCTTCGCCTCCTATCTCATGGGCTGCATCTCCGGCTCGGGCGTGGCCAACACCGTCACCCTGGGCTCGGTGGCCTACCCCATGCTGGCCAAGGCCGGCTACGACAAGGAGACCGCCGGCGGCCTCTTGTCGGCCGGCGGCATCGGGGCCATCCTCTGCCCGCCGGTCATGGGCGCGGCGGCCTTCCTCATCGCCGAGATACTCAAGGTCTCCTATCTGGAGATCATCAAGATGGCGGCCATGCCGGCCTTCTGCTACTACCTGGGCATCTTCCTGATGGTGCAGCTAGACGCCAAGCGTTTCGCCATCTCCAAGGAGGCCCTGCTCACCGATCTGTCGGCCAAGGCCCTGGTCAAGCGCTACTGGTACTTCTTCGCGCCGCTGGTGCTCATCGTGGTCTTCATGCTCATCGGCTTCACGCCCATGATGGCCGTGTTCTGCGCCATCATCATCGCCTTCGCCGCCAGCTTCATCAACAAGGAGACCGCCCTCTACCCGGCCAAGGCCGTGCAGGCCCTGAGCAGCGGTTCCTTGAGCATCCTCTCGGTGGCCAACACCTGCGCCTGCGCCGGCATCATCGTGGGCGTGGTGACGCTCACCGGCCTGGGGCTCAAGTTCTCCAGCATCATCATCGCCTATGCCCAGGGCAACCTCTTGCTCACCGCCATCTTCACCGGCCTTTTGATGTGGATCATCGGCCTGGCGGTGCCGGTGACGGCCTCCTACATCATCGGCGCGGTGATCGCCGGCCCGGCCCTGATCCAACTGGGCGTGCCCGACTTCGCGGCCCACATGTTCATCTTCTACTACGCCGTGCTCTCCGAGGTCTCGCCTCCCACGGCCCTGTCGCCCTTCGCGGCGGCGGCCATCACCGGCGGCGACGCCTTCAAGACCATGATGCAGGCCTGGAAGTACACCGCCACGGCCTTCGTGGTGCCCTTCATGTTCGTGCTCTCCACCGAGGGCGCGGGCCTGCTCATGCACGGCCCCTGGTCCAACATCGTCATGACCTTCGTCACCGCCTGCCTGGGCGTGGTCTGCCTGTCGGCGGGCTTCTCGGGCTGGCTTTTGGGCCGGGCCAACATGGTCCAGCGCGGGGTGCTCCTGGCCTCGGGCCTGCTCTTGATGTATCCGGGCTCCCTCACCGACCTGCTGGGACTGGGCGGCGTGATCGGCGTGGGCATCTGGCAGAAATTGGCCAGCCGGGCCCTCAAGGCCAGCGTGGCCTAGACGCCCCCTGGTGATCTCACCACTCCACCAACCGGCGCGCCCAGTAGTTTTCGGCGGCCGGTTGGTGGGGCTCCCCATCCACGCGAAAAGGAAGCGGACCATTGGACAACTATAGCTTTGGCACCATCATGACCGCGGTGGGCATGGGCGGCACCCTCTTGTCCCTGTGGCTGATAACCCTGGTGATCAGCCTGATGAAGCGGCTTTTCCCCGTGCGGCCCCAGGCCGAGGCCGCCACGGCCGGAGGGGAGGCGCGCAAATGATCGAGTCCATCCTCAACTCCCTCATGTTCCTGGGTTCGGGTTTCATGGCCCTCACCTGGCAGCAAGCCTTCATGATCTGCGTGGGCGGCCTGCTCATCTATCTGGGCGTGGCCAAGGGCTACGAGCCGCTGCTCTTGTTGCCCATCGGTTTCGGTGCCCTCTTGGTCAACCTGCCCCTGACCGGCCTCATGGAAAAGGAAGGCCTGCTGCGCTTTTTCTATGACACCGGCGTGCTCACCGAGGTTTTCCCCTGCCTGATCTTCGTGGGCATCGGGGCCATGACCGACTTCCGCCCCCTGCTGGCCCGGCCCAGCATCCTGCTCCTGGGCGCGGCTGGCCAGTTCGGCATCTTCCTGACCATCATCTTGGCCCTGTTGCTGGGCATGACCCACCTGGACGCGATCGCCGTGGGCGTGATCGGCGCCTGCGACGGCCCCACGGCCATCTATGTCACCTCGCAGTACGCCCCCCATCTGCTGGGGCCGGTCTCGGTGGCGGCCTATTCCTACATGTCCCTGGTGCCCCTGGTGCAGCCGCCCATCATGCGCGCCCTGACCACGGAGCGCGAGCGCAAGCTGGTGATGAAGAACACCGACAGCAAGGTCAGCCAGACGGTCTGCATCCTGTTCCCCATCGTGGTCACCATCGTCACCTGCCTGATAGCCCCCAAGGGCGCGCCCCTGATGGGCATGATAATGCTGGGCAACCTCCTGCGTGAAAGCGGCGTGGTGGGACGCCTGGTGGGCGCGGCCGAGAACGAGATACCCAACGTCATCACCCTGCTCCTGGGCCTGTCCATCGGGGCCACCATGCAGGCCGACAAGTTCCTGCACACCACCACCCTGCTGGTCTTAAGCCTGGGCCTGGTGGCCATCGTGCTGGATACCGCCGTGGGCGTGCTCTTCGGCAAGCTCATGTGCCTGCTCAGCGGCGGCAAAATCAACCCCCTGATCGGCGCGGCGGGCATCTCGGCCTACCCCATGGCCGCCCGCGTGGCCCAGGTGCAGGGCCAGCGCTACAACAAGCGCAACTACCTGCTCATGCACGCCATGGGCGCCAACACCGGCGGGCAGATCGGCTCGGTCATGGCCGCCGGCATCATGCTCTCTGTCCTGGAGGGCCTGGGCATCAAGTAAAGGACGCCGGCCCGCTCCAGCGCATGGCCCCGGCCTGGCCGCTGGGGCGGGCCTTCTTCTCCCAGCAAAGAGAGCATCACATGCCACAACACGACGGCGGCGAGAGCAAGGTGATGAGCGCCGAGGAGGCGGTCGGGCGCTTAATACACGACGGTGACATGGTGGCCCTGGGCGGCTTCACGGTCACCCGCAACCCCATGACCCTGGCCCGGGAGATCGCGCGCCAGGGCATCAAGGACCTGCACCTGGTGGCCCACTCCCAGGGCCAGGCCCTGGACCTCCTGGTGGGGGCCGGCTGCGTGCGGCGCATCGAGATAGCCTATGGCGGCAACGGACGCTTCGCCCCCACCTGCATATGCTTCCGCCGGGCCGTGCAGGATGGCAAGCTGGAGGTGGAGGACTACTCCAATTTTCAGATGAGCCTGCGCTTTCTGGCCGGGGCCTTGAACCTGCCCTTCATGCCCTGCCGTTCCGGTTTCGCCAGCGACCTGCTGGAGCAGATGGGCTTCGGCCCCGAACTGCGCGGCCAGGGCAAGATTCCCCCGCACAAGTTCGTGGTGGCCGACGATCCCTTCAGCCAACAACAAGAAAAGGTGCTGCTCCTGCCCGCCCTGACCCCCGACGTGGCCCTGGTGCACGCCCAGTACGCCAGCGCCGAGGGCACCGTGCGCATCAAGGGGCTCACCTTCCTGGACCTGGAGCAGGCCCGCGCCGCCAGCCGGGTCATAGTCTCCTGCGAGGAGATTGTGCCGGAATCCTTCCTGCGTCAGGACCCGGACCAGAACTCCCTGCCGCCCTTTTTGGTGGACGCGGTGGTGCGCGCCCCCTTCGGGGCCCATCCCACGGCCTGCCACTACTTCTATGACTACGACCCCCGGCACCTGCACATGTATCGCCAGGAGGCCGGCGGCGAGAACTCCTTCCGCGGCTATCTGGATAAGTGGGTAATGGGCTGCCCCAGCCAGGAGGATTATCTGGCCCAAGTGGGTGCCACCGATCTCATGCGCATCCGCGCCAATTCCCAGGCCGGCTACGCGCCGGGCCTGGACCGGCGCTAGGAGCCTGTCGGAGTAATACGCAGACAGGCTCCTAGGCGGGCCATGGACGGCCCGCCCGAAATCAGGCCAAATGATAATTTGGCTTGATTTCGAAAGCTTGCCAAAATTTACTTTTGGCAAGCGCCAAGAGGAGAAAGGCATGGATGGCTTTCTCCGACACACACCTAGGGGGAGGCCTCCATGACGCTTGCCTACACCAAAAACGAAATGATGGCCCTGGCCGCGGGCCGCATGGCCAACAATGGCGACATCCTTTTCGCCGGCACGGGCCTGTCCATGCTGGCCGCCGCCGTGGCCAAGCGCATCCACGCGCCCCAGTCCACGGTCTTCTTCGAGACCGGCGGCATAGACCCCACCCTGGACGAGCTGCCCATGGCCGTGGCCGACCCCCGCGTCATGTCCGGCACCTGCTTGAACAGTGGCCTGCTGGAGGCCTTCTCCATCCTGGGGCACCGCCGGCTGCGCACCATCTCCTTTTTGGGCGCCGCCCAGATAGACGCCTTTGGCAACATCAACTCCACCTGCATAGGCGACTATCATCGGCCCCGGGTGCGCTTCCCGGGCTCGGGCGGGGCCTGCGACGCCATGTGCCTGGCCCACGCGGTGATCCTGTTCATGCAGCACGACACCAGACGTTTCGTGGAAAAGCTGGATTATCTTACCGGCCCGGGCTGGCTGAGCGGCGGCCAGGCCAGGGACGAGGCCGGCTTCCGGCGAGGCGGCCCCATGGCCGTGGTCACCAACCTGGGGGTGATGAAGTTCGACGAGGACTCCAAGCGCATGTACCTGGCCGAGCTGTATCCCGGAGTCGAGGCCCAGCAGGTGGCCGAGAGCACCGGCTTTGAGATGGACCTGACCCGTGCCCAGAAGGCCTCCCCGCCCACCGAGGAAGAGCTGACCACCCTGCGCCAGCAGGTGGACCCCCAGCGCCTGATATTGGGTCCGCCACCAGCCTAGCCTTTTCGGCTGGGACAACCATCATTACCTTAAGAGGGGACCGGCCCCAATCCCGTCCGGCCCCTACCATCAACGGAGGACACACATGGATTTCGATCTCAACGAAGAGTTGCAGATGCTTCGGGACATGGCGCGCGATTTCGCGGCCGAGAAGATCGCGCCCTTTGCCGACAAGTGGGACGAGGAGCACTACTTCCCCTACGAGGAGGTGGTGCGGCCCATGGGCGAGCTGGGGTTCTTCGGCACGGTGATCCCGGAGGAA
>JACQYR010000214.1 GCA_016208115.1 Desulfarculus sp.
CGGACCAGGCCCCGGCCCCGCCGCCCGCCGCCGGGCAAGCGCCGCCCGAGGCCCTGGCTCCCGCGCCGGCGGCCGAAGCCGCCGCCCCGCCGCCCGAGGCCGCCGAGGAGTACATGCCCGAGGAGGACGAAGAACTCCTCACCGGCTTTGTCAACGAGGCCCTGGAGCACCTGCAATCCATCGAGGTCAACGCCCTCCTGCTGGAGGACACCCCCGAGGACCAAGACGTCATCGGCGCCGTGTTCCGCCCCTTCCACACCATCAAGGGCGTGAGCGGCTTCCTCAACCTGACCGACATCAACCATCTGGCCCACGCGCTGGAAAACATGCTGGACCAGGCCCGGGCCGGAAACCTGCTCCTGGACAGCGAGTCCATAGACGTGGTGCTGGCCGGGGTGGACGTGCTCAAGCAGATGATCCTGGAGTCCCAGGACGCCTTCCAGGCCAAGCGCATGCGCCGGACCTTCGACACATCGGCCCTGAAGGCGCGCATAGAGGCGGTCCTCTCCGGCGGCCAGGACGCCCTGGCCGGCAAGGAGCCCGAGGCGCCGCCGACCCCCAAGCTGGGCGAGGTGATGGTGGAGCGGGGCCTGGTGCCCCAGGAGGCCGTGGAGGCGGCCCTGGAGGAGCAGCGCCAGCACCCCGACAAAGCCCTGGGCACCATCCTGGTGAGCAAGGGCGCGGCCGAGCCCTCGGAGGTGGCCGAGGGGCTCAAGGCCCAAAGGGCCATGAGCCAGGCCGCCAGCCGCCAGGTGCAGGCCCAAGAGGTGAAGATAGACACCACCAAGCTGGACAACCTCCTGGACATGGTGGGCGAGTTGGTCATCGCCCAGAGCATGGTGGCGGCCAACCCCAAGGTGCAGGGCCTGGCCGACCGCAAGCTCTCCGCCGACCTGGCCCAACTCTCGCGCATCACCACCGACCTGCAAAAGACCACCATGGCCATGCGCATGGTGCCCATCAAACAGACCTTCCAGAAGATGGTGCGCGTGGTGCGCGACACCGCCAAGAAGCAGGGCAAGCAGATTCGCCTAGTGCTGGAGGGCGAGGGCACCGAGATTGACCGCAACATGGTGGAGAAATTCTACGACCCCCTGGTGCACATGGTGCGCAACTCGGTGGACCACGGCATCGAGCCGGCGGCCGAGCGCCGGGCCACGGGCAAGCCCGAGGAGGGCACCGTCACCCTGGCCGCCTACCACAAGGGCGGGGCGGTGTGCATCGAGATACGCGACGACGGCAAGGGGCTCAACCGCGACAAGATACTGGCAAAGGCCCTGGAGCGCGGCCTGGTCGAGAACGCCGAGGGCATGAGCGACGAGGAGGTCTTCCACCAGATATTCAAGCCCGGCTTCTCCACCGCCGAGGTGGTCACCGACATCTCGGGGCGCGGCGTGGGCATGGACATCGTGCAAAAAACCATGGAAGAACTCCGGGGCAAGGTGGAGATCAAGTCCCTCCTGGGCCAAGGCACCACCTTCACCATCGGCCTGCCGCTGACCCTGGCCATCATAGACGGCATGGTGGTGGAAGTGGCCGGCGAGCGCTATATTTTACCCACGGTGGCCGTGGTGGAATCCCTGCGCCCCCGGCGCGAGGAATACAGCACCGTGCAGGGCCGCGGCGAGATGATAATGATACGAGGGACCCTGTTGCCCCTGGTGCGCCTGATGGATGTGGTGGGCATCGAGGGCCAGCACCGCGAGCCCTGGGAGACCCTGGTGGTGGTGGTGGAGCATCACGGCATGCGCCGCTGCCTGTTGGTGGATAAACTCATCGGCCGCCAGGAGGTGGTCATCAAGTCCCTGGGCGAAAGCCTCAAGGGCGTGCGGGTGGTGGCCGGCGGGGCCATCATGGGCGACGGCAAGGTGGGGCTGATCCTGGACGTGGAGGGCGTGTTCAAGGCCCACGAGGCCCGCCGTGGCTAGCCCCGGGGAGAGGATCATGACAAGCGAAGGCATGGCGGCGGATCAAATGTCGGTTCAGGGGCGGGCCTCCCTGCTGGCCCTGGCCGGCAAGTACCTCACTTTCCAACTGGGGGGCGAGGAATACGGCCTGGAGATACTCAAGGTCCGCGAGATCATCGGCATGCTGGACGTGACCTATGTCCCCCAGACCGCGCCCTTCGTGCGCGGGGTCATCAACCTGCGGGGCAAGGTCATCCCGGTGATTGATCTGCGGCGCAAGTTTGGCCTGGAACACCGCGATGACGACGAGCGCACCTGCACCATCGTGGTGGAGGTGCAAAGCGGCAGTGGCCAGCGTCTGTTGATGGGCATTGTGGTGGACCAGGTGCGCGAGGTGGTGAACGGGCGCGGCGAGGACATCGAGCCCACGCCCTCCTTTGGCAGCCACATGGAAACCGGATACATCCTGGGCATGGCCAAGGTGGACAGCGGGGTCAAGATCCTCCTGGACATAGACCAAGTGGTGGGAGACAGCCAACTGGTGCTGGCCTGATACGCGGCGGTTAGGGCGGGACTAAGGCATGTTCAGCGACAACCCACGCGGCAGACCTCCCTCCAATCCCCCCCGGGGGGGCGACGGCCCATCGGCCGCGGGCGAGCCCATGGGCCTGCAGGTCAGCGAGAAGCAGTACCGCCAACTGGCCGAACTGGTCTATTCGCTCAGCGGCATCAACCTGGGCGACAGCAAGAAGGAGCTCCTGCGCGCCCGCCTAGCCAAGCGCATGCGCACCTGCAACTGCGGCGACGTGCGCCAGTACATCGAGCGCCTGGAGGCCGACCGCTCCGGCCAGGAGCTGGTGCTGTTCCTGGACTGCATCACCACCAACAAGACCGACTTCTTCCGCGAGCCCCAGCACTTCGATTTCCTGGTGCGCGAGGTGCTGCCCAAGCTGGACAAGCTCTGCGGGCCCAACGCGGCCTTGCGCATCTGGTCGGCGGCCTGCTCCACCGGCGAGGAGCCCTACACCCTGGCCATGGTGCTCAAGGAAAACCGTCCGTTCTGGGAGCGCCGGGGGGTTTCCATCCTGGCCTCCGACCTCTCCACCAAGGTCCTGGAGCATGCCAAGAACGGCATCTACACCCAGGACCGGGTGGCCGACATGCCCCGGCAGATCATCACCACCTATTTCCAGCGGGGCACCAACCGCTGGCTGGGTCACGTGCGGGTGCGCCCGGAGCTGCGCTCCATGGTCCAGTACCGGCGCATCAACCTCATGGACCCCTTTGACTCCGACCAGCCCTTTCACGTGATCTTCTGCCGCAACGTGATGATCTACTTCGACAAGCCCACCCAGGAGCGCCTGGTGGACAAGTTTCACGACTGTCTGGTGCCCGGGGGCTATCTCTTCGTGGGGCACTCGGAGAGCCTGACCGGCATCCGCCACCGCCTGGGCTTCGTGCGCCCGGCGGTGTACCGCCGCGAGGGCTAAAAGGCCTTGGGCGAGCTGATCGTGGTGGGGGTGGGCGACATGGCCCTGTGCAACACCCAGGGCGCGCAACTGGTCACCTACGGCCTGGGCTCCTGCCTGGCGGTGGCCATCCACGACGCCAAGGCCCAGGTGGGCGGCGTGCTGCACCTGATGCTGCCCGACTCGCGCCTGGACCAGGCCCGGGCGGCCGAAAAGCCGGCCATGTTCGCCGACACCGGGCTGCCCCGCCTGTTCCGCGAGTCCTACGCCCTGGGGGCGCGCAAGGGCCGCCTCAGGGTGGTGGTGGTGGGCGGCAGCAACGTCATGGACTGCCATGGCAGCTTCAACATCGGGGCGCGCAACTACGCCGCCGTGCGCCGCATCTTCTGGCGCAACAACATCCTCATCGCCGCCGAGGACGTGGGCGGCAC
The DNA here is from genome assembly GCA_016208115.1 of Desulfarculus sp. Classification (GTDB taxonomy): domain Bacteria; phylum Desulfobacterota; class Desulfarculia; order Desulfarculales; family Desulfarculaceae; genus JACRDC01. The sequence continues at coordinate 3,808 of JACQYR010000214.1, forward strand.
CGTCAACCGCACCCTGGGCCTGGAGGTGGGCAGCGGAAGGGTGTGGATCAAGACCAACAGCGCCGAGGCTAGGGAGATGTGAGCTTTTGCGCCAGCCAAGACTGGGTGTGATGGCAGATGGCCTTGAAGGTTTTAGTGGTTGACGATTCGGCCTCCATGCGCGCCGTGGTCAAGAAGACCCTGCGCGCGGCGGGCTTTGTCGTGGAGCAGTGCCTGGAGGCCTCCGACGGCCAGCAGGCCCTGGAGATATTGCGGCGCCAGGCCGTGGACGTGGTACTTAGCGACCTGCACATGCCCAACATGACCGGCCTGGAGCTTCTGGCCACCCTGAAGCAGGAGGGCCTGGTGCCCCGCTGCTTCATCCTGGTAACCACCGAGGGGCGCAAGGACCGTCTGCGGGAGGCCTTGGCCCTGGGGGCCAGGGGCTTTGTCAAGAAGCCCTTCCACCCCGAGGGGCTGCGCAAGATATTGAGCCTTTTCGTGGGCGAGCCCGACGCCGCCCGTCTGGAACAGGAGGACTCGGGCCTGGACTTCTAGGCCTCGAGCCACCGGCAGGAGACGATCTATGGCCCTGCGCTCAGGACAACCCATCCGCGTGCTCATCGTGGACGACTCGGCGGTGGTGCGCCAGGTGCTCTCCAAGAGCCTGGCCAGCCAGCCCGACATCGAGGTGGTGGGCACCGCCACCGACCCCTACGTGGCCCGCGACAAGATCGTGCAACTGGAGCCGGACGTCATCACGCTGGACATCGAAATGCCGCGCATGGACGGCATCACCTTCCTCAAGAAGCTGATGCAGCACCGCCCCATGCCGGTGATTATCCTGTCCTCGCTGACCCAGAAGGGCGGGCGCATGGCCCTGGAGGCCATCGAGGCCGGGGCCGTGGAGGTCTTGTGCAAGCCCGGCGGCTCCTTCACCGTGGGCGAGATGGCCGAGCAGTTGGCCGAGAAGATACGCGCGGCGGCCCGGGCGCGGCCCTCGGCCATCAGCGCCACCCCCCGGGCCAGCTCCCCGGTGGCCGCGGCGACCAACATAGACCTCACCCAAAAAATCGTGGCCATCGGCGCCTCCACCGGCGGCACCGAGGCCATCAAGGAGGTGCTCACCCACCTGCCGGCCACGGTGCCGGGCATCGTGGTGGTGCAGCACATGCCGCCGCGCTTCACCACCGCCTTCGCCAGCCGCCTGGACGGCCTGTGCCCCTTCGAGGTGCGCGAGGCCCAGGACAATGACTCGGTCTACCCCGGGCGCTGCCTCATCGCGCCAGGCAACTTCCACATGATGCTCAGGCGCTCGGGCGCCCGCTACTACGCCGAGGTCAAGACCGGGCCCATGGTGCACCACCAGCGCCCCAGCGTGGACGTGCTCTTCCGCTCGGTGGCCAAGGCCGCGGGCAAGAACGCCGTGGGCGTGATCCTCACCGGCATGGGCGCCGATGGCGCCGAGGGCCTGGTGCTCATGCGCCAGACCGGCTCGCCCACCATCGGCCAGGACGAGGCCAGTTGCGTGGTCTACGGCATGCCCAAGGCCGCCTTCGAGGCCGGCGGCGTGGCCAAGGTGGTGTCGCTCACCGATGTGGCCTCCGAGATCATGCGCCAGGTGGCCACGCTATGACTGATGCGGTCAAAGCCGTCCATGGCTTTGACCGCTTATCGGCCGGGCAAAAGAGCGACTCCACCCCACAAAGCATGGCTATGTGGGGACCCCGGATTTTGCCCGGCCTCCCGGGCGCTGGCCCGCTTTCCCCCCCGTCTGGCTGCGATATAAAGTAGGGCGGGTTAGCGAAGCGTAACCCGCCTTTTCTTTGCCCCCTCGCTCTTTGGCGTTGGTCCTGGGCGTGCTTAACTTAAGTACAAAGGGCGGGGGCGGTCTTATTCAGCCAGCGCGCGGCCCGGCCGTGCCCCAGCCCCCGCCAGCGAGGAGCCGCCATGGACGAGCTTTACGACCTCATAACCGGCCAGCCCCTGCCCGAGCGCGAGGACGAACCCGTGCGCCAAGCCGCCGAGGCCCTGCTCCTTAAGTTGGGCTACGCCAAGGAGGACGTGGTGGTGGAGGCCACCCGCTGCCTGGATTGGGAGGGCGGCTGCCTGGCGGTGCGCGCCGACCTGTTGGTGCTGCACCAGGGCCGGCCGGCGCTGCTTATGCGCTGCGCCCGGGGCTCCCTGGTCAGCCGCGAGCGCGAGGCCGTGGCCACGGCCCGGCTCATGGACCAGACCTACGTGCCCCTGGCCCTGGTCTACAACGGCCACGAGGCCGAGCTGTTGGATGTGCGTGGCGGCAAGGTGATCGAGGCTGGCCCCGAGGCCCTGCCCGGCCCGGCCGAGTTGGCCGGCCTGGTGGAGGAGAGGGCGGCCCACGCGCCCACGGCCAAGGAGACGGCCCAGGCGGCCCGGGTCTACTCGGCGTACTCTTTTATAAGCTGCCCCAGCCAGTGCACGGTCTGATACCGATTAACACCTGCCATTAGATTTCATCAAAAGACAAAAGGCGGGCGGGGTTAAACCCCGCCCCCACGAAATCCAAAGCGAAAACCGCTAGTTTATTCGTGGGGGCGGATTTTATCCCCGCCCGTCTTTGTTCTCAGCACACCCTTGCAGCGGGAGTCCGCATGGCCGGGCGGGTTAATCAGCCGCACCCGACCCGTATACGCCCCGCGGCGGGCACGCCGCTAACGGGCGAAGATGGCCAGGGCCGCCGGCAGGTTGGCCGCCGGCCAGGGCAGGGGCAGGTCGGGCGAGGCCTTGGGGCCGCCGGTCTGCTGGTAGGTGAAGCCGTCCACCGCCACCACCATCTGGGCCTCGGCCCCGCCGTCCATGCACATCACCTCGCGCAGGCCCAGGCCCGGCTCGGCCAGGGAGCGGGCCATCTCCCACAGGGTGTGCTTGCCCTCGCTTATCATCACAAGGATGCGCCCTTGGTCGTCCTCGGCCACCAGGGTGCGGTGGGCCACCTTGTCGGAGCGGCGCACGCGAATCTGCCCGAAGCGGTCCAGGAGCATCAGCGACTGGGCGGCCTGGCGGTAGGGGACCTGGGGCAGGGGCAGGGTGGTGTAGTGCAGGTCAATGACCCGGGCCGGGGGCAGGCCGGGCTCGCTGGGCTCGGCCACCAGCACGGCCTCCAGGTTGGTCACGGGCCGGGTGATCTGCCGGCCATCCTGGATGAGGAGTCCCAGGTAGGCGTGCTGGGGAGTGAACTGGCCAGCGTTGAAGACCGCCAAGGCCCCGCTCAGGCGGCGCCACTGGGTGGCGCTTAGCCCCTCGTCGCCCACCTCGCCGGCCAGCACCCGGAACAGGTAGCGGTGCGGGTCCACCCGCAAGAGGGCCAGGCGGGTGGAGCCGGCCCGGTTGGCGGACTGCACCTCCCAGAAGCCGAACTCCAGCCCCGGGCGCAGGCGCTGCCAGCTCACCTCCGCTAGGGGCTGGGCCCCGGCCCGCTCCTGGCCGGCGGCCGGGCCAGGGGCCAAGAGGGCCAGCCACAGCAAGGCCAAGAGGACGCCACGAGCGCGATGGGGGGTGGTCTGGTCTGGCATGGGGCCAGTCTAGTACTTGACGCCGCGCCTGGCAAGCCCGCCGGGGGGCCGGCGGCCGGGCGCGAAATTGCTCGTGGAGCACGGGCAAATGTAGTATGTCGTGGTCTGTGGATTGGGCGTGGAAGGGGACTCAGGCAGGCTGAGATCGTAAGGCCGCCGTACCGAAACACAGACCAACCGGCGGAGAGCCGTCCAGTGGGAGGCGGGAGCATGAAGGGGCGCAGGCTCAAGCGCATATTGAACGAGGACGGGCGGGCCCTGGTGCTGGCCATGGACCATGGGGTCATCGCCGGGCCCATGCCGGGGCTGGAGAGCCCCCGCCAGGCCCTGGAGCGGGCCAGCCAGGGCGGGGTGGACGCGGTGCTGCTCAACCCCGGGGCCTTGGCCGCCGGCTGGCCGGGGCTGGGGCGCTCGGTGGGGGTGATCCTTCGGCTCACCGGCGGCTTCACCCTGCTCAGCGACCCCGCCGGCTTCCAGGAGCATCTGCTCTGGAACGCCGAGGAGGCCCTCAGGCTGGGGGCCGAGGCCGCGGCGGTGACCGTGAAGTTCGGCCACGCCCGCGAGGGCGACTTCATGGAGCAGGCGGCGCGGGCGGCCAGCGCCTGCGCCCGCTGGAACCTGCCGCTGATGGTGGAGGTGATGGTGCGCGGCGAGCGGGCCGAGAAGATGGGCCAAGCCGAGGCCCTGATCCTGGCCTGCCGGGCCGCCGCCGAGCTGGGCGCCGACCTCATCAAGGTGGCCTACCCCGGCTCGCCCCAGGCCATGGAGCGCCTGGTGGCCGGCTGCCCGGCGCCGGTCTTGGTGCTGGGCGGCGAGAAGGACCCCGACCCCGGGGCGGTGGTGCTGATGCTGGCCCAGGCCCTGGCCGGCGGCGCGGCCGGGGCCTGCCTGGGGCGCAACCTCTTCGGCCATCCCCGGCCGGTGGAGATGATGCGGCTCCCATGGCCTGCCGGGCCGGCCTGGGGGCGGTCTTGGCCCGGCGGGGCCGCGAGGAGGTCTGGAGCATCAGGTCGCGGGCCTCGGCAAAGGAGCGCCCGAAGATGAAGTCGAAGAAGAGCCGGTCGCGGCCATTGCCCTGGGGGGCCAACTTGCGGTGGACTTCCTTTTCCACCCGCTGGAGGAGCTCGGGGGTCAGGGTCTCGCCCTCGGCCGCCAGCCCCGGGGTGAGGGACACCAAGGCCTCGAAGATTATCTTGGTCAGCCCCTGGGGGTAATTTGCGCTGGCGTTCATGGTCTGCCTCCTTGGGAGTCCGCGTTTGCCGAGAATCATTGCAAACGGCGGGCCAAGTAAGGCGCCATGGAAAATAAACCAACAATAGCAATATGATATCTCCGGGGCCTGGGAGAGGGTGGGCAAATATTGCCCAGCGCCCCGGCGAATAGCCAGGCGGACTTAAAAGATATTAGTTAATTGTAACAACATGTTAACTAGGAGACGAACCGAACGGATGTGAAGTGTGTTTCACAGGGGTGTGCAAACCCGATCCCAGGGCTTCCGTCAAACGCATGACAAAATGACGGTCTTCCCCGGGGCCTGGTCTTGGGTGCCAGCCAAAATTATGACAGGCGGTGATGGCTAGAGACCGGCGGCATCGCCGTCCGGGGCGGGGCTTGCTGGCTTGCGGGTGAAGATGACCTTGAACTGGGCGGCCACCTCGGGCCGCCGCAAGCAGGAGGCGCAGCCGCTCTCTGGCTGGCAGGCCGCCGGGTCCACGGGCTCCAGGCGCACCTGAAGGCCCATCCGCCGGTACATGGCCACGGCCTCGCCCAGGCGCGGCTGGTTGGCCATGAACCGCCGGCGCCAGCCCTGGGCCAGGAGTTGGGCCTCCCTTGCGGTGCTACAGGTCATGGCGGCAGGCCCCCGCGTAATCAAGGGGAGCCGGGTTGAGGTTACACCACCAAGCGCAGGTTGATGAAGGGGCTGCGGTCGAAACCCAGGTTCTTGAAGAAGGCCAGCATGTCGCCGGAGTCCCAGCGCACCGCCGTGAGCACCTCGGTGACGCCCTGTTTGGTAAAATACTCGAACAGGCCCTGGGCCAGGGCGCGCCCCACGCCGGCGCCCATGTGCTCCGGGCTCACGCCCACCATCTCCAGCCAGCCGGTGAGCTCGCTGCCGAAGCCGCCCACCTTGATCTCGCCCAGGATAAAGCCGATCACCTTGTCGTCAATCTCGGCCACCAGGCCGGCCTGGCAGGGGTCCGAGACATGCTGGGCCAGCATCTTGCGCCAGTTGGGGCTGACCGGCTGGCGGGTGATGCTCTGCTGGATGGCGATCACCTGTTCCATGTCTTCCGAGGTCAAGCGGCGCAGCTTCACGGCCTTCTTCCTTAAAAGTCTGGAGTTAGTCTATGCGGATGATCTTGACGTTTTTGCCGACCCACTCCGGTGGCAGGTACACCCGGCCGGAGTTGCCGCTCTGCTTCACTTCCTTCTCGATCATCTCCTCGCCGTAGACCTCGAACTTGGCCTTGCGGCGGGCGTCGCCCCCGGAGATGGCGTCATCCTGGTCGAGAAGGGGGCCTTGGGGATCGTCGGCTTTGCTCATGGCGTCTGGTCTCATCCGCGTGCGTGAATGGGGTTGCGCAGGGCCTCGGATTGCCCTCTCTCACCCGGCCGCCCGCCCGCGGGCAAGAACGAGGCTGGCGGGTGCGCGCTATGCGATAACTATTTTACAGCTACAATGTGACCATAAGGGCCTGAGCAGACCTTGTCAATAGAAAACATACCATACGGTGGCCTGGACGTCCCGGGCCGGCGGCTCAGCCCGTCCAGAAGCGCCCAGGATCGTAGCGCCTGATGATTTCCAGCTCGCGTCCGGTGGGGGCGGGGGTGGTTTCCAGGCGGGGGCTCACCTCAAGCTCCCAGCCGGTTTCGCGGGCCACCTCTTCCACCGTCACCCCGGGGTGGGTCTGGGTCAGCAGGGCCCGCCCCTGGGGGAAGCGAAAGACCCCCAGCGAGGTTATCAGGGCCGCCGGGCCGCCGCGGGTGAGGCCCTGTTCCTGGCGCCAGCCGGGGTGGCCGCCCCAGCCGGGGCTGGTGATGAAATCCACCCGGGGCACCAGGCGCCGGCGCTGGTGGGTCATTATTATCAAGAGGCGGCCGGCCAGGCAGGCGATGTCGGCCCCGCCGCCCGAACCGGGCAGGCGGGTGAGGCCATGCGCGCCATGCACCTCGTGGGTGTTGACGTTGCCGAATTGGTCCACCTGGGCGCCGCCGATGAAGCCCAGGTCCACCCGCCCGCCGCCCAAGAGGGTCATGACCTCGCCCAGGTCGCACAGGCGCAGGGCCCCGGCCTGGTTGGGGGGATCGCCCATGGTGATGATGGGGCCGGTGGCCGGCTGGTCGCGCAGCACGCCGTTCTCGAAGACGCCCACCGCCTGGGGGGCGTGGGTGCTCTTGGCCAGCAGAAAGGCCAAGAGCGGTAGGCGCATGCCCACGAAGACCACCTCGCCGTCCTTGATCTCGCGGGCGGCGGCGCTGACCATGATGTCGCCGGGGGAGTAATCCATGGTCCCCTTATGCCGGGGCCGGCCCTGGCCTGCCCCTAGCGTGCCAAAAGCCCCTCCAGCCGCGCCCAGTCCAGGGCCTCGAGCATTTGCCGCGCCCGGGCCGGGTCGGCGGTCAGTCGCACCGCCACGGCCTGGGCCGTGGTGGCGGGCAGGCCCGCGTCGGTCTGGGCGGTGAAGACGGTGGTGGTCTCGCCGGACTTCTCCAGGCTCCATTTACCCAAGAGCACCAGGGTGACGCCCTCGCGCCAGCCCTGCTGGGAGGCGTGGCCGCCCTGGCCCCGCCACACCCGGTGGCCCCGCAGGGGCGGCTCCTCGGTCGCGGGGCCGCGCATCTCCTCGTACAGGGCGTTGACCTGGATGCTCAAGGAGGCCCGGGCGTCCTTGGGCTGGTTTTCTTTTTGGATTTCTTGGAACTTGCGGTCAAAGTCGGCTTGCAGGGCCTGGAGTTGGGCCACTAGGGGGGCCATCCGCTCCTGGACCTGCTGGGCCTGGGGCCTGTCGCCATTTTTGAGGGCCGCGCCCAGTGCCTTGTTCAGCCCGTCGAGCTGCTTCTGCAATTGGGAGAAGTTCTGGTCGGCCTGGCGCTGGGCCAAGAGGGCCAGGCCGGCCCGCATGGTCTTTTCCTCGCCAGCGCGCAGGCTGGCGCTGTCCTGCCAGGCCAGACGAAAGGACACCGGCCAGGGGGACTTGCCCAGGCCGGTGCTCACCCGGTTTAGTTCATTGACCTGGGTGCGGTCCACCAGGTCCCAGCCCTGGGGACCCGCCGGGGCGGCCTGCTGGCAGGCGTCCAGGGCCTGGGCATGAAAGGCCTTTTCCTGGGGCGTGGCCGGCCGGGTGTCGCCGTTGGCCCCGGCCAGACCCGGGGCGGCCAGCCAGAGGCCCAGGGCCAGGCCCAGGCAGCAGGCCGCCCGGCCCAGGGAATAAAGGGAAAAGGCCGGGGCGGCTTTGCTCATGCCGGGGGTATTCCTAGAATAATTAGGTGGCCGTCAAAAGGGGCGGCGTCTCCCGGCCAGGAGCCAGGGACGCCGCCGCCGGGGGACGTTAATTGCGCTGGACGTACCAGTCGCCCTTGTAGACGTGGTTGTCCGCCGAGATGCGATTGGGGTTGTAGAGGGCGTCCACGGCCTCGAACCAGTTCTCGGCGATGCGGTACATGCCGTCGTCGTTGGGGTGCTTCTCGTCCTCCATCAGGCTGCCCATGGCGGTCTTGGAGTTGCTGTCGTAGAGGTCGTACCAGTTGGCGTCGGAGAAGATGTCCACGTGCTTGAGCGAGGAGTGCAGCAGGTCGTTGTAGACCTTGGCGCGGGCGGTCCAGTCGGAGTCGCCGAAGGGGGGGATGCCCATGACGATCACCGCCGGGCGGCTATTGGGGTCGCTCTGGCCGCCCAACACGCTGTAGACCATCTCCTGCACGTTGGCCAGCATGGCGTTGGCCAGGTCGTTGATGTTGTCGTGGCGGTTGTAGTCTATGTCGTTGGTGCCGGCCATGATGACCACGAAGTTGGCGCCCTCGCCGGCGCCCCAGTCGCGGGCCCACACCGCCTCCAGGATGGAGCCGGTGGTGCCGCCGGGCAGGCCGTGCTTCAAGACCGAGGTGCCGCCGGGGATGCTGCGGTAGGTGAACTCGGAGTTGTTGAGCCGGTCGAAGAAAACGTTTTGCAGCACCGAGTTGGTGGTCAGGCTGTCGCCGATGGTGGAGGCCGTGTAGCGCAATTCGATGTCTTCGCGCAGGTAGCCGGCGCCGCCGTTGGTGTCGGGTTGCAGGCTGGTGTCCAGGTTGTCCCAGGGGCTGAAGGCGGTGCCGGCCCAGGCCGGGGCCGAGCAAAGGACCAAGCCCAATAGTAGCGCCGCCTTGAGCGGCAGGGATTTTTTTATGGCGAAGAAGTCCATGGCTAGTTTCTTCCCTAATGTGGATCGTGGCGCCTTGGGTTAGGGGGCCGCTCCGGGGCCGGCCCCGCCAACGGAACAATCACGCGATCAAGGCATCGCCGACAGCGGTATGTTTATACCACCGCCGGCGCGGTCATACATCTTTATCGGCAAGCGTTATCTATATCACCACAAACAAATGCAAAAAACAAGATGGGCCTGGAGGCCGCCAGCGGCTCAGGCGCCGCCGGCGGGCCGGGGGCCGCGGGCCAGCCACCAGTTAAGGCCCACCAGGGCCAGGGACCAGGCCGCGCAGAGCACATAGGCCCGCGTGGTGGGCTGGGCCAGGTCGGGCAGCCAGGCGAAGAGCGGGCTCCTGGTGTCCAGGTTGAAGATGGGATGGAACTTGGCAAACCACCATTTGGGTTGCCAGGCCACCACCGCCCCGTAGGCCAGGCCCCAGACGGCCAGGAGGGCCAGGGCAATGGCCTGGCGCCGGCTGAAGCCCAGGCGCGCCCAGGCCAGCCAGGCCGGCAGGGTCAATACCTGCACCGCCACGGCGTAGCGCCCCCGGGCGCAGGAGCCGCCGGTCCAGTCGGGCCAGGCAGCCACCCCGGCCACCGCCGCGCACCAGGCCAGGGACCACAAGAGGCACAAAGGGCGCCGCCAACCACTGCGCCACCACTGCCAGGCCGCCAGGGGCGCCAGGCCCACCAGGGGGAAGAATAGCAACAACCCCTGGAGTCCGCTGAAGAAAAGCTGCAAAAACCCCAAAGGCATATACCCCAGGGAGGCCTTGAGCACCGTGTGGGTGTTGCGCGGCCAGGGCACCCCCAGGTGGTGATAGTAGTAGGTGGCCAGGCCGGAGGCGTCGGCCAGCAGGATGGCCAGCAGCAGGGCCTTCAGCCCCCGGCCGGGAGCGGCCAAGAGGGCCGAGAGCCCCAGTAACAGGGCCGGCGGCAGGGCGCGGTCCGAGAACCAGGGTGCCAGGGCCAGGCACAGGGTGGCCGCCAGCACCGCCGGCCGCGTGGGCCGGAATAAAAGCACCGCCGCCAGGGTCAGCAAGAGGGCCTGGGGCAGCTCGGGAAAGGCCTGCTGGCCGTAGAACAGGGCCGGGGGCGACAGCAGGCAGGCCAGCCCGGCCACCAGGGCCAGGCCCGGCGGTGCCCCGGCCCGGGCCGCCCACCAGACCATCAGGGCCGTGAGCGCGGCGGCCAGGGTGGCGATGATGGCGTAGGACCACCAGCGCTGGCCTTCCCCTGCATAAGCCGCCGGGGCCAAGAGCACGCTGGTGCCGGGGCGGTGCACCAGCTTCTGTTTGTCGCCGCCCCACTCCTGGCGGCTGAAGGCCCGCCCCAGCTCCGGGCTGACGGTCAGGAAGTAGTCGTAGCTGCCGTGCCAGTTGGCGAACAGGGCGTCCAGGCGTCCCTGGGGCAGGAACCGCTGCCTGTCGCGCAGGCTTAAGGTGAGCCCCTGGCCGTGGGCCAGGTTGAAGGCGGCCAGCAGGTAGTCAGGCTCGTCGCCGGTGAGCAGGTGATAGCGCTGCTCGGGCGCGGCGCTATAGGGCACCATGGCCTGGCGGGTGAGGGCCAGGGCGGCCATGACCAGCAGGAAGGCCAGGATGGCCGCACGCGCCGGGGTGAGCACCTGGTGCTCCCGGTGGGGCGGGGACGGGTCTGGTGAGGCTGGGCTGCTGGCCAAGGCCATGGGCTCCCCTTGGATCAGCGGGGACAGCTCTCTTGCGGTCCTGGCTCCCGGCTCCAGAAGGAGCGTGGCACCCGCAAGGGGGGCGCGGGGGTTTGTTGCTCGGCGATATCGGCGAATTGCTCCATCAGCCAAGGCAGGGAGATGCCCTTGTGGCCGCCATAGACCAGGCGGATCAAGCGGTCGGTGGAGCGGTCCGGCCCTTGCTTGTCGTTTTCCCAGCGCGAAACCGTGGCCTTGTCCACTCCCAACAGGTCGGCGAAGTCCTTGGCCGCCAGGCCCAGGTTTTTGCGCAGGAAGCGAATCTCCGCCCCGTCCAGCAAAGAGCGCTTGCGCACCAGTTCTTGGCCCAGGAGCCGGTGCAGCTCGGGCACCGCCGGGATGCCCACGGCCCGTTCGCCGCAGGGGCACTCCCAAAGCTCCACGTCGCTGAGGTAGACGCCCCGCAGGCCGCTCTCGCTGTATTGGTGCTCGCCCAGGCGGCAGGTCATCTCGGTCGAGCAGGAAGGACAACGCATGGTCGGTGCCTCCTCTAGCCGTGCACGGTGATGCACAGCAGGGCAAAATCGCTTTCCAGAATGACCACCTTAACGGTCAGGGGCTCCTGCTCCAGGTCCTGCCCCCTCACCAGGCACTCCCAGTCCTGACAGTCGGGGTTGGGCTTAAGTTCGCGGATTTCGCCCCAAAGCAAGGCCTGCAATACATCATCCATGGTGACGTTGCGCTCTTGCATGCGCCGCCGGCAGTGCTCGGTGCGCCGCAGCCAGCCCGTCTTGGCTATCGCCCTGACGAGCCTCCTGGCTTGCTCCTTATTCATTATAGCTCGTTCCCCCGGGTTGGCCAAGATGGCGGTTGATTTTACGTCAACTATAGCTCGGTCTGCCTCACCACCCATACTCCACCGGCGCGCTCTTCATGGAGTGCTTCACCATCAGCCCGCTCCACCTCTCCCGCCCCAGCTTGGCCAGGTACTGGCCCCGGTCCTGGAGGCCGTAAACCCATTCATCCAGCCAGGCGGCGCTGCCCTCGGCGCTCCTGGTGGCGGCGGCGTAGTCCACGAAAAAGTCGTTGTCCAGGCCGTAGTAGCCCTGCACCGGGGCAGGGTGGGCGCCCCAGGGCACCTCGCAGACCGCGCTGACCGCCAGGCCGGCCACCAGGGTGCGCTCGGGGTCGGCGCGGATCACCTGGGGGTCCACGATCTCCTCGCAGGTGATGAGCACCTTCTTGGCCGCCAGGGCCGCCTGGCGCGAGAAGCCGGTGGCCCCCCAGGCCTGGCAGTTGCCCGCCGGGTCGGAGCGCTGCACGTGCAGGATGGTCAGGTCGGGATTGAGGGCCTTGACCGCCAGGAGCTTGTCGCCGCTGTGGGGGCAGGTGAACTGCTGGAAGTGAGGGTTGTCCTTGGCGATGTCGCTGCCCAGGGGCGAGCGCGACACGGCCATGGGCAGGCCCCGGGCCCCGGCCTCCAGGGCCAGGGTGATGCTGAAGTTGCTGTGGTTGACCACCTCCAGGGGCCGGGGCTGGCCCTGCTCCACGGCCCGCCGGAAGTTGTAGGCGATGCCCGTGGAGACGTTGCCCACCCAGGCGGCGATGACCCGGCTGGCCAGGCCGGCGGCGATGAGCTGGTCGAAGCAGATGTTGCTGATGGGCGCGATCAGGGTCAAATCGCCCAGGCCCTGGCGGATCAGCTCGTGGGCGGCGGCAAAGGGCACGAAGCCCTCCAGGCCCGCGCACAGGGCCATGCTCATGCCCGGCCGGGCCAGCTCGGCCACGGCCTGCTCCAGGGTCTTGACCTTACTGGGGGCCTGTTCCATGGCGCCGGCTCCTGTATGAGATTTCTCGTACCTCGTAAATAGCAAATACGCCGCTCCGCAACAAGGCCCAGGGCCGTCCACAAGGCTCGGGGCGTCCCAGGCGGAGGGCCGCCTGGGACGCAGAATCCCGTCAACGCATAATCCTTGCACCTGGCGCCCGGGCCGGTTACACTGCCCTCCCACTACACGGAGA
>JACQYR010000109.1:0-3010 GCA_016208115.1 Desulfarculus sp.
ACAATAATTGCACAAAAAAATACCCCAAGCCCCAGGGAGAGTGCTATCATGCCTTCAGCCCAACCTGCCTGGGGGACCAACCTTGCGTGTCTTGCACCTAGGCCCATGCCAAATTAGGCAGCCCTACCTAACCATTGACCATGAAAGGCCTCTGCCGGGGCCCCCCGGTCCGTGCCGGCGCTTGCCCGTCCCAGGCCGGCCGGCGGCCCGCCGCCGTACCGGCCCCGGACATTCGATAAGCGGTTAGGTAATTCATCATGCGCCAGGAGGATGGGATGAAAAAACGTTCGCTGCCGATCCTGGCCCTGGCCCTGGCCTTGACCCTGGGGTGCGCCTCCCTGGCCGCCGCCGCCACCGCCGACGAGGCCAAGGCCATGGTGCAACAAGCCATCGCCATGGCCAAGGATAAGGGCCTGGAGGCCACCTATGCGGCAATCCGCGACAAGAACGGCCCCTTCTTTAAGGGTGAGCTGTACATTTTTGTCTGTGATATAAACACCCACGTCATGCTGGTGCACCCCGAGAAGCCCGTGCTGGAGGGCAAGGACCAGTCGAGCATCAAGGACGTCAAGGGCAAGTTGTTCTTCCTGGAGCTGGCCCGGGTGGCCAAGGAGCAGGGCTCGGGCTGGGTGGACTATCACTGGGCCAAGCCCGGCGAAAAGGAGCCCTCGCTCAAGACCTCCTATGTGGAGCGCGTGCCGGGCAGCAACGTGTTTTTCGGCTGCGGCTTCTACAAATAGGGGTCTAGGCGGGTCTTTCCCCAAACCAGCCCCTGTGGGGTAATATTGTTTGGCACAATGTAAACATGGATAACGCATAGACAATAGCTATCGCTCCGGTCCGGCGCGGCGGCCAGCGGCCCGGGGCACCTTGGGTTTAACATACCCCCGGACGTAAACGGGGGCGGCGGGGGGGTGGGGGCCGCCCCCCGCGCCAGGATTGGCGCCCCAACCACGTACCGCGCAACGTGGAGCCAATGCCTGCCTCGAGATGGATTAGGTTGGAAGGCTGCGTACTTGTCCGGACAGCCGCGCCCCAGGGCGCGGCGCGCCAGGGCCAGCCGGGCCTTCATCTTGCCCGCAACCCTAGTACCACAAGGAGGCTGATGATGAAGAAAGGCATTTTGATGGCCCTGGCCCTGATGCTGTGCTTGACCTGGTCTGGCCTGGCCATCGCCGCGGAGGCCGACTCGCCGGACCAGGCCAAGGCCCTGGTCAAGAAGGCCGTGGCCATGGCCAAGGAAAAGGGGATGGACGATACCCTCAAGGCCGTGGCCGACCCCAAGGGTCCCTTTGTCAGCGGTGATTACTACATCTGGGCCGGTGCCCTGGACAAGGTCATCATGGTGGCCCACCCCCATCAGCCCCAGTTGGTCAACAAGGACCTGACGGTGTACAAGGACATCAAGGGCAAGCAGTTCTTCGGTGAGTTCGTGGTCAAGGCCAAGGAGGGCGGCGGCTGGGTGGACTACTACTGGCCCCGGCCCGGCACCAAGGAGCAGGTCGCCAAGTCTTCCTACGTGGAGGCCGTCCCGGGCCAAAACGTGTATTTCGGCTGTGGTATTTATAAGAAGTAATCTTCTGATCCTGGCCCGGCCGGCCTTTGCCGCCGGCCGGACCAGGATCAGGGCCGGGTCTGGGCACGCGGCGATCCCATCGGCTACGCCAAACGCGGGGTAAGGGATATGAGCCTCAGAGGCAAGGTGGTGTTGTTCATGATCCTGGCCATGGTGGCCCTGGCCCTGGTCACCGGCGGCAACTTCATCTTCCAGGGCAAGGTGGAACGGGCCGGCACCGTGAGCGTGGGGGTCATGGAGGCCCTGGCCAACCTGCAACAGGCCCGCGTGGCCGAGCGCACCTTCTTGCAGGAGGGTAATGCCGAGATAGCCAAGCAGGGCGAGACCCTGCTGGGCGCCGTCCACGACGGCCTGCTCAAGCAAAAGGACGCCGCCGGCTCCGAACAGGTGCGCCAGGAGCTGGAGACCGCCGCCAAGGAGGTGGCCGCCTACCGCAAACTCTTCGGCCAGGTGCGCGCCAACGTGGAGCAGATATTCAAGGGGCGGGCCGCCATGCTGCAGTCGGGCATAAACCTGGCCGAGATCAGCCGCAAGAAGCTGGTGGAGCCCCTGATCCAGTTGGAGGGCGAGCTGTTTCTGGAAAGCGGCGCCGGCCTGGACGATTTCCTCACCAACCTGCGCAACGGCGCCAAGGAGATGGTGGCCCTGCAGAACCGCCTGATCCTCAACGTGCAGGGCCTGTTCCTGAGCAACGACGAGAAGCACTTCCTGGGCGAGCAGAAGCAGATCAAGCAGGAGCGCGACCTTCTGGAATACAACACCAAGGCGGTGCTGCCCAACCTGAAGCAAAAGGACTTGGTGGAGGGCTGGAACGCCTTCGGTCCCGACAACCAGGTCCTGGCCGAGACGGAGACCAAGCTCCACGACGGCTGGAAGCAGAACCGGGAGCTGATGGCCTCCCTGGACAAGGCGGCCAAGGCCCTGGCCGCCCGAGGCCAGCGCCTGCAAGAGGAAAGCCGCGGCGAGATGCAGGACACCGCCCGTTTGAGCAACATCCTGGGCCTGAGCGTCAGCGCCGGGGCCGTGGGCCTCCTCTTGGTCTGGGGCCTGTATCTCATCCGCAGCACCTTCGGTCCCCTGCGCCGCTCGGTGGACGCCCTGCACCAGGTGGTGGAGCAGGTGGGCTCCTCGTCACAGGAGGCCCAGACGGTCTCCCAGCAGCTCTCCGACGGCGCCTCCCAGCAGGCCGCCAGCCTGGAAGAGACCAGCGCCTCCCTGGAGGAGATATCCTCCATGACCCGGCAGAACGCCGACAACGCCGAGAGCGCCCGCCAGCTCATGGACCAGGCCCAGGGGCTCATGGAGCGGGCCGGCCAATCCATGGGCCAGATGAGCACCGCCATGGGCGAGATATCCTCGGCCAGCGAGCAGATCAGCAAGATCATCAAGACCATTGACGAAATAGCCTTCCAGACCAACCTCTTGGCGTTGAAC
>JACQYR010000109.1:3078-16747 GCA_016208115.1 Desulfarculus sp.
CGCCGTGGTGGCCGACGAGGTGCGCAACCTGGCCATGCGGGCCGCCGAGGCGGCCAAGAACACCCAGAACCTCATCCAGGACGCCCTGAGCAAGGTCAAGACCGGCGTGACGCTGGTGGGCCAGACCGAGACCGAGTTCAAGGAGATGGCCGGCGCCTCCCAGAAGAGCGCCTCCCTGGTGCGCGAGATCGCCTCGGCCTCCAACGAGCAGAGGGTGGGCCTGGAGCAGATCGCCAAGGCCGTCAGCCAGGTGGACCAGGTGACCCAGCGCAACGCCGGCCAGGCCGCCCAGAGCGCCGACTCGGCCGAGCAGATGCGTGGCCAGGCCGAGGTGCTCTCCCAGGTGGTGCTGGACCTGGTCAAGGTGCTGGAGGGCGGCACCGACGGCCAGGGTCAGCCGCCGGCCCTGGAGGGACCGGAGGAGCGGGAACCCAAGCTTTTGTCCCACAAGGCCTAGGGCCTGGCCGGACCGGCCGGCCTCTGATATGTTGAATTAGCCTGGGCCACCGGCCTGGGCAGGTACACGATCAATTCGAGGGGGAGCGAGAGGCCCATAGCCTGCCTTCCCCCTCCTTGCTTGCACGAGGCTAACCGACATGGTAAATCAGGCCCCCGCCGCCGCGCCAAGGCGCACCACCCTTTCAGAGCATCAGTCCAAGGAGTTCCTGCGGCAATGGGGCATCCCCTGCACCCGCGAGGCCCTGGCCCATACCCCCCAAGAAGCCGCCGCCCTGGCCGGCGACCTGGGCTTTCCCGTGGCGGTCAAGGCCTCGGGCGCCGATTTGGCCCACAAGTCGGAGCTGGGCCTGGTGGAGTTGGACCTGCGCGGCCCGGAGGAGGTGTAGGCGGCCTGCCGGCGGCTACAGGAGCGCGCGCCGGGGCTCACGGAGTTCCTGGTGCTGGAAATGGTGCCGGGCCGGCGGGAGCTGATCGCCGGACTGGTGCGCGATCCCCTCTACGGGCCGGCGGTGATGCTGGGTCTGGGCGGGGTCACCGCCGAGGCCCTGGGGGACGTGGTCTTTAGGGTGGCGCCCCTCTGCCTTGACGACGCCCTGGACATGATGGAGGAACTAAAGGGCCGCCGGCTCCTGGAGGCCTTCCGGGGCGAGCCGGCCCTCAATCGCCAGGCCCTGGCCGAGCTGTTGGTCAGCCTGGGGCGCATCGGCCTGGAGGCGCCAGAGGTGGCCGAGATAGACCTGAACCCCCTCAAGATCGCCCAAGGCCGGCCCGTGGCCGTGGACGCCCTGGTGGTGCTGGAGGGGTAAGCGGGGAGGCCAGGGAGCGGGGGGCCGGCCCAGGCAATCGCTGGCCGTGGTTTCAGTGCCCAAGTTAAGACGGGCGGGGATAAACCCCGCCCCTACGAAAACCAAAGGCAATAAGAGGCCTTTTCTTCGTAGGGGCGGGGGTCGAGTGCCTCGACTCCCAATGCGGGTCGGGAGAGGCTCTCCCGTAACCAACCCCGTTTGCTCCCGTAGTGACCATATACAAGGGGCGGGGGTTATCCCCGCCCGTGTATTTCCCGATACGGGCCTTCAACGGGAGCCGCCGGCCTTCGTCAGCAGTACAGCGTCGCTCGACCCGTCTATGCCCCGCCGGGGGCACCCGGCCGGGAGCCGCCGGCCCCGCGCCACCACGACAGCCGCAACCGACCCGTTTACGCCCGCCGCGGCTCGCGGCCCGCCCGTGTTTTTACACCCGATGGCCCCTCGGCGGGAGCCGCCGGCCCCGCGCCACCACGACAGCCGCAACCGACCCGTTTACGCCCACCACGGCACGTGGTTAGCCCCAGGCGGCCAGGCCCAGGGCGTATTTGGAGTTGAGGTCGCCGTGGAAGGGCACCACGCGCACCTTGAGCCCCAGGCGTCCGGTGGAGCGGCAGGCGATGCGGCCCTGGAACTCGTAGGTGCCGTCGCCGCCGCCGGTGGGTTCCATCTGCTGGGTGTCGCGGGAGGCGAACAGGCCGTCGGCGTTCAGGGGGCCGAAGTAGATGTCGCAGGCCACGTCCTGGGGATTGAGCCCGCCCAGCTTGACCACGGCGCGCACCTCCAGCTCGTCGCCCCAGGTCAGGCTCTCGGGCATGGGGCTCGTCACCTCCCGCACCTCCACCTGGCTCCAGTGCTCCATGATGCGCCGGGTCCAGGCGCCCAGTTGGCGGGCGCGGGCAAAGCCGTCCCCGGCCAGGCTGTTGAAGCGCAGGGCGGCGGGCAGGTAGGACTCGTCGGTGTAGTCCTCCAGCATGCGGTGGGTGTTGAAGACCGGGCAGAGCTGGCTCAGGCTCTTCTTCATGTAGCTTATCCAGCGCCGGGGCAGGCCGTCCTCGGCGCGGTCGTAGAAGGCCGGGGCCACCTCGTTCTCCAGGGTGCGGTAGAGGGCGCGGGCCTCCACCTGGTCCTGGAGGTACTCGTCCTCGTACTGCTCGCCGGCGCCGATGGCCCAGCCCAGGCCGGGCTCGAAGCCCTCGTCCCACCAGCCGTCCAGGATGGAGAGGTTGAGCGCGCCGTTGGCGGCGGCCTTCATGCCGCTGGTGCCGCAGGCCTCCAGGGGGCGCCGCGGGTTGTTGAGCCACACGTCGGCCCCCTGCACCAGGTAGCGGGCCACGTTGATGTCGTAGTCCTCGATGAAGACCATGTGCTGCCTGAAGCGCGGCTCCTGGCTGGTGGCCACGATGCGGCGGATGAACTCCTTGCCCTCGTTGTCCTTGGGGTGGGCCTTGCCGGCGAAGATGAACTGCACGGGGCGCTTGGCGTCGCCCACCAGGCGGGCCAGGCGGTCGGGGTCTTGCAGGATCATGATGGCGCGCTTGTAGGTGGCGAAGCGGCGGGCGAAGACCACGGTGAGCGCCTCGGCGTTGAGCACCTCGGAGGCCTGGCGCAGGGTCTCGGCGGATGCCCCCCGGCGCTTGAGCTGCTCCACCAGGCGGGCGCGCACGTAGGCCACGCAGCGGGCGCGGCGGCGGTCGTGGGCGCGCCACAGCTCGCCGTCGGGTATCTGGTCAATCAGCCGCCACACGGCCTGGGAGTCGGGGTCCTCCATCCAGGCCGGCCCCAGGTAGCGGTAATAGAGGTAGGCCATGTCGCCGCTGATCCAACTGGGGATGTGCACGCCATTGGTGATGGCGCTGATGGGCACGTCCTCCAGGGGGAAGTGGGGATAGACGTCCTGCCACATCTGGCGGCTGACCTTGCCGTGCAGTTGGCTGACGCCGTTGTTGGCCGCCGACAGGCGCAAGGCCAGCACGGTCATGCAGAAGGGCTCCTGCTGGTCGTGGGGGTGCACGCGGCCGTAGGCCAAGAGGACCGGCAGGCTGATGCCCAGCTCGCGCACGTAGCCCTGGAAATGGCGGCGCACCAGGTCGGGGTCGAAGTAGTCGTTGCCCGCCGGCACGGGGGTGTGGGTGGTGAAGCAGTTGCTGGTCTTGACCATCTCGCGGGCCTCGTCAAAGGACAGGCCCTGCTCGGCGCGCAGGATGCGTATGCGCTCCAGGGAGGCGAAGGCGCTGTGGCCCTCGTTCATGTGATAGACGTTGGGCTCGATGCCCAAGGCCTTGAGGGCGCGTACCCCGCCTATGCCCAGCAGGATCTCCTGGCGGATGCGCATCTCGGTGTCGCCGCCGTAGAGCTGGTGGGTCAGGGCGCGCAGGTCGTCGGGGTTCTGCTCGATGTTGGCGTCCATGAGGTACAGGGAGACCCGGCCCACCTTGACCAGCCACAGGCGGGCCAGCAGGGGCCGGCCCTCGATGTCCACGCTGATGAAGACTTCCTGCCCCTGGCCGTCGCGCACCAGGGTCATGGGCATGTTCCAGAAGTCGTTGGCGTGGTAGCGTTCCTGCTGCCAGCCGTCGGGGTTGAGGTACTGGCTGAAGTAGCCCTGGCGGTAGGCCAGGCCCACGGCCAGCAGGGGCAGGTTCAGGTTGCTGGCGCTTTTCAGGTGGTCGCCGCTGAGCATGCCCAGGCCGCCGGAGTAGATGGGCAGGCAGTCGGCCAGGCCGTACTCGGCCGAGAAGTAGGCGATCTTGAAGTGCTCGGGGGAGCGTCCGGCCAAAAAGGGGCAGTCGGTGGCCTTGAGGTAGTCGTCCAACAGGCCCGCCACGCGCTCCAACTGGGCCACGAAGCCGCTGTCCTTGGCCAGGGCCTCCAGGCGCTCCTGACTGATTTGGTTCAAGAGCATCAGAGGGTTGTGGGAGACCTGCGACCACAGGCGGGCCTCCATGCGCTGAAACAGCTCCACGGCCTCGGGGTTCCAGGTGAACCAGAGGTTGCCGGCCAGGCGCGCCAGGGGTTGCAGTTGGGGGGGCAGGCTGGGCTTGACCTTGAAACTCAGGCTGGGCTGCACGGTGGCTGACCTCCCGGGATGCAGGGGAGCGTGGAGGGACACAAGCGGGGATTGTTCACGGACACACGGTTCATTTTTGCCCCAATCGCCGCCACTTTGCAAGAGCGCTTCTTATCCTCGCGCCCTCCGGCGAGGCTTGGGGCGGCCCCGTGCTATGCTGGGACCTTGAGGCGGGGAATGAAAGGTTGAGCTTTACCGATGGCCTCCGAAAAGCCATCCCACAACCCCTTGCGGGTGCTGATGCTGCACGAGAGGCTCTCGGCCCGGGGCGGGGCCGACCGCCATCTCCTCGCCATCCTGCACCATCTGCCAGGCCGCGCCAGCACGCTGTTGGCCGTGGGGCACGACGACGGCAGTCTGCCCCCCGAGGAGCGCCCCGGCCTGGGGGCCTGGATTCGGCTCAAGGGCCTGGAGCGCGGGGGCCTGAGCCCGCGCGGCGGCCAGGCGGCGCTGCTGCGCCTGCAAGAGCTGATTGCCGCTTGGCGGCCCGAGGTCATCCACCTGCACAATGTCATGGACCCGGCGCTCATGGAGACCGCCGCCGCCACGGGGCGCGCCCTGATGACCGTGCAGGACCACCGCGTCTTCTGCCCCGGCCTGGGCAAGCTCACCCCCACGGGGGCCATCTGCCCTGCCCCCCTGGGCCAGGGCTGCCTGGCCTGCTTCCAGGACCAGGACTATGGCCAACGCCTGCTGGACCTGACCCGGCGGCGGCTAGCCGCCCTGGCCGACCTGCGCCTTGTACTGGTGCTCTCGCGCTACATGGCCGCCGAGCTCATGGCCGTGGGCCTGGCCCCCCAACGGATAGAGGTGCTGCCGCCTTTTGTGCAAGGCCTGGAGCCTCCCGCCCAGCCCCAGGCCCAGACCCACCACCTGCTGGCCTGCCGCCTGGTGGAGCGCAAGGGCGTGCTGAAGGCCTGTGAGTCGGCGGTATTGCCGCGAGATGATCTGCCCCTGGTGGTGGCCGGCGACGGCCCCTTGGCCCCGGAGGTGGCCCGCCTGGCCACGGCCCACCCGGAGCGCCTGCGCTACGTGGGCTGGGCCGGCCGCGATCAGATGGGCCGGCTGTTGGCCGGGGCGGCCAGCCTGTGGCTGCCCAGCCTGTGGGCCGAGCCCTTTGGCATCGCCGGCCTGGAGGCCCTGGCCCTGGGGGTGCCGGTGGCGGCCTCCCGGGTGGGCGGCGTGGGGGACTGGCTCTTGGACGGCGTCAACGGCCTCTTGCTGCCCCCGGGCGACGCGCCGGCCCTGGCGCGGGCCGCCCTGCGCCTGGCCGGACCCGAGGGCCGCCGCCTGGGCGCCGCCGGGGCCGCTGGCGTGGCTGCCCATTTCGGGCATAATGAACTCATGGAGCGTCTGCTGACACATTACCGCCAGGTGGCGGCCGGGGCATGAGCGGGCCGGGGCCAATCGGGGCCGCCGGCCCCCAGGACCAGCACCTGCGCCAGGTCTATGAGGCCCTGTTGGCGGCCCAGGCCCGGCTCATCGCCGCCATGGGCCTGAGCGAGCTGGACCCCCGCCTGGCCCCGGCCCGCGAGGAGGCCCGGCGCCGCTTTCTGCGGGCCTGGCCCCGGGCCATCAAGCGCGGCCTGGCCAAGGAGCCCCAGGGCGCCAGTGATCTCTACCTGTGCTGCCTGGCCCGGGGCCTGAGCCGCCAGGGGCTCTCGCCGCCGCCGGAGCTCTTGCCCGCCGAGGGCCTGTACTTCGCCCTGGCCGCCGAGGTGCTCTCATGATCCGCCTGCGCCTCTTTGGCCTCTCCCGCCAGTACGGCGACCCCGTGGCCCCGGTGCAAAAGGCCCCGGCCCGCCTGGGCTGGCAGACCTGGTTCCGCGACCTGGACCAGGTGGCCGAGGAACCCCTCAGCGGCCAGGAGCTTCTGCTGCGCGCCCAGGGGGTCTGGGCCGTGGAGCCCCAGGAGGTGGCCTCGGTGGTGGCCCGCCATGGCCGCCTGGCCGTGGGTCCCCAGGGCGATCTCCTGGTGGAGTGCCTGGACCAGGGCGCGGCCCAGGCCTTGGCCGGGGAGCTGCGCCGGCGCTTCGGCGGGCAGGTGCTGCTGGCTCCCTAAGGCAGGATGGCGATCAAGGCCATCCCCGGGGTCCCCGGAGTCCCCGGGCAAGCCCTGCTTGCTTGGGGTGGGTCCATGGCCTTGAGCGCCTGGCGGTCCCAACCTCGGATTGATTGCAGCCTGCTCCCCGCCTCCCCGCGCAAACACTACCCCACCCGCTCTCACCTGGCATATAATCGAGCCAAGGATCGAGACCAGACCCGATGGGGGGACCCTACCGCGAAGGTGGCAGATGGCACTTTTCAGCCATATCGTCTGTTGCAGCGATTTCTCGCCCCAGGCCGAGACGGCCCTGGAGCAGGCCCTGGAGCAGGCCCGCCGCGACGGCGCCCGCCTGACCCTACTGCACGTGGTGCTGCCCGGCGCCCCGCTGTTGCCCGGCGACAAGCCCCACGCCGCCGACCGCCTGCCCGACCAGGAGATCGTCCAGCGCCTGACCGCCTACATGCGCCAGCGCTACGGCCAGCGGCTGGAGGGCCTGGACTGGCGCCCGGTGCTCCGGCGTGGCCACCCCAGCGAGGAGATACTGGCCCAACTCCAAGAGAGCAACGCCGACCTGGTGGTCCTGGGCTCCCAAGGGCTCTCGGGCATGGGCCTGGTGCTCCTGGGCTCGGTGGCCGAGCGCGTCAGCCGCCGCGCCCCCTGCACCTGCCTCATCGTCCGGGCCGGCGGGGTGCCCCCCGCGGGGCACAAACGGGCCGGTTGAGGCTCTCCCACTGACCCAGGCCGCCGGCTCCCGCCGAGGGGCCGTAGCAAAAAATACAGATCAGGCCACGAGCCCCGGCGGGGAATAAGTGGGCCGGGCGGGGTTTATGCCCGCCCCTCTTGTTGATAAACTATCCCCCACCCCCTGTAACCTCCCCGGAGGCGCCGCCATGAAGCAGATCGTCCTGGGCACCGCCGGCCACATAGACCACGGCAAGACCTCCCTGGTCAAGGCGCTCACCGGCACCGACACCGACCGCCTCAAGGAAGAAAAGGCGCGCGGCATCACCATCGAGCTGGGCTTCGCCTTCCTGGACCTGCCCTCCGGCCAACGCCTGGGCATCGTGGACGTGCCCGGCCACGAGAAGTTCGTCAAGAACATGGTGGCCGGAGCCACGGGCATTGACCTGGTGGCCCTGGTCATCGCCGCCGACGAGGGCGTCATGCCCCAGACCCGCGAGCACCTGGACATCTGTACCCTCCTGGGCGTGCGCACCGGCCTGGTGGTGCTCACCAAGATAGACATGGTGGACGAGGAGTGGCTGGGCCTGGTGCGGGAGGACGTGGCCGAGTACCTGGGCGACACCTTCCTGGCCGGGGCGCCCATCGTGCCCGTCTCCTCCACCACGGGCCAGGGCCTGCCCGAGCTGGTGCGCGTGCTGGACGAGATGGTCTCGGGCCTTGAGGAACGCCCGGCCTTCGGCCCCTGGCGCCTGCCCGTGGACCGCGTCTTCACCATGAAGGGCTTCGGCACGGTCATCACCGGCACCGCCGTGGGCGGCACCACCTCCATCGGCCAGGAGGTGGAGATCTACCCCCGCGACGTCACCGCCAAGGTGCGCGGGCTACAGGTGCACAACCAGGAGGTGCAACAGGCCCGCCGGGGCCAGCGCACGGCCATCAACCTGCAAGGCGTGGAAAAGGCCGTCATCGAGCGCGGCGACGTGGTGGCCAGCCCCGGCTCGCTTAAGCCCTCCCTGTGGGTGGACCTGGAGTGCGCGGCCCTCAAGGACATGCTGCGGCCCCTGAAGCACCGCGCGCCGGTGCGCTTCCACACCGGCACCGGCGAGACCATGGGCCGGGTGATGTTCCTGGACCGCGACGACTTGAGGCCCGGCGAGCACTGCTACTGCCAGGTGCGCCTGGAGGCCCCCGTGGCGGTGATGGCCGGCGACCGCTACGTGCTGCGCTCCTATTCGCCGGTGGCCACCGTGGCCGGCGGCATCATCCTGCACCCCCACCCGGGGCGCCACAAGCGCCGGCGGCCCGAGATCATCGCCGACCTGGCCACCCTGGAGCGGGGCGCTCCCGCTGAGCGCATCGCCGTGCACGCCCGCCTGTCCGGCGAGGCCGGCATCAACGCCCACGACCTGGAGCGCCTGGTGCCCCTGCCCGCCAAGGAGCTGGACCGCCTCTTGGCCGACATGCTCAACAAACAGGAGATGGTGCGCTTCGACAAGGAGGGCGGCCGCATGATCGCCCGCTCCACCCAGGACCAGCTCTCCGCCCAGGCCATCGCCCTGTTGACCGAGTTCCACGCCAGCCAGCCGCTGAAGCCGGGCATGAGCCGCGAGGAATTCCGCCAGCGCCTGAGCCCCGGCATGGAGGCCAAGCTCTTCGCCCACCTCTTGCGCAAGCTGGCCGACGAAGGCAAGCTCATCGCCGACAAGGACCTCCTGCGCCTGCCCGACCACCAGGTGCGCCTGGCCGGCGGCGCCCAAGCCTTGCGCGCCCGCCTGGAGCAGGCCTACGCCCAGGGCGGGCTCACCCCGCCGCTCTTCAAGGAAGTAACCGAGAAGGAGGACAAGAAGGAGGCCAAGCAGGTCATGCAGGTGCTCCTTAACGAAGGCGTGCTGGTCAAGCTCAAGGAGGACCTCTACTACCACTCCGAGGCCCTGAACGAGATCAAGTCCCGCCTGAAGGCCTACTTCGACAGCCACGAGCGCATCGGGGCCCAGCAGTTCAAGGAGATCACCGGCCTGTCGCGCAAGTACCTCATCCCGCTATTGGAGCACTTCGACGCCACCCAGGTGACCATCACGGTCGGCGACGAGCGCGTGCTGAGGAAGAAGTAGAGCGCCACGCCGGGCCCCCGGCGCGCACGTTGCCTTCCACCCACTCCCTGGCCCGCTTGCCTTGGGGATGCCAAGCTCATGTCCGACCGCCTGAGAACAGCTTTCCTCGCCCTGCTGGCGGCAATGGTTTTCAATCTGGTTGCCTATTCCCTGGCGGCCGCCCAGCCGGCGGTGAAGGTGGGGGTGCTGGCCAACTCCGGCGCGGCCCGCTGCCTGGAGCAGTGGTCACCCACCGGGCAGTATCTCAACGAAAAGATACTAGGCCATGCCTTCAGTCTGGTGTGCCTGGAGTTCGGCGAGGTGGGCCAGGCGGTGCGCCAGGGGCGCGTGGACTTTTTGCTGGCCAACCCCTCCATCGCCACCGAGTTGGCCAGCTTGGGGGTGAGCCCCATCGCCACCATCAAGAAGCCAGGCTCCCACTCTGTCTTCGCCGGGGTGATCTTCTGCCGGGCCAGCCGCCCGGACATCGCCTCCCTGGCCGACCTAAGGGGCAAGACCTTCATGGCCGTGGACCCCCAGTCCTTCGGTGGCTGGCGCATGGCCTGGCGAGAACTCAAGCAGGCCGGCCTGGACCCCCAGAAGGACTTCGCCCAACTGCGCTTCGGCGGCTATCAGGAAAGCGTGCCCCTGGCCGTGCTGGCCGGCGAGGTGGACGCCGGCACGGCGCGCAGCGGCGTCCTGGAGCGCCTGGCGCGGGAGGGCAGGATCAAGATCAGCGACCTGCGCATCCTGGGCCCCCGCATCAGCGATCAACTGCCGCTGTTGCACTCCACCCGCCTCTACCCCGAGTGGGCGCTGGCCAGACTGGAACACACCTCGCACGAGCTGGTCGAGAAAGTGGCCGTGGCCCTCTTGAGTATGCCCGACAACGATCCCGCCAGCCTTGCCGCCAGCCACGCCGGCTGGACCACGCCCGAGAACTACCAGCCGGTGCGCGAGCTGCTGCGCGAGCTTCGGCTGGGTCCCTTTCAGGACCTGGGCCAGTTCACCCTGCAAGACGTGCTGCAACGCTATTGGCCCATGCTGGCGGTCTCGGCCCTGCTGTTTGTCTTCATGGCCTTGTCCACCGCCCTGGCGTTGCGCCTCAACCGCAGGATACGCCTGGCCCACCAGGCCACCCTGGCCGAGATGGAGGCGAGACGCCAGGCCGAAGAGGAGCGCGAACGCCTGCTCGAGGAGCTGCGCGCGGCCCTGGGCAACGTCAAGAAGCTCAGCGGGCTCTTGCCCATCTGCGCCGGCTGCAAGAGAATCCGCGACGACCACGGCAACTGGCAGGAAGTGGAGCGCTACCTGGAGCAAAAATCCGAGGCCCAATTCTCCCACGGCATCTGCCCCGAGTGCGCCGCCAGGCTTTATCCTGATTTGTTCAAAAAGAAGTAGCGGCGGGAGGGACGTCTCTACTCTTGGCGCGGCTCGGGAAGGGTAGGGCGGGTTACGCTTCGCTAACCCGCCCTACAAGCTTTATCTTTTTGCACTTTGCGAGGGCCTATCCACGGGAGCCCAGCACGCCGGTTGCCCCGCCACCACACCCGACCCGTTTACGCCCGCCGCGGCTCGCGGTTACTCGTACAGCGCCTCGGGCAGGTCGTCCTCCAGGCGCAGGAGCACCCTTTTGCCCTTGCAGAGGTCCACGCTCTCCCAGGTAACCTCGGTGCCGGTGGAGTCCACCACCACCAGGTCCCAGCGGCACTGGCCGGCGGTCCGCGAGAAGCCTATGCGGGCCTCCTCGCCGGGCATGAGCAGATCACGGTTAAGGAGGTTCTCTTGCCAGGTGGTGGCCTGGGGGGGCACCACGAAGAGCTTGTCCATGGCCAGGCCGGTCTGGTTGACCAGGGTGAAGTCGTGGCTGCCGGCCCAGGCCGGGCCGCTGACCACAAGCGCCGTGGCGAGCATCATGGCCGCGCAGTTTTTACACCCCATCGCCGTCCCCCTGGCGCCCTAGTCTTGCACCGCTGGTCAATCTAGCACACTGGCTGAAACTGGCAAGGGCTCAGCGCTTGGCCGGGGCCGGGTCCGGCGGGGCGGCGGCGGGGGCCGTGGGCTGGGCGGGCTGGGTGGGCTGCACGGTGGGGGCCACGGGCATGCCCGGGGCGGCCACCGGGGCCAGGGGCACGGGTGGCACCGTGGGCGTGGGCCCCATGGAGGCCGGGGCGCTCTCGGGCTTGGCGCCGGCCTTGTAGGTCTGGGCGCCAGCCTGCGGGGGTGCCTGCGGCTGCTGGGCCGGGGGCTGGGCAGCCGCCGGCGCGGGCTTGGCGGCCGCCGGGGCGGGCTTGGCCCCGCCGGCAGGCTGGGCCGGAGCCGGAGGCTGGGTCCCGGCCGCCGCCGCCGCGCCGGCCATCTTGGCGGCCTCGCGGGACTGCTGGTGGCGGGTCAAGAGCTCGCTGATGCGCGCGGCGTGTTCGGGCTTCAAGGAGGACATGACCTTGCCCGAGGTGCGCGGGGCCATCTTGCTGAAGACCTCCACGGCCATCTGGTCGTCCAGCTTGGCCACCACGGCCCCGGCGGCGTCGGCCTTCATGTTGGAAAGTACCTTTACAAGCTGCTGCACCCGGCCCTCGCGCTGGTCCTGCTCGGTCTTGACCAGCTCCTCCAGCACGGCCTGCACCTTCTTGAGGTCCTCGATGCGCGCCATGACCTCGGCCTGGAGCTTCTGCAACTCCTGGCGCTCGCGGGCCAGGCGGGCCTCCTCCAGGGACAGGTCGGCGCGCTTCTGCTCGATGAGCTGGATCAGGCGGGGGTCGTATTGGGGCGGCGCGGCGGGGGCGCCCAGGCCGGCGTCGCCCTCGGCGGGGGCCTTGGGGTCGAAGCCGGTGACGCTCTCCTCGGCGGCCTTGTCGCCCACCAGGATGTTGGCCGGCGTCTCAGGGGCCTTGGCGGCGGGCTTGTCGGGCAGGCTCTCGCCGGGCTTGGCCTCGGTCTTGGCGGCGGGCTTGGCCGGCTTCTCCTTGCCCTTGGCCGGGGCGGCCAGGGCCTGGCCCAGGCCGGGGCCGCCCAGGGGCCAAGCCAGGAACACCGCCAGGGACAGGGCGCAGGCCAAGGCCAGACCCGCCAGCCCCCGCCGGCGCGGTGCCGCCTGGCCGGGGCCGGTTGTCCGCCGGCCCGGTCTCATGACAAGTTTCTCCGCGCGAAGGAACCCACCGCCACCTCGTCCAAGAGCCGCTGCTCCTGCAAAAGTTCCTCACGATCATAATCGGCCCGGTGGGTCTGGCGCAAGCTCTCCAGCACCTTGCGCTTCTTGGCGGCCTCCACCAGTTTTTGGCGGGCCTCCTCGGTCTGGGCCTTCAACACCGGCAGCCGGGCCTGCTCGCGCATCACCTGCAACCTCAGCACAGTGACGTACTCGTTGGCCAGGATGAAGTCCTTGGCCGGCATGCCCTGTTGCTCGCGCCCGGCCAGATCAAAGCGGGCGCGCACCAGCTCGCCGCCCAGCCAGGCGATGTGCAGCTCGCACTGCTGCTGCACCTTCTGCATCTGGGCGAAGACGTTGAAGGCCAGGTCCTCCAGATGGTGGCGGTGGTCCAGCACGGTCTGCAGGCGAAAGCGGAAGGCCACGGCTTACCTCTCCTGCATGAGCCGCATCAACTGCTCGCGGCTGGCGGTCAGGTCCACCCCCTGGTCCTGGGGCTGGCGCAGAAAGCCGTTGATGCGCTCCATGAGTCGCAGGGCACGGTCAATCTTGGGGTTGGTGCCCTCGGCGTAGGCGCCGATGTTGATGAGGTCCTCGGCCCGGCGGTAGGCGGCCAACAGCTCGGTGAGCCCCCGGGCGGCGGCCAGGGTCTCGGGGGTGTTCAGCTCGCTGACCAGACGGCTGACCGAGCCCAGCACCTCGATGGCCGGGTAGTGCCCCTGGTCGGCCAGGCGCCGGGTGAGCACCACGTGGCCGTCCAGGATGGAGCGCATGGCGTCGGAGACCGGCTCGGTGACGTCGTCGCCCTCCACCAAGACGGTGTAGATGCCGGTGATGGAGCCAGTGTGCTCGGTGGTGCCGGCGCGCTCCAAGAGGCGGGGCAGTTGGGCGAAGACGCTGGGGGTGTAGCCCTTGGTGGTGGGCGGCTCGCCCACCGAGAGGCCCACCTCGCGGGCGGCTAAAGCGAAGCGGGTGACCGAGTCCATCATCAAGACCACGTCGGCGCCCTGGTCGCGGAAGTACTCGGCCACCGCCGTGGCCAGATAGGCGGCGCGGATGCGCAACAGGGCCGGCCGGTCGCTGGTGGCCACGATGACCACGCTGCGGGCCAGACCCTCGGGGCCCAGGTCGCGCTCGATGAAGTCGCGCACCTCGCGGCCGCGCTCGCCCACCAGGCCGATGACGCTGACGTCGGCGGCGGTGTGGCGGGCCACCATGCCCATGAGGGTGCTCTTGCCCACGCCGGAGCCGGCGAAGATGCCCACGCGCTGGCCCTTGCCCAGGGTCAACAGCGAGTTGATGGTGCGCACGCCCACGTCCACCGGCTCGGTGATGCGCCGGCGGCTCATGGGCGGGGGCGGGTCGTTG
>JACQYR010000221.1 GCA_016208115.1 Desulfarculus sp.
GCGCACCCACCACCAGGTCAGCCAGCGCCGCGCCCAGAAGCGCCGCCTGGAGAACACCCTGCGCGATTTGCAGGACCAGGTGGACCTCCAAGTCAAGCAATCCTACCTGGGCCTGCACGACTCCCAGAAGAACATCGGCACCGCCGAGGCCTCCATCCGCTCGGCCGTCGAGAACTTCCGCATCACCCAGGAGCGCTTCAAGGAGCAGCTCACCACCAACACCGAGGTGCTGGACGCCCAGACCCTCTTGACCCAGGCCCGCAACAACTACTTCACGGCCCTGACCCAATACAACGTGGCCGAGGCCCGCCTGCGCCGGGCCATGGGCGGCGGGGTGCCCGAGGGCGTGGAGCCGCCCCGGGAGTTCCTGCCCGAGGCCCGCGCCGACCTGAACCCCCTGGCCGCGGCCCTGGCCGCCCCCCGGCCGGAAAAACCCTAGGCCCGGCCGGCCTGGGGCGGCTCGCCGCCCTCCGCGCCGGACCCTGCCGGCGGAAAGGCCCCCATGGTCCGCTTGACCCGCGTCAGCAAGTTCTATCCCGGCCGCCCCTCGGCGGCCCTCTTGGATGTGAGCCTGCACCTGCCGCCGGGTCAGTTCGTCTACCTCACCGGCCCCTCCGGCGCCGGCAAGACCACCCTCTTGCGCCTGCTTTTCGCCGCCGAGTCTCCCAGCCGGGGCGAGGTGCGGGTGGGCGGGGCCGACCTGGGCCGCCTGAGCAGCCGCCAGGTGCCTCTCTTGCGCCGCAAGGTGGGGGTGATCTTTCAAGACTTCAAGCTCATCGAGCGCCAGAGCGTCTTCGACAACGTGGCGCTCACCCTTCGGGTGGCTGGCCAGGTGGGCAACGGTCTGGCCCAGCGGGTGGGCGAGGTGCTGGAGCAGGTGGACCTCATGGACAAGGCCCAGGTGGCGGCGGGCACCCTCTCCGGCGGCGAGCAGCAGCGGGTGGCCGTGGCCCGCGCCCTGGTGGGCCGCCCTCCCCTGCTCCTGGCCGACGAACCCACCGGCAACCTGGACCCCCAGGCGGCCATGGAGGTGATGCGCCTGGTGGTGGCCGCCCACGCCGCCGGGGCCACGGTGGTGGTGGCCACCCACGACCCCAAGCTTTTGACCATGGTCAAGGGCGCCAGGGTCATTCATCTCGAGGCCGGACGCCTGCGGGAGACCACCTGATGTCCTTGGCCACCCAGGGGGCATGGGCCAGGGCCTGGCGCCAGATGCGCGCCGACCCCTGGTTGCAGGGCGTGGCCATCAGCACCCTCACCGTGGCCCTGGCCATCGTGGGGGCCTACCTGGCCCTGTGCCTCAACCTCCAGCAGGCCGGCTCCCGCCTGGCCACCGGCGCCACCCTCTGGCCGGCCAGGCCCCGGTGGACCAGGTGCGCCTGGTGGGCAGGGACGAGGCCCTGGCGCGCTTCCGCCAGCAACTGGGACCCCACCAGGGCCTTCTGGAGGGCCTGGAGGACAACCCCCTGCCCAACGCCCTGGAGGTCTTCCTGGTGCCGGGCAGCCAGGAAGGCCCCCAGTTGGCCGAGGAACTGGCTAAAAATCCAGGCGTGGCCCAGGTGGTGAGCAGCCGGCCCTGGCTGCACCGCCTGGAGAGGAGCGCCGCCACCCTGGCGGCCGTGGCCGTGGCCCTGGGCTTCCTGCTATTCATGGGGGTGGTGCTCCTGGCGGCCAACACCGTGCGTCTGGCGGTGTACGCCCGCCGCGAGTACCTGGAGGTGCTGGACTTGGTGGGCGCCACCGCCTCCTATGTGCGCTGGCCCTTTGTGCTGGAGGCGGTGATGCAGGCGCTCATGGCCGCCGGCCTGGCCTCGCTGTTGGTCTGGGGCCTGCTCAAGGTGCTGGAGGCCCCGGCCGAACTGCCGCTCGGCCTGGACCTGAGCCAGCTCCTGGGCTTCCCTTGGCAGGTGCCGATTGCCCTGGCCGGCCTGGCGGTGCTGGCCGGAGTGGTGGGGGGGCTGTGGGGCGTGGGCCGGGTCTTAAGACCCCAGGGCGCGGGCTAATGTTGGCCGCAAAAAGTACGTCCCTGTGCTTTTTGCTTATCGGCCAGGCAAAAACTTGGTTTTACCTGGCCTCCCGGGCGCTGACGCGCCCGGCCCCGCGTCCTGCGGGGCGTTGGAGTCAGCGGCGGGTATCCTGGTTTCCGCTCTCCGAAATTGCTTCCACTTTTGCCGCCCTGTGCCTGACCCTGGCCCTGGGGGCCGCCCCGCTTCCGGCCGCCGCCGAGACCCCCGACGACGCCGCCCGCGAGCTGCGCCAGCGCCTGGACCAGGTACTTGACCAGCGGGAAGAGAACCAGGCCACATTGGAGACCCTGCAACGGGACCTGGCCCGCCTGGAGACCGAGATGGTCCAGGCCGAGGACGACTCCCGAGACCTGGCCCGCCAGGAGCGGGAGATCGCCGCCCGCTTGCCCCAGGTGCGCCAGGAGGTGCAGGAGTTGGCCCCCCAAGTGCGCCGCCTGCGGGAGGTGCAAGCGGCCCACCTGCGGGCCTTGTATCTCTTCGGGGCCGAGGCCGGCCAGTCCCTATTGGCCAACGCCGTGGACTTCCACGACGTGCTGACCCGCAGCCAGGCCTTCACCTGGCTCTTGGAGGCTGACCAGCGCCGCCTGGAGGACCTGGCCGGCCGCGCCCGCCGCCTGGCCGAGTTGCAGTCCCTGTTGGCCTATCGCCAGAATGAGGCCCAGGAGGTGCAACACCGCCTGGCCGAGCAGCGGGAAAGATACGAGGCCCTGGGCCAGGCCCGGCGGCAGGCCCAAGCCGAGGTGCAAAAGCGCCAGCAGGCCCTGGAACTCAACCTGGCCTCCCTCCAGGAAGCAGAGTCCCGCCTGGCCCGCACCTTCGCCCTGGCCCAGGACTTCAGCCCCCGCACCGCCCCCCGCGCCGCCGGCATCTTGCAGGCCAAGGGCCGGCTGGCCCCGCCGGTGCAGGGCCGGCTCCTGGCCCCGCCGGCCCCCGGTCAGCGGGGGGTGCTCTTGGAGGCCCCGGCCGGCTCGCCGGTGCGCGCCCCCTGGGACGGCACCGTGGTGCACGCCTCCCACCTGACCGGCTATGGCCGCGTGGTGGTGGTGGACCACGGGATGCGGGTGCACACCGTGCTGGCCCACCTGGGGCACTTGTCGGTGGAGGCGGGCCAGGCCGTCAAGGCCGGCCACACCCTGGGCGCGGTGGATGCCAACGGCCGCCTGTACCTGGAGGTGCGCCGAGAGTCGCGGCCCGAAAATCCCTTGGAGTGGCTGCGTTTGGGGCCTTGACCCGCCTGTCGGGGAGGGATAAGCTATAGCGCTTGAAGCACTTGGCACTTCGGGGTGCCGGGCGCCGGCCATGATGTTTTTCTGAACCCGTTCGCGGAGGCTCTCATGCGCACCCGCTCCCCCAAAGCGCCGCTAGTCATCCTGGTCCTGGCCTTGGCGCTGGCCGTGGCCCTGCCCCTGCTGCCCCGCGGCCACGCCCGCGCCGCCGGCGACGCCGACTACCAGCGCATGCGGGTCTTCACCGAGGTATTGGGCGAGATAGAGCAGAAGTACGTCGAGAAGAAGACTACCGACGAACTCATCACCGACGCCCTGAAGGGCATGGTCAGCAGCCTGGACCCCCACTCGGCCTACCTGACCCCCGATGAATACCGCGACCTCCAGATCGAGACCAAGGGCAGCTTCCAAGGGGTGGGCATCGAGATCACCCAGAAGGACGGCATCCTCACCGTGGTTTCGCCCATCGAGGGCACGCCGGCCTTCCTGGCCGGGGTGCAGGCCGGCGACCGCATCATCAAGATTGACGGCAAGCTCACCAAGGGCATGAGCCTGACCGACGCGGTCAAGATGATCCGCGGCCCCAAGGGCACCAAGGTCACCCTGACCATCCTGCGCGAGGGCGCGGCCAAGCTCCAGGACTATGCCATCAACCGCGAGCTGATCCCCCTGCGCTCGGTGCGCCACAACCTCTTGGAGGACGGCTACGGCTACATCCGCATCGCCAGCTTCCAGGAGGACACCACCCAGGAGATGGTCA
>JACQYR010000110.1 GCA_016208115.1 Desulfarculus sp.
GGCCGGCAGGCCGGCGTCGTCCAGGGCCTGGCGCGCGGCCTCGTAGGCCAGGTCGGAGGTAGCCTGGCCGGCAGTGGCCCAGCGGCGCTCCTCGAAGCCCATGACCCGGCTCACCCACTCTGGGTAGGGGCCGCTGCGCTGGTCGTAGCTGCTCAGGTCAACGTATTCGAGCAGATCTTGGTTGGTCACCACCCGGCTGGGCACATGGCTGCCGGTGCCGATTATCACTGCCCCCATGCGGTTATTCCTTGCCCATGCGGTTATTCCATGGCTCCCGGGCCGGGTTTTTCCCGGGCAGCCTCGATGTAGGAGATGAAGGCGTCCTCCAGGCTGGGCTCGATCTTCTCCAGGCCCCGGAAGGATATCCCCCTCTGGGCCAGGGCCTGACGCAAGCTCCGCTCGGCCTCCTCCTGGTCGGGCACCGACAGGTGCAGGCTGTCGCCGAAGATGTTGGCCTCCCGCACCTGGGGGATGCCCTGCACCGCCTCCAGGGCCTGGCCCAGGTCGTCGGGCCTTAGCCGGTAGACCCGCCCCGGCAGTGCCCGTTTCAGCTCCAGGGGCGTGCCCTGGGCCACCAGGCGGCCCTGGTAGATCAGCACCAACTGGTCGCAGTATTCGGCCTCGTCCAGGTAATGGGTGGTCACCAACACCGTGACCCCGCGCTGGGCCATGGCCCCGATCAGGTCCCAGAAGTTGCGCCGCGAGTTGGGGTCCACCCCGCTGGTGGGCTCGTCCAGAAACAGGATGGAGGGCTCGTGCAGGATGGCCGAGGCCAGGGCCAGCCTCTGGCGCAGGCCGCCGGCCAGGGTGCGGGTGGGCTGGTCCTGGCGGTCCAGGAGGTCCACCAGGCTCAAGACCTCTTGGGCGCGTTCCTTGAGCCGCGCCCCGCCCAGCCCGTAGACGCCGCCGAAAAAGGTCAGGTTCTCGCGCACGGTCAGGTCGTCGTACAGGGAGAAGCGCTGGCTCATGTAGCCGATGATCTGCTTGATGCGGGCATGGTCCTTGACGATGTCCAGGCCCCCCACCCTGCCGCCGCCACTGGTGGGCAAAAGCAGGCCATTGAGCATGCGGATGGTGGTGGACTTGCCGGCGCCGTTGGGTCCCAAAAAGCCGAAGATTTGGCCCCGGCGTACCTGGAAGCTGACCCGGTCCACGGCCCGGAAGCCGCCGAAGTCGCGGGTAAGCTCGCGCACCTCTATGGCGGTCTCGTCCCTCACGCCGGCCCTTCCTCCTGGGCGATGATCTGCACGAAGAGGTCCTCCAGGCTGGGCTCGGCCGCCAGGGCGCGGGCGTCGGCCAGGCCGGCGGCCCGCAGGTCCGCCTCGATGGCCGGCCAGTCTTGCTCCCGGTGGCCCACGGTGACCATCAGGCGGTCGCCCCGGGCCAGCACCCGCCGCGCCAGGGGGTGGCCCTCCAGGACCCGGCGGCCGGCCGCCAGGTCCTCCAGGCGCAGCTCCATCAACTGGCCCTGGAAGCCCGCCCGCACCGCCGCCGGGGCGTCGGCCACCAACAGCCGGCCCCGGTGCATCAGCCCCACGCGGTGGGCGCGCTCGGCCTCGTCCAGGTAGGCCGTGGAGACGAAAATGGTCATGCCGCCGCCCAAGAGGCGGTAGAGGATGTGCCAGAACTCGCGGCGGCTCACCGGGTCCACCCCGCAGGTGGGCTCGTCCAGGATCAAGAGTTCCGGGGTGTGGACCAGGGCGCAGGCCAGGCCCAGCTTCTGGCGCATGCCCCCGGAGAGCTGGCCGGCCAGGCGGCCGCGAAAGGGCGTGAGATTGGAGAAGCCCAGGAGTTCGGGCACCCTTTGGCGGCGCGACTGCTCGGGCACCTGGTACAGGTCGGCGTAGAAAGCCAGGTTCTCGTCCACGGTCAGGTCGTCGTAGAGGCCGAAGCGCTGGGGCATGTAGCCGATGCGTTCCTTGACCGCCTCCGAGGCCTTGGCCGCGTCCAGGCCCAGCACCTGAGCGCTGCCTTGGTCGGGGTCCATGATGCCGCAGAGCATGCGGATGGTGGTGGTCTTGCCGGCGCCGTCGGGTCCCACCAGGGCGAAGGACTCGCCCTTCGCCACGCCCAGCGACAGCCCCCGCACGGCCTGAAGCGTGCCGAAGCGCTTGCCCAGGTCTTGGGTGGCTATGGCCAGGTCAGGGCTTGGCATCGGCGGCGGGGCGCCCCGGCTTGGCGGCCTGCTCGGGCTCCAGGGGAATGACCGCCTCGCCGGGCATGCCAGGCTTGAGCTCCAAATTGAGGTTTTCGGCCCGCACCTTGGTGCGGTAGACCAGGGTCACCCGCTCCTTCTGGGTCTCCACGGTCTTGGGCGTGAACTCGGCCTTGGACGAGATGTAGGCCACCCGGGCCGGGTAGCGCTTGGCGGGATAGGTGTCGGTGGTGACATAGGCCTTTTGCCCCAGGCGCACCAGGGCCAACTGCGTCTCGGGGATGTAGCCCTCCAGCCACACGCCGTCCAGGTCGCCCAGGGTGACCACTGGCGCGCCCACGGCCAGCACCTCGCCAGGCTGGGCCTGGCGCACCAGCACCACGCCCTTGACCGGCGAGATCAGGCGGGCGTAGCCCAGGCGGGTGCGGGCCAACTCCAGGGCGGCCTTGGCTTGGGCCAGGTCGGCCCGGCCGGCGGCGATGTCCTCGCCGCGGAAGCCCTCCTTGAGCAGGCTATGGCGCTCGCTGGCCCGCGACACCGCCTCCTGGGACATGGTGTGGGCCAGGCGGGCCTTGTCCAGGGTGGCCTGGGGCGAGGCCGCCCGCTGGGTGAGGGCCTCTTGGCGCTTCAGGTCGCGGGCCTTGTCCTCCAGGTCGGCCCGGGCCTGGACCAGGGCGGCCTGGGCCTCCTTGACGTCCTGGGGGCGGCTGCCGGCGACGAGCTTCTCCAGGGTGGCCTGGGCCGCGGCCAGGCGGGCCTCGGCCAGGGCCACGTCCTGCCTGAGGTCCTGGTCCTCCAGCTCGGCCACCAGTTGCCCGGGTTGCACGGAATCGCCCTCATCGAAATACATCACCGCCACCTTGCCCGGCACCTTGAAGGCCAGGTCGGTCTCGGTGGTCTCGATGTGCCCGGCCAGCTTGATTGCCTCCAGGCCACCCGCCTGGCTGCCCTGGTATTGCCGAAAGGCAACCGCCCCGACAACAGTGGTCAAGGCCCGTCCACGGCTTTTTGGGTGGCCCCAGGAAGTCCCGGTCCTATCCTATTGGCCTGAGCCTTGTGCTAAAATGGCGTCCCAGCGGACACCCGTCCCGCCAGTCACCCCGGCCCCCAACCCCGCAGGAGGTCTGCCGTGAAAAAAACCAACCGTGGCTGGCTGCCCGCCTACTGCCAGCCGGACGCCTTTTTGCCCAAGGTGCCCGAAACCCGCGTGCTCTTCAGCCGGCGGCCTTTTCTATTCCAGGACTTTTTGGGCAAGGCCATGGCTTTCTTGCAGAGCGGCACGGCGCGTAAGATGGGCTTCATCTACCGCCCAGAGTCGGCCCTGCCCTGCAAGTGGCGCTGCGCCGACGAGTCATTGTTCGGCGTGGACCTGTGCCTATACGCCTACACCGGCCAGTACCCCTTTGACAAGGGGGCCATCGGCGGCATGTACAACGAGGCCAGCCTGGGGGCCGCCACCCACCACGGCGGCATAAACATGGACTTCGGAGGCAGCCACGTGGGCTACGTGCCCGGCGAAAACGGCGGCCGCTTCGGGGCCATCTGGCGGCCCCTGCACCAGGAGTACTCCACCGACTGCGGCTACCTGATGGGTGTCATCGAGCCCTTCAAGAAGGTCTACGACGACGCCTGCCGCAACATCCTGGTCTACGACCCCGTCGGCGAGCGCCTGGTGGTGAGCATCCCCAACGAGTTCCTGCACCCCGACTGGTCCAGCCACCACATCAAGCTCCTGGTGGACCTGGAGGCCATGACCGCCGAGACCGTGGACTACCAGGACGAGCTGCCCCACACCCACACCCTGGTGGGCCGCTCGCTGTTCTACCTCCACCCCGGCTTCATAGCCTGCCTGAGCCCGGCCCAGGCCCAGGCCTTCCACACCACCCGGCCCACGCCCATGGGTCGGGCCTTGACCCATCAATTCTTCAACATTTTCGACACCAAGGCCCCCCTGGACGAGGCCGGCCAGCCCCGGCAGAAGCTCTTGCCCTACATGCAGCACATCGTCTCGGCCGCCCACTCCCCCGAGGGGCTCAAGGCCGCCATCATCAACACCAGCCTTAACCACAACGCCCTGACCGACGCCGTGCGCTCCCAGGCCTTGTTGCCCTACGACTTCGTCAGCTTCACCGGCATCTTCATTGACCTCTACGACGAGGACCTGCAAAGCTACGTGAATTTCTTCCAGCCCCTGGGCCTGACCATCAAGCCCAAGGGCTGCCTGCGCGAGGTGGAGATGACCACCGAGGAGATTCACCACGTGCTGGGCAAGCTGCCCCTGGCCACACCGGTACTGCCCCTGGAAGACGTGTTGGGCTTCAGCGAGCCGGAGATACCCCTGGAGAAGTTCACCTACCAGCCGGGATATTTCACGCGGTCCTAGATGAGCCAGGTCCAAAAGCCAAGGCGGCGTCCGCGTGGGCGCCGCCTTGGTTCATCCCCTATCCGGCAACGCCGTTCAAGCAAGCTCCCCCCTGAAGACGGTCACGGCCTGGCCGGCGATGCCCACCCGCTCCCCCAGCACCCGCACCCGCACCTGCCCGCCCCGGGCCGAGGCTTGGTAGGCCCTTAACTCATCCTTGCCCAGACGCTGTTGCCAATACGGCCCCAGGCAGCAGTGGGCCGAGCCGGTGACCGGGTCCTCGGCCACGCCCACGGCCGGGGCGAAGAAGCGCGACACGAAATCCACCTCCGGCCCGCCGCCCTGGCTGGTGACCATCACCCCCCGGCAGGCCACCTGCCGCAGCCGGGCCTGGTCCGGAACCAGGCCGGCCACCTCCTGGGGCATGGCCACCTCCACCAGGTAATCCAGGCGGTTTTTGGCCACCGCCAGGGGCCGCGCCCCCAGGGCCTCGACCAGTCCGGCGGGGGGCGTTGTCTCGCTGGCCGGCTCGGCCGGGAAGTCCAGTTCGATCCAGCCCCCGCCGCCCAGGGCCGCGCCCAAAAGCCCGCTCTTGGTGTGGAACCGGGCGGCCTGGCCAGGAGGCAGCAGTCCCTCGGACCACAAGACGTGGGCCGTGGCCAGGGTGGCGTGGCCGCAAAGGTCCACCTCCACTTGGGGCGTGAACCAACGCAGGTCAAAGCCGTCTGCGGCGGGGCGCACGAAGGCCGTCTCCGAGAGATTCATCTCGGCGGCCAGGGCCTGCATCCAGGTATCATCGGCCGGGGAGTCCAGCAGGCACACCGCCGCCGGGTTGCCGGCGAAGGGACGAGAAGTGAAGGCGTCCACCTGCCAAAGCCGAAGGGCCATGTTGACCTCCTTCGCGGGGGCGGTTGCTGTCAATCAGATGTCACGGGCCGCTGGCGCAGGGCCTTGGTGCGCGCCCGCGCCAGCTTGTTCTCCAGGCGCCGCAGGCGCGCGGCCTGGCTGGGCCGCGTGGCCCGCCGGGGGATGACCGGGGCGTTAAGATCGGCCAGGCGCTTGGCCAGGCGCTCCAGGGCCTTCTCGCGGTTCTGGGTGCGCGAGCGGCGCTCGCTGGCCGTGACCACGATGCCCGTGGGCAGATGGGTCAGCCTCACCGCCGTCTCCACCTTGTTGCGGTGCTGGCCGCCGGGGCCACTGGCCCGGTAGTACTCCCAGGAAAGCTCGCTCTCGGGCGGGGGGGTGGGCTGGCTCATGGGCGGCGCGAGGCCTTTAACCCCGTTTATCCTGCTCGATGTAGGCGTAGGCCGAGTGGTTGTGGATGGACTCGAAGTTCTCGCTGTCCACGGCGAACCAGACGATGTTGGGGTCCTCGCCCAGCCGGCAGGCCACCTCGCGCACCACGTCCTCCACGAAGCGGGGCGTATCGTAGGCGCGCTCGGTGACGAATTTCTCGTCGTCGCGTTTGAGCACCGAGAAGACCTCGGAGCTGGCCGACTGCTCCACCAGGCGGATGAGGTCCTCGATCCAGATGAAGCGCTTGAAGCGCACGGCCAGGCGCACCAGGCCCCGCTGGTTGTGGGCCCCGCCCTGGCTGATCTCCTTGGAGCAGGGGCAGAGCGTGGTCACCGGCGCGGTCACCTCCACCACCAGGTCGTAGCCAAAGCCGTTGAGGCTGCCCCTAAAGGCCACGCCGTACTCCATTAGCCCCTGGGCGCCGCTGACCGGCGCCGACTTGTTGATGAAGTAGGGAAACTCCACCTCGATGTGGGCGCTCTCGGCCGCCAGGCGCCGCTTCATCTCCTCCAGGATGTCGCTCAGGTTGCGGATGTTGATGTTGTTGGAGTATTCGGAGAGCAGCTCGATGAAGCGGCTCATGTGGGTGCCCTTGTACTGGTGGGGCAGGTTCACGTACATGTTGATGGACGCCACGGTCTGCTGGGTGCCGTTGGCGCGGTCCAGCACGGTGATGGGATAGCGGATGTTTTTCACCCCCACCTTGTCTATGGCGATGTTGCGGTCGTCGGGCTGGCTCTGGACGTCTATCATGAAGGCCTCCCCCGTCCGGGGTCCCACCTGGACAGGTTTGCTAACGCGCGAAAAACCCTAGAAACTAGTCGGCATTCTAGGGATGGAGCGTCAATTATAAAGCGGAACGAGAGGGGCCACAACCCCTCTCGCTCCTGATTGCACAACCAGCTAGGTTCGGGCTACCAGCCCCAGGTCAGGTACTGGTGGATGCTGTCGGCGGCCAGCCGCCCGGCCCCGGCGGCCAGGATGACCGTGGCCGCGCCGGTGACGATGTCGCCGCCGGCCCAGACCTTGGCCTTCTTGGTCTTGCCGTCCTCATCGGCCACGATGTAGCCCCACTTGTTCACCTCCAGGCCCGGCGTGGTGGAGGTAATCAGGGGGTTGGCCCCGGAGCCCACGGCGATGATGGCCAGGTCGCAGTCCAGGGTCTTGACGCTGCCGGCGATGGGCACCGGCCGCCGGCGGCCGGATGCGTCGGGCTCGCCCAGCGCCATCTCTTGCAGCTCCACGGCCTTGAGCCAGCCGCGCTCGTCGCCGATGAAGCGCAGGGGCGAGTGCAGGTAGAAGAACTGGATGCCCTCCTCCTCGGCGTGGTGCAGCTCCTCGGCGCGGGCCGGCATCTCGTCGCGGGAGCGGCGGTAGACGCATTTCACGTCGTCGCAGCCCATGCGCATGGCCGTGCGCAAAGAGTCCATGGCCACGTTGCCGCCGCCGAAGACGCAGACGTGCTGGCCGCGCACCAGGGGGGTGTCGTACTCGGGGAAGAGATAGGCCTTCATGAGGTTACTGCGGGTGAGGTACTCGTTGGCGCTGTAGACGCCGATCAAGTTCTCACCGGGAATCTTGAGGAAGCTGGGCAGGCCGGCGCCCACGCCCAGGTACACGGCGTCGAAGCCCTCCTTGGTCAGGAGCTCGTCCACGGTGACCTGGGAGCCCACCACGGCGTTGCATTCCACCTGGCAGCCCAGGCGCTCCAGAAAGTTGACCTCGCTGGCCACGATCTCCTTGGGCAGCCGGAACTCGGGGATGCCGTAGACTAAAACGCCGCCGGGCTTGTGGAAGGCCTCGTAGATGGTGACCTCGTGGCCCTTGCGAATCAGGTCGCCGGCCACGGTCAGCCCGCCGGGGCCGGAGCCCACCACGGCCACCTTCTTGCCGGTCTTGGGGGCAATGGGCGGCATGGGGATGTCGGAGCGGCCCCGGGCCCAGTCGGCGGCGAAACGCTCCAGATTGCCGATACCCACGGGGTCGTCCTTCTTGCCCACGATGCACAGGCCCTGGCACTGGCTCTCCTGGGGGCAGACCCGGCCGCAGACGGCGGGCAGGGAGTTCTTCTCCCACAGCTTGAGGATGGCCTTGGTGAAATCGCCCTCGGCGATGTGGTGGACGAACTCGGGGATGGATACCCCCACCGGGCAGCCGCCCACGCAGGCCGGTTTCTTGCATTGCAGGCAACGGCTGGCCTCGGCCCGGGCCTGCTCCTCGGTGAAGCCCAGGGGCACTTCCTGGAAGTTGCGCCGGCGCACGCTGGCCGGCTGCTCGGGCATCTTCTGGCGGGGGGTCTTTTCTTTTTTATCTTCGGCCATGGTCGGCTTCTCCTCGCTTATTGGCTGATGGTCGGTTAGCCGCGCGGGCCATGGATCCACCCCAAGCAAATTACATTTGCTTGGGGACCCCGTATGGCCCGACGGGCGCGCCAGCGCCCGGGAGGCCGGGCAAAAACACTCTTTTGCCCGGCCGATAGGCCTTCAAAGCCATGGACGGCTTTGAAGGCCATTTTAGGCGCTGGCCGCGCAGGCGCACTTGCGCTGATAGGCCTCCATGGCCTCCCGCTCCTGCTTCTGATAGGCGGTGAGCCGCAAGGACAGACCCTCGAAGTCCACCTGATGGGCATCGAACTCGGGGCCGTCCACGCAGGCGAACTTGGTGACGCCGCCCACCGCCACCCGGCAGCAGCCGCACATGCCCGTGCCGTCCACCATG
Organism: Desulfarculus sp.; assembly: GCA_016208115.1. Lineage (GTDB taxonomy): Bacteria > Desulfobacterota > Desulfarculia > Desulfarculales > Desulfarculaceae > JACRDC01. The sequence continues at coordinate 8,532 of JACQYR010000110.1, forward strand.
ATGGCGTTGAGGCTGACCATGGTGGGCACCCCGAACTCGGCGGTGACCTTGGAGCAGAACTTCATCATGGGCACCGGCCCGATGCACACTGCTTCCTTGACCTCCTGGCCCAGGTTGGTCAGCTCGCGCCTGAGCACGTCGGTGACGAAGCCGTGATGGCCGTAGGAGCCGTCGTCGGTGCAGACGTAAAGCTCGTCGCTGGCGGCGCGCATCTTGTCCTCCATAATCAGGAGGTCCTTGTTGCGGGCGCCGATGATGGCGATGACCTTGTTGCCGGCCTGCTTGAAGCCCCGGGTGATGGGGTGCAGTACGGCCACGCCGGTGCCGCCGCCCACGCAGATGAGCGTGGGGCGGCCCAGGGGGCCGGCGATGTCCTGGATGTGATCCATGACGTTAAGGCTTTTGAGCAAGGCCGTGGACTTGCCCACCACCTGGTAGATGATGGTGATGGTGCCCTTGGCCGGGTCGCTGTCGGCCATGGTCAGCGGGATGCGCTCGCCGGTCTCGTTGACCCTGAGAATCACGAACTGTCCCGGTTTGGCTTTTTGCGCGATCTTGGGTGCCCTGATTTCGTTGGCCACCACCGTGCCCTGCGCCAGCTCTGTTTTGGACAATATTTCAAACATGACGCCTCCGTTATGCCGGGGTTTACCTGGTTTGCGCGTGTGAATACCAATGTTGCCTGGATACGGGAAGGGCAACGCCCGCCGGTGGTCTGGCCAGCGGAAAGATCGGACAGGACTCACATAGCACTGTCGCAAGCCCCTGTCAATTTAAAGACATTGCCAACGTATAACAAGAAAAATCAAGGCGCTATATGCACAAGGCCGGGCGCGGGCCATCCGGAGCGCCAGACGGGCGGCCAAGCCGGGCCAAATTGTGCAATCCCCAAAATTTGCGGCCCCGTTTTTTTGAATGCCTAACCCCCGCCATTGTGCAGTAATTTTCTTGACGCCCGGTGGTAAAGCGTGCTATTTGCCCGTGGGTAAACGGTTTTTGTGATCTGGCTCCACGCGGGGGCGGCCAATATCCGCCAGCGGATCAGTGGTGCCAGATCGGCGTGAGCGGGGCGGAGCGGACCGCACAAGGCCTTCCGCCGGAAAATTCGTACAATCGTTGAGCACTTTTTTAGGAGGAAGACCATGCCCAAGCTGCCGGATCCGGCCAAAGGCGCCAAGGACTACGAGATCGCAGAAGCCGCCGAAAAATACATGAAGCCGATTCGGAAGATCGCCGAGGAGCTGGGGATCACCGACGAGGAGCTCCTGCCCTACGGCCATTACGTGGCCAAGGTTGACTTCATGAAGGTGCTCAAGCGCCTGGCCAAGAAGCCCGACGGCAAGTACATTGACGTCACGGCCATCACCCCCACCCCCCTGGGCGAGGGCAAGTCCACCTGCTCCATGGGCCTGGTGCAGGGCCTGGGCAAGCGCAAGAAGAGCGTCACCGCGGCCATCCGTCAGCCTTCCGGCGGCCCCACCATGAACGTCAAGGGCTCGGCGGCCGGCGGTGGCCTGTCTCAGTGCATTCCGCTGACCAACTTCAGCCTGGGGCTCACCGGCGACATCAACGCCATCATGAACGCCCACAACTTGGGCATGGTGGCCATGACCTCGCGCATGCAGCACGAGTTCAACTACACTGACGCCCAGTTGGCCAAGCGCAACCTCAAGCGCCTGGACATTGACCCCCGCAAGCCCGAGATGGGCTGGATCATTGACTTCTGCGCCCAGTCCCTGCGCAACATCATCATCGGCATGGGCGGCAAGTCCGACGGCTTCATGATGCAGAGCAAGTTCGGCATCGCCGTGTCTAGCGAGATCATGGCCATCCTGGCCGTGGCCAAGGACCTTAAGGACATGCGCGAGCGCATGGGCAAGATCATCGTGGGCTACAACAAGTACACCGGCGCCGCGGTGACCACCAACGACCTGGACGTGGCCGGCGCCATGACCGCCTGGATGGTCGAGGCCCTGAACCCCAACCTGATGCAGAGCCTGGAGGGTCAGCCGGTCTTCGTGCACGCCGGTCCCTTCGCCAACATCGCCATCGGCCAGAGCTCCATCATCGCCGACCGCGTGGGCCTCAAGCTGGGCGACTACCACGTGACCGAGTCCGGCTTCGGCGCCGACATCGGCTTCGAGAAGTTCTGGAACCTGAAATGCCGCTACAGCGGCCTGAAGCCCCACTGCGCAGTGGTGGTGGCCACCATCCGGGCACTCAAGTGCCACGGCGGCGCCCCCATCCCCGTGCCTGGCAAGCCCATGCCGGTCGAGTACAGCAAGGAGAACGTGGGCTGGGTCGAGAAGGGCTGCGCCAACCTGGTCCACCACATCAACACCGTCAAGAAGGCCGGCATCAACCCCGTGGTGTGCATCAACGCCTTCTACACCGACACCAAGAATGAGATCGCCGCGGTGCGCCGCCTGGCCGAGGGAGCCGGCGCCCGCGTGGCCCTGTCCCGTCACTGGGAAAAGGGCGGCGACGGGGCGCTGGAGTTCGCCGACGCGGTGGTGGACGCCTGCAACGAGAAGAACGACTTCAAGCTCCTCTACGACCTCAAGATGCCGGTGCGTCAGCGCATCGAGAAGATCGCCAAGGAAGTCTACGGGGCTGACGGCGCCGACTTCTCGGCCGAGGCCCTGGCCAAGGCCAAGAAGATCGAGGCCGACCCCGAGTACAGCAAGCTGGGCACCTGCATGGTCAAGACCCACCTGTCCCTGACCGACAACCCCAACCTCAAGGGCGTGCCCAAGGATTGGCGCCTGTTCGTGCGCGACATCCTTATCTATGGCGGCGCGGGCTTCGTGGTCCCGGTGGCCGGCGCCATCACCCTCATGCCAGGCACCGCCTCCGACCCGGCCTACCGCCGCGTGGACGTGGACGTCAAGACCGGCAAGGTCAAGGGCATCTTCTAGACCGCACAACAAATAACCTTGTGCAACCAACTCGGGGGGCTTGCCCCCCGAGTTTTTTTTGTGTATGGTCCCAAGGGTCCCTGTTATAGAATGCTTGGTGGCTTAAATGCTTTATTTCACAAGCCACCCCCGCCCTTGGTCGCGAGAGCCTTTTAGCGGCCGCCGGCCCCGCTGGCGGCTAAACCCCATGCCGGACGGGGCAGGCCCCCCAGACGCCCGCCCCGCCCCAGGTTGAAGGACTAGGAAATGGCAAACGCAAAGGACAGCAAAGTCGGAGCGGTAATGGTCGTGGGCGCCGGCATCGCCGGGGTGCAGGCGTCTCTGGACCTGGCCAACGCGGGCTACTACGTCTACCTGGTGGAAAAGACCTCGGCCATCGGCGGACGCATGGCGCAGTTGGACAAGACCTTCCCCACCAACGACTGCGCCATGTGCATCGTCTCGCCCAAGCTGGTGGAGTGCGGACGCCACCTGAACATCGAGATCATCACCAACGCCGAGGTGCAGACCATCGCCGGCCAGCCCGGCAACTTCCAGGTGGCGGTGCACCAGAAGCCCCGCTACATAGACCCCGAGAAGTGCACGGCCTGCGGCGACTGCATCGAGGCCTGCCCGGTGGCCCTGCCCAACGAGTTCAACCAGGGGCTCAACACCTGCAAGGCCACCAACAAGCGCTACGCCCAGGCCTTCCCCAACTCCTACTGCATCACCAAGCTGGACCGCGCCCCCTGCAAGATCACCTGCCCGGCCAACCTGAACGTGCAGGGTTACGTGCAGATGGCCAAGGTGGGCAAATACGCCGAGTCGCTTTCTATAATAATGGATGACCTGCCCCTGCCCGGGGTCATCGGCCGCATCTGCCCCCACCCCTGCGAGGGCGAGTGCCGGCGCCTCAAGGTTGACGAGGCCATCGCCATCCGCGACATCAAGCGCTTCGTGGCCGACCAAGTGGGCATCGAGAACATCGCCCAGCCGGCCGCCGAGGCCCGGCCCGAGCGCGTCGCCATCGTGGGCGCCGGCCCGGCCGGCCTGTCCTGCGCCTACCAGTTGGCCCGCCGGGGCATCAAGTCCACCATCTTCGAGGCCCTGCCCAAGGCCGGCGGCGCCCTGGCCGTGGGCGTGCCCTCCTACCGCCTGCCCGCCGAGGTGTTGCAGAAGGAAATTGACAACATCGCGGCCATGGGCGTGGACATCAAACTCAACAGCCCCATCGGCAAGGACCTGACCCTGGACGACTTGAAGGCCCAGGGCTTTAACGCCATCTTCCTGGGCGTGGGCGCGCCCAAGAGCTTTGATCTGCGGGTGCCCGGCGAGGACAATCCCCAGGTGGTGGCCGCCCTGGACTACCTGCGCGGCGTGGCCCTGGACCAGCCCGTGCCGGCCGGCCAGAACGTGGTGGTGGTGGGCGGCGGCAACGTGGCCATTGACGCGGCCCGCACGGCCCTGCGCAAGGGCGCGGCCAAGGGGCGTCAAGGAGATCAAGGGCGCCGGCGGCGCGGTCAGCGGCTTGGTGCTCAAGAAAGTCACCCGGGTCTTCGACGAGAACAAGCGCTTCTCTCCCGAGTATGACGAGAAGAGCACCCAGGAGATCGCCGCCGACATGGTCATCAAGGCCATCGGCCAGCGCACCGACCTGTCCTTCCTGGGCGACAAGAGCCCTCTGGAGGTCAGCCCGCGCGGCACCATCGTGGCCGACCAGCTCACCATGGCCACCAACCTGCCCGGCGTCTTCGCCGGCGGCGACGTGGTCACCGGCCCCTGGATCGCCATCGGCGCCGTGGCCGCCGGCCGCGAGGCCGCCATCAGCATTGACCGCTTCTTCAAGGGCGAGGACCTGGCCGCCGGCCGCGAGAAGATGAAGCTCCTGCCCGAGGACGAGCAGGACTACAACCCCATCCCCAAGAACATTGAGCAGGCCCCCCGCGCTCACATGGACTTCCGTGGCGCCGAGGACCGCCGACACGACTTCGCCCAGTTCGAGCTGGGCCTGACGCCCGAGCAGGTGGCGGCCGAGGGCGAGCGCTGCCTCAACTGCGGCATCTGCTGCGAGTGCTACCAGTGCGTGGAGGTCTGCAAGGCCAAGGCCCCGGCCCACGACCAGGTGGCCAAGGACCTTAACCTAAACGTGGGCAGTGTCATCCTGGCCCCGGGCTTCGATCCCTTCGATCCCTCCATCTTCGAGACCTACAGCTACTCCAAGCACCCCAACGTGCTCACCTCCATGGAGTTCGAGCGCGTCTTGAGCGCCTCTGGCCCCTACCAGGGGCATTTGCAGCGGCCCAGCGACGGCGCCGAGCCCAAGAAGATAGCCTGGTTGCAGTGCGTGGGCAGCCGCGACATCAACCACTGCGACAACGGCTACTGCTCGGCGGTGTGCTGCATGTACGCCATCAAGGAGGCGGTCATCGCCAAGGAGCACTCCCACGAGCCCTTGGACACCGCCATCTTCTATATGGACATGCGTACCTACGGCAAGGACTTCGAGAAGTACTACGACCGCGCCCGCGAGGAGCACGGCGTGCGCTTCATCCGCAGCCGCGTGCACACCATTGATCCCATAGACGGCGAACGGCTGCGCATCGAATACGCCACCGAGGACGGCGAGGCCAAGGCAGAGCAATTCGACATGGTAGTGCTCTCCATCGGCCTGCAGACCGGCCCCGAGGCCATCGAGACGGCCAAGCGCCTGGACATTGACCTGACCAAGTACCACTTCACCGAGACCAGCTCCTTCGCCCCCGTGGGCACCAACCGGCCGGGCATCTTCGCCTGCGGCAGCTTCGCCGGCCCCAAGGACATCCCCCAGGCGGTGATGGAGGCGTCGGCCGCCGCCGGCATCGCCTCCATTGACCTGGCCGAGAGCCGGGGCACCCTGACCAAGGAAGTGGTCTACCCCCTGGAGAAGGACATCAGCGGCCAGTCCCCCCGGGTGGGCGTCTTCGTCTGCAACTGCGGCATCAACATCGGCGGCATCGTGGACGTGCCGGCGGTGCGCGACTACGCCTCCACCCTGCCCTACGTGGCCTTCGTGGACGACAACCTCTTCACCTGCTCCCAGGACACCCAGGCCAAGATCAAGAACGCCATCGAGGAGCACAACCTCAATCGCGTGGTGGTGGCCTCCTGCAGCCCGCGCACCCACGAGCCCCTGTTCCAGGAGACCATCCGCGAGGCCGGCCTGAACAAGTACCTCTTCGAGATGGCCAACATCCGCGACCAGGACTCCTGGGTGCACCAGGGCGAGCCCGAGAAGGCCACCGCCAAGGCCAAGGACCTGGTGCGCATGGCCGTGGCCAAGGCCGCCCTGGTGGAGCCCCTGCACCAGGTGGACCTGGACCTGACCAAGGCCGCCGTGGTCATCGGCGGCGGCGTGGCCGGCATGAACGCGGCGCTGAACCTGGCCGACAGCGGCTACCCCGTGCACCTGGTGGAGAAGACCGACACCCTGGGCGGCAACGCCCGCTTCCTGCTCAACACCTGGAAGGGCGAGCCCATCGCTCCCTACGTGGAGGACCTGGCCGCCAAGGTCCAGAACCACGCGGGCATCAACCTGCACCTGAACAGCCAGCTTACCCACGCCAAGGGCTTCGTGGGCAACTTCGTCAGCACCATCAAGACCCCCCAGGGCGACCTGTCGGTGGAGCACGGCGTGGCCGTGCTGGCCACCGGCGGCCATGAGTCCAAGCCCAGCGAGTACCTCTACGGCCAGAACCAGGCCGTGGTCACTTCCCTGGAGTTCGACGCCGAATTGAAGGGCGACCCCGACCTGCCCAAAAAGATGGAGGCCGTGGCCTTCGTGCAGTGCGTTGGCTCTAGGGAGCCGGAGCGCCCCTACTGCTCGCGCCTGTGCTGCACCCACTCGGTGGAAAGCGCCATCAAGGTCAAGGAGAATAACCCCGAGGCCCAGGTCTACATCCTCTACCGCGACGTGCGCACCTACGGCGTGCGCGAGGACCTCTACAAGAAGGCCCGCGAGCACGGCGTTTTGTTCATCCGCTACAAGCTGGAGCAAAAGCCGGAAGTCGCCGCCAACGGCCAGCGCCTGACCGTCAACGCCATTGACCACGTGCTGGGCCGCCCGGTGACCTTCGACGTGGACCGCCTGGTGCTGGCCGCGGCCATAGAGCCCAACCAGGTCAAGGAACTGGCCGAGGCCTTCAAGACCCCGCTGAACGCCGAGGGCTTCTTCCTGGAGGCCCACATGAAGCTGCGGCCCGTGGACTTCGCCTCCGAGGGTCTGTACCTGGCCGGCCTGGCCCACTTCCCCAAGCCCATGGACGAGGCCATCGCCCAGGCCAACGCGGCGGCGGGCCGCGCGCTGACCGTCTTGGCCAAGGACCAGATCCGCGTGGGCGGCGTGGTGGCCACGGTTGACCCCAGCAAGTGCTCGGTCTGCCTGACCTGCGTGCGCACCTGCCCCTACGGGGTGCCCAAGATCAAGGACGGCGCGGCCTTCATCGAGGTGGCCTCCTGCTACGGCTGCGGCGCCTGCGCCGCCGAGTGCCCGGGCAAGGCCATAACCCTGCAACACTTCACCGACGCCCAGATCCTGGCCAAGGAGAAGGCGGCGTTCAACTAGGGACCTGCCGCCGCCGGGGTGGCCCAGCGCCCTCCGGCGGCCGGCTCCGCGACGCGAAACGTGGCACTCTATCAATGGAGGGTTTGACGTGGGCGATAACTTTGAGCCGACCATCGTATCGTTCTGCTGCCGCTACTGAGCGTACTCGGCGGCGGACCTGGCAGGTTCGATGCGACTGCAATACCCGACCAACATCAAGATCATCCAACTGCCCTGCTCGGGCCGGGTGGACATCTTGCACATGCTTAAATCCTTCGAGGACGGCGCCGACGGCGTCTACGTGGCCGGCTGCATGGAGGGCGATTGCCACTTCCTCACCGGCAACTTCAAGGCCCGGCGCAAGGTCAACTACCTTAAAGGCGTGCTGGCCGCCCTGGGCATCGAGCCCGAGCGCGTCGAGATGTTCAACATGAGTTCGGCCGAGGGTCCGCGCTTCGCTCAGGTGGCCCGGGAGTTCACGGCCAAGATAAAGGAACTGGGCCCCAGCCCGGTGAAGAAGGCCAAAGCGGCCTGATCGGCTGACCGATCGGGCCTGGGGAGTGAGGTTAATCCTATGATCGTAGGGGACAGCAAGCCTCTGGAAGAAATCCTGGAGATGATCCAGGACAAGGAGAAGGTCCTGGTCCTGGGCTGCCGGGGCTGCGTGACCGTGTGCAACGTGGGCGGCGAGAAAGAGGTGGGTATCCTGGCCACCATGCTGCGCATCGCCCGCAAGAAGGCCGGCCTGGCGCCCACCGTTGACGAGCGCACCATCGAGCGCCAGTGCGACCCCGAATACATCGAGGAGCTGGCCGAGGTGGCCGAAGGCTACGACGCCATCATCTCCATCGCCTGCGGGGTGGGGCCCCAATTCATGTCCGAGCGCTACCCCAAGGTGCCGGTCTATCCGGGCATCAACACCACCTTCATCGGTGGCGCCCTGGAGCACGGCGTGTGGAGCGAGCGCTGCCAGTCCTGCGGCAACTGCCTGGTGCACAACTTCGGGGGCCTGTGCCCCATCGCCCGCTGCAGCAAGAGCATCATGAACGGCCCTTGCGGCGGCTCGGCCAACAAGAAATGCGAGATCAGCCCCGACGTGGATTGCATCTGGCACCTCATCGTGGAAAAGATGGCTGGCATGGGCCGCCTTAAGGAGCTGGAGCGGGTGTGGCCGGTGAAGAACTGGATCACCAGCCGTGACGGCGGTCCCCGCAAGCGGGTGAGGGAGGACCTTAAGCAATGAAATCCGGCAGCAACCTCGAGAAAGTCCTGGCCGCGGGTCATTTCGCCGTCACCGGCGAGCTGGGTCCGCCGCGCGGCAACAACGTCGAGGAAGTCCGCCACAAGGCCGCCTTCCTCAAGGGCATCGTGGACTCGGTCAACATCACCGACAACCAGACGGCGGTGGTGCGCATGGCCTCCTGGGCCGCCAGCCGCATCCTCATCGAAGAGGGCCTGGAGCCCAACTACCAGATGGTCTGCCGCGACCGCAACCGCATCGCCCTGCAGTCCGACATCCTGGGAGCCTCGGCGCTCGGCATCAAGAACGTGCTGTGCCTGTCCGGCGACCATCAGCGCTTCGGCGATCACCCCGAGGCCAAGAACGTCTACGACCTGGACTCCATCCAGCTTATCGCCGCCTTCAAAAAGATGCGCGACGATAAGGTCTTCTTGAACGACAAGGAACTGGACGGCGCGCCCGGCATCTTCATCGGCGCGGCGGCCAACCCCTTCGCCGACCCCTTCGAGTGGCGGGTGGTGCGCATGGGCAAGAAGATCGCCGCCGGCGCGGACTTCATCCAGACCCAGTGCATCTACAACATGCCCAAGTTCCGCGAGTTCGTCAAAATGGCCGTGGACCAGGGGCTCACCGAGAAGTGCGCCCTCTTGGCCGGCATCACGCCGCTGAAAAGCGTGGGCATGGCCAAGTACATGGCCAAGTTCGTGCCCGGCATGGATGTGCCCGAGGAGCACATCAAGCGCCTGCAGGGCGTGGACAAGAAGAAGCAGGGCGACGAGGGCATCAAGATTTCCATCGAGATGATCCAGGAAATCCGCGAGACCATGCCCGGCGTGAAAGGCGTGCACGTCATGGCCATCGAATGGGAGCACCGCGCCAAGGAAGTGGTGGAAGGCGCCGGCCTGCTGCCCAGGCCGGCGGTGTAGCCCCTGGCCAGACTCTAACGCGTTGTCTTGTCCCTGTTGAGAAAAACCGGGCGGGGATAACCCCCGCCCCTACGAAA
>JACQYR010000222.1 GCA_016208115.1 Desulfarculus sp.
CCGAGAGCGCGGCCATGCTGGAGGAGCCGGCGGCCCCGCGCAAGATCACCACCCGCGAGCAGATACTGGCCTTGGTCAGCCAGGACTCCGAGCGCACCACCTCCCTCTTGCGGGCCTGGATACGCCAGCCCTAGCCTAGCCGGTTGGGGACAGCGTCCAGGGGTATAATTAAGAAAGGCCCCCACGGGCCGCGATAGGTAGCGCCAACGGTTTGGGAGAGTAGATCATGGCCTCGGCGACCGACAAGTTCAGCGGCGTGCAGAAGGCGGCCATCGTCATGGTGGCCCTGGGCGAGCAGTTCACCGCCGACATGTTCAAGCGCATGGACCAGGAGGAGATACGCCGGGTGGGCATGGCCATGTCCAACGTGGATTCCATCAACCCCGAGTTGGTGGAGGAGCTCCTGAAGGAGTTCCTGGGCAAGCTCAAGAGCGAGCTGGGGCCCATGATCGGCGGCGACGCCACGGCCCGCAAGGCCCTGCAGATGGCGCTCGGCGACGAGGGCGCCCGGGCGCTCATGGCCGAGCTGGACCGGGCCAAGGAGCCGGTGCCCTTCGAGCGGGTCAAGATGGTGGACAGCAAGACGCTGGCCGGCTTCATCCGCTCCGAGCACCCCCAGACCATCGCCGTGATCCTGGCCCATCTGCCCAAGTCCAAGGCCGCCGAGGTGGTGCGCCAGTTCCCCGAGAACCTGCAATACGAGGTGGTCCTGCGCCTGTCCACCCTGGATGTCATCCCTCCGGGCATCGTGGAGGAGATAGACACGGTGCTGCAACGGGAAGTGCTCTCCACCGAGGGCCTGGAGGCCAAGCAACTGGGCGGCGTGGAGGCCGTGGCCGAGATTCTCAACAACTGCGACAAGACCACCGAGGAGCATATCTTCAGCCGCCTGGAGGAGGACGACCCCGAGCTGGCCGAGCAGATTCGCCAGTTGATGTTCGTTTTCGAGGACCTGATGAGCGTGGACGACCGCGGCATCCGCACCCTGCTCAAGGAGGTGCGCAACGAGGATCTCACCCTGGCGCTGAAGACCGCCAGCGACGCGCTCAAGTCCAAGATACTCAGTAACGTCAGCGAGCGCGCCGCGGCCATGATTCAGGAGGACCTGGAGGTCATGGGGCCGGTGCGGGTCAGCGAGGTGGAGCAGGCCCAGCAGAAGATCATCACCATCGCCCGCCGCCTGGAAAAGGAAGGCAAGCTGGTGATCGGCGGCAAGGGCGCCGAGGATGCCCTTGTCTAGCCAAGGCCAGCCCGAACCCTCCCCGGGCCACCGGGTCAGGGACTTCAGCCTGCCCGAGCTGGGCGAGGCCGCGCCGGCCGGCGCGGAGGCCGGCCAGGCTCCGGCCCGGCCGGTGGAGGAGGGCGGCTTCATCCCCATCTACCTCCAGGAAAGGCCCGAAAACCCCCTGGAGGTGGCCCAGCGTCAGGCCGACGAGTTGATGGCCAGCGCCCAGGGCCAGGCCACGGCCATCCGCCAGAAGTCCCAGGAGGAGGGCTACCAGACCGGCTACCAGGCCGGCCTGGAGGAGGGCGTGGTGGCTAGCCGGGCGCGCATCGAGGCGGCCTGCGACAATCTGGGCCGGGCGCTCACCATCTTGGAGCGCGCCCGCGAGGGCGTGCTCTCGGTGCTGGAGGAGGAGATCATCGCCCTGGTGCAGGCGGTCACCGACCGCATCCTGCTGGCCCCCGACGCCGTGGACCCCGACCTCATCCGCCGGGTGGCGCGCGAGGCCATCGGCCGGGTGGCCCAGGCCGAGCGCCTGACCGTGCAGCTCAACGGCGACGACCTGGAGCGGGTGCGCGAGTTCCGGCCCCGCCTGCTGGAGGGCATGGGCCGGCTGAAGTACCTGGACCTGGTGGCGGACCCCGACTTGCGCCCCGGCGACTGCCTGGTGGAGGGACCCCAGTCCCAGGTGGACGCCACCCTGGCCACGCGCCGGCGGCGGATATTCAACCTTCTGGAAGAGACCTTCCACCAGGCCCAGCGCCTGGACCTGGCCGCCGCCCTGGACCAGGCCTTGGCCGGCCCGACCCCCGCCGCCGGCGACGCTCCCGCCCCCCAGGCCGCGCCCGTACCCCGGCCCGCCGCCGCCCAGCCCCCCAAGGCCCAACCCGCCGCCCCGGCCCCGCCGGCGGCCCCGGCCCGGCCAGAGCCCCCCGCTCCCGAGCTGGAGGACTGGTAATGGCCGGCCGGCTGGCCCACTACGGCCAGGCGCTCAAGCAGGCCGACCCCCTGGTGCACATGGGCCGCGTCACTCCGGTGGTGAGCCTGGTGGCCGAGGCCAAGGGCCTGATGCTGCCCGTGGGCGCCGGCGTGTTCCTGCATATGGACCATGGGCCGGCGGCCCTGGGCGAGGTGGTGGGCTTCAAGGGCGATAGCATGCTCATCATGCCCTACGCCGAGACAAGGGGCCTGAGGCCCGGGTGTCTGGTCTCCGCCGCCGGGGCCGAGGGCCAGGTCAAGGTGGGGCCGGGGCTCTTGGGCCGGGTGATTGACGGCCTGGGGCATTCCCTGGACGGACGCCCCGATCCCGACTACCAGACCCTATACCCCCTGTACCACGACCC
>JACQYR010000223.1 GCA_016208115.1 Desulfarculus sp.
ACCAGCGGGTGGGCCTGGGGCTGTGCCGCAGCTTCCAGGTGGTCAACGTCTTTCCGGGGCTTACCGTCTTCGAGAACGTGGAGATCCCAGTGCTGGTGGCCGCCGGGCGGGCCACGCGATTTCTCGCGCCGCGCGCCAGGGAGGCCGAGGTCAACCAGGCCGTGGACGAGGTGCTGGAGCGGGTGGGCCTGGCCCCCCGCGCCCACCTCAAGGCCAGCGAGCTGAGCCACGGCGACCAGCGCCTGCTGGAGGTGGCCGTGGCCCTGGCCGCCCGGCCCCGGCTATTGTTTTTGGACGAGCCCACGGCGGGCATGAACCCGGTGGAGCGGGTGGAGATACTTAAGCACATCCGGCGCCTCAACCAGGAGGGCGGCACCACCTTCATCATCGTGGAGCACGACATGGACATCGTCTTCTCGCTCTCCGACCGGGTGGTGGTGTTGCACCGCGGCGACGTCATCTGCGACGGCCCGCCCACGGCGGTGCAGTGCGACCCCCAGGTGCGCGAGTGCTATCTGGGCGAGGAGGTGCTGTGATGCTCTTGGAGGTCGGAGCCATAGACACCTACTACGGCACCTCGCACATCCTGCAGCAGGTGAGCCTGACCGTGGAGGCCGGCGAGGTGGTGGCCCTGTTGGGGCGCAACGGCGTGGGCAAGACCACCACCCTGCGTTCCATCATGGGGCTCTCGCCGCCCAAGGCCGGCGGCGTGCGGTTGGAGGGCCGGCCCTTGAACGGCCTGGGCGCCCACGCCATCTCGCGCCTGGGCGTGGCCTACATGCCCGACGATCTGCGCATCTTCCCGGACCTGACCTGCGAGGAGAACCTGCTCATCGCGCAAAAGCTCTCGCCTCGGCAAGGCTACTGGAGCCAGGAGCGCGTGGAGGCCCTGTTTCCGGTGCTGGCCGAGCGGCGCGCGCAAAAGGGCCTGAACCTGAGCGGCGGCGAGAAGAAGATGCTGGCCATGGGCCGGGCGCTGATGGCCAACCCCCAGCTCATCCTCATGGACGAGCCCTCGGAGGGCCTGGCGCCCTTGATCGTGCGCTCCCTGGCCCAGGCCATCGCCGAGATTCGCGGCCACGGGGTCACCATCATCTTGGCCGATCAAAACCTCAAGTTCTGCCGCCAGGTCTGCGACCGGGGATACATCATCGAAAAAGGGCGCATCGTGCACCAGGGCGGCATGGAAGAAATCTGGGACAACGAGGACGTGGTCAAAAAATACCTGGCGCTGTGAGACCGCACGACTACAGGGCCAAAATCCAACGAGGCGCGTGATGCTCGACATCTTCGATCTCAGCGGCAAGGTGGCCATGGTCACCGGCGCCACCCGGGGCCTGGGCGAGGCCGCGGCCCTGGGCCTGGCCAAGGCCGGGGCCGACGTGGCGGTCTGCGGCCGCAACCGGCAGGACCTAGAGCGGGTGGCCGGCGAGATTGGCGATCTGGGCCGCCAGGCCCAGGGCTTTCGCCTGGACGTGCTCTCCAAGGCCAAGGTGCACGAGAGCGTGGCCAACATACTGGAGCGCTTCGGCCGGGTGGACATCCTGGTCAACAACGCCGGGGTCAACAACCGCCAGCCGGTGCTGGAGTTCCCCGAGGAGGCCTGGGACCTGATCCTGGCCACCAACCTCAAGGGCTACTTCCTGGTCAGCCAGGCCGTGGCGCCCCAGATGCTGGAGCGCGGCTACGGCAAGATCATCAACATGAGCTCCATCCTGGGGGCCGTGGGCCTGCCCGGCCAGGTGGCCTACGCCTCCAGCAAGGGCGGAGTGGACCAGCTTACCAAGGTCATGGCCCTGGAGTGGGCCAAGCTGGGGGTGCGGGTCAACGCCATCGCTCCCACTTATTTTGAGACCGAGCTGGTCAAGCCCCTGCGCAACGACCCCGAGCGCTTCAACTTCATCAACGAGCGCACCCCCATGGGGCGCTGGGGCTATCCCCAGGAGCTGGAGGGCCTGGTGGTCTTCCTGGCCGCCCAGGCCTCGGACTTCATCACCGGCCAGACCATCTACATAGACGGCGGCTGGACCATCTGGTAAGGGAGCGCCCGCCATGCTGGTGCACGAAATACTGCGATACTCCGCGGCGCGCCTGCCCGACAAGGTGGCCTTGGTGGAGGGCGACGCCGCCCTGACCTACGGCCAGGCCTGGGCCAAGTCTCAGGCCCTGGCCGCCGGCCTGGCCGCCCGGGGGGTGGGGCCTGGCGACCGGGTGGCCCTCTTGTTCCCCAACTGCCTGGAGTTTTGCCTGGCCTATTTCGCGGTCTTGAGCCTGGGGGCCGTGGCCGTGCCCCTGAACAACCGCCTGGCCGGCCGCGAGTTCGCCTACATTGTCAACGACGCCGGCCCCAAGGTGCTGATGCTGGGCCAGCAGTTCCGGGAGGCCTACCAGGGCTTCCGGGACGAACTGACCATAGCGCCGCTCTTGGTCTGCGCTGGCCCCGATGGCCCCGAGGGCGCCTTGTCCCTCGACGACCTGTGCGCGCCCGGCCAGGACCCGCCGGCCCCGCCGGCGATTACCGCCGACAGCCCCGCCTGCATCATGTACACCTCGGGCACCACGGGCCTGCCCAAGGGCGCGGTGATGAGCCACGGCAACGTCTTCGCCAACGCCCGCAACTGCGGCGCCCACCTCAATTACCGCGCCAGCGACGTGACCCTGATCGTGGTGCCCCTGTTCCACGTCACGGGGCTGAACTCCCAGTTGGTGGCCATGGCCTACGTGGGCGGGACAAGCGTGATAATGCGCGCCTACAACACCGCCCAGATGATCGAGCTCATCGCCCGCCACCGGGTCAGCATCACCTTCAAGGTGCCCACCATGTACACCCTGATGCTGGTCAACCCGGGTTTAAGCCAGCACGATCTGACCAGCCTGCGCCTGGCCGCCTACGGCGGGGCGCCCATGGACCCCGCCACCATCGAGGCCCTCCAGCAAAGGCTGGGCGTGGACCTGTACAACGCCTACGGGCTGACCGAGACCAGCTCGCTGACCACGGTGCTGCCCTGCTGCGACGCCCTGCGCAAGGCGGGCTCGGTGGGCCTGGCGGTCACGGGCGTCGACCTAAAGGTGGTGGACGGCCAGGGCCAGGCTTTGGCCGCCGACCAGGTGGGCGAGCTGTGGGTGCAAGGCCCCAACGTGGTGAATAGCTACTGGAACAAGCCCCAGGCCAGCGCCGAGAGCCTGGCGGGCGGCTGGCTGCGCACCGGCGACGTGGCCCGCATAGACCCCGAGGGCTTTGTCTACATCGTGGACCGCAAGAAGGACATGATCTGCCGGGGCGGCGAGAACATCTACTCCATCGAGGTGGAGGCGGCGCTCCTCCAGCACCCCCAGGTGCTGGAGGCCGCCGTGGTGCCTCGGCCCCACTCCATCTTCCAGGAGGTGGTGCACGCCTTCTTGGTGCTCAAGCCCGGCGGCCAGGCCAGCGAGGAGGAGATCATCGCCCACTGCCGCCGGCACATCGCCGACTTCAAGGCCCCGGCCTCGGTCAGCTTCGTGGAGGCCCTGCCGCGCAATCCCGGCGGCAAGGTGCTGAAAAACGTGCTGCGCCAGGAGGTGCCTCCCGGCGATCCCCCCCGGCGCTAGGGCGGGCCTAGGCCCATGCGCGTGGCGCTCAAATTCTGCGGGGGGTGCGACCCTGGCTACGAGCGCGGGGAATACTGGCAGGCCATCGCCCGGGCCGCCGGCCCAGAGATAGAGTGGGCGCGCCTGGAGGACCAGGGTTGCCAGGCGGTGCTCTTGATCTGCGGCTGCGACACGGCCTGCGTGGAAGACGACATGCCGCCGGGGCTCAGGCTGGTCTGTCTTAGAAACGACCGCCTGCCACCCCGTGTGGTGGTGGACATACTACTCCAGAGAGAGTGAGACCATGAAGACCATACGCAGCAAGGAAGACTACCTGCAAAGCCTCAAGGAGCTGGGCAGCGTCATCTACCTCAACGGCCAGCGGGTGGAGGACATCACCACCCATCCGGCCTTCATCCCCCACATCAACGCCGCGGCCAAAACCTACGAGCTGGCCCTCAGGCCCGAGAGCGAGGACCTGGCCACGGCGGTGAGCCACCTGACCGGCAAGCGCATCAACCGCTTCACGCATATCCATCAGTCGGTGGAGGACCTGATAAAGAAGGTGCAGCTCCTGCGCCTCATCGCCCACGAAACCGGCAGTTGCTTCCAGCGCTGCGTGGGCTGGGACGCCATGAACGCCACCTACATGACCACCTACGAGATTGACCAGAAGCACGGCACCAGCTATCACGCGCGCTTCATCGAGTACTTGAAGCGCATCCAGGCCGAGAACTTCATGCTGGTGGGGGGCATGACCGACCCCAAGGGCGACCGCTCCCTGCCGCCGGCCCAGCAGGAGGACCTTGACCTCTTCACCCACGTGGTGGAGCGCAACGACCAGGGCATCGTCATCCGGGGGGCCAAGGCCCACCAGACCGGCGGGGCCAACAGCCACGAGATACTGCTCATGCCCACCCAGGCCATGCGCCCCGAGGACGCCGACTTCGCCCTGGTGGCGGCGGTGCCCTTGAACGCCCCCGGGGTGGTGCAGATCTTCGGCCGCCAGACCAACGACGAGCGCAAGCTCACCGGCGGCATGGACGCCGGCAACCCGGACTACGGCCTGGTGGGCGGCGAGACGCTGATCGTTTTCGATAACGTCTTCATACCCTGGGAGCGGGTCTTCATGCTGGGCGAGAGCGAGTTCGCCGGGCTGTTGGTGGAGCGCTTCGCCACCCTGCACCGCCAGAACTACGGCGGCTGCAAGGGGGGGGTAAGCGACATCCTGGTGGGGGCCTGCGCCTTGGCCACCGAGATGCAGGGCTCGGCCAAGGCCAGCCACGTCAAGGAGAAGCTGGCCGAGATGACCCACCTGGCCGAGACCCTCTACTCCGGCTCGGTGGCCTGCTCGGCCATGGGCTCCAAAACCGTTAGCGGGGCCTATTACCCCGACCCCCTCCTGGCCAACTGCACCAAGCACAACGTCACCCGGCACATCTACGAGATAGCCCGCCTGGCCCACGACGTGGCCGGCGGCATCCTGGCCACCATGCCCTCGGAGAAGGACCTCAACAGCCCGGAGGTGGGCGGCTACGTGCGCAAGTACATGGCCGGGGTCAAGGGCGTGTCCCCCGAGAACCGCATGCGCATCCTGCGCCTGATTGAGAACATGACCAGCGGCACCGCCCTGGTGGAGTCCATGCACGGGGCCGGCTCGCCCCAGACCCAGAAGGTGATGTACGGCCGCCTGGGCAAGCTGGACATGAAGAAGAAGATGGCCGCCAAGCTGGCGGGCATCAAGTAACGCGCGCCTTATTCCAATGCGGCTAGGCCAGGACGGGCGGGGTTTACCCCCGCCCGCGTTTTGTTCCCAGGCCGAGAGGCCGCCGCCGGGGCCTATATCTGGCCGAAGTACATCTTCTCGATGGCCTGGAAGTTGCGCTTGATGTTATCGGCGCCTTTCAGCATGGGGCCGTGCCCGGGCAAGAGCCATTGCAGGTCCAGCTCGGCCATGCGCGCGATGGAGGCCTTGAGCGCCGCGCCGTCGCCACCGGGGAAGTCCACCCGCCCCACCCCCTGGGCGAAGATCAGGTCGCCGGCGAACAGCGCCTTGTGCCGGGGCCAGTACAGGCAGAGGTGCCCCGGCGAGTGGCCGGGGGTGTGCAGCACCTGAAAGACCTCCTGACCGGCCTTCAGCTCGCCCTCCTCCAGCAGGATGTCCATCTGCATCTCGGGCAGGCTCATGCCCAGGGAGGCGGCCATCTGGCGGCCTTCCTTGTCTAGATAGGCCACCTCGCGGGCGTGCATGGCCACGCGCAGGCCGGCCTTTTGCAGGGGCAGGGCCGCTTCCAGGTGGTCGGGGTGGCAGTGGGTGAGCACCACCAACTGGGGCGGCTGGCTGATGCCGTCCTGGCCCAGGCCGCGCTGCACGTGGGCAAACAGCTTGGTGTGGCCGGGGTCTATCAATATGGGCAGGTCGCCGCCGGCCAGGTAGGCGTTGCAGTTGTTGGCCGAGGGCTGGGTCCAGGGGTAGGCGTAAAGGTCGTCGGCTAGCTTCATGGGGCTTCCAATCTCTGTTATTATGACTGCTCCAAGTCTGTAGCCAGCGGCCCGGCCTGTCAATCACTTGTGTGCCCCCCGGAGGACGCCATGCCCATGCTGGAGATCGCCACCCAGGGCCACAGTCAGGCCCTGGACATCACCCGCCTGGTGCGCCAGGCCGTGGAGGCCTCGGGGGTGACCGAGGGCTGGGCCACGGTCTACGTGCCCCACACCACCGCCGGGGTGGCCATCAACGAGGCCGCCGACCCCGATGTCATGGCCGACGTGCTCATGGCC
Source organism: Desulfarculus sp. (assembly GCA_016208115.1). Classification (GTDB taxonomy): domain Bacteria; phylum Desulfobacterota; class Desulfarculia; order Desulfarculales; family Desulfarculaceae; genus JACRDC01. Next base: position 6,349 of record JACQYR010000223.1, read on the forward strand.
CTGGAACGCCTGGTGCCCTGGCAGGCAGGCTACCGCCATGCCGAGGGCAACTCCGCGGCCCACGTCAAGTCCATCCTGGTGGGCTCCAGCGTGCGGGCGCCGGTGAGCGGTGGCCGTTTATTGCTGGGCACCTGGCAGGGCATCTTCTTCATGGAGTTCGACGGCCCCCGCCGCCGCACGGCCCGAGTGGAGGTGAGCCCGGCTTGACGGCCCGGTGTATATATGGTCTGGGCCGCCGCGCGTCCGTGTTAACATTCTAGGATAAATGCCCCACCACCAGCGGTGGCCGGGCAATTACGGGAGTCAGGCGTGAAGATTGATCTCGAAGAGGCCTTGAACCAACTCGACAGCATGCGCGAGTTGGACAGCGACGAGGGCGTGGCCAACGCCCTGCTGAAGGTGGCGGTGGCCTATCTGGAGCGGGGCCGGGCGGCGCTGGCCACCGAGCCCCTGGACGAGGCCTATTACTACTGCCGCAAGCTGGACAACGACCTGGGCCGCGCCCACGTCAGCCTGCGCCAGGGCCAGATGGAATTGCTGCTGGGCCGGTTCCCGGAGGCGGTGGCCAAGTACCGCGAGGCCCTGGAGGTCTTCGAGTCCCAGGAGCACCCCTCAGGCCAGGTGGGCGCCATGGAGGGCCTGGCCCAGGCCCTGGCCGCCGCCGGCGACGCCGCCGGCGCGGCGGCGAGCCTGGAGCAGGCCCTGGAGTTGGCTGGCCAGGCCGGCGACAAGGTGGCCCTGGTGCTCCTGCGCCAGTACCTGGCCCCCCTGTACCGGCACCTCGATATGCCGGAACAGGCCTTGGAGGTCTATCTGGAGATGGGGCGCCTGGCCCAGGAGCTGGGGGACGTGCAGCGGGTGGCCCTGGCCCTGGTGGGCGTGGCCAGCATGCAGGCCGTCACCGGCCAGACGGGCGCGGCGCAGAGGAACCTGGCGCAGGCCCACAGGGCCTACCAGGAGTTGGGGCAAATGGCCCGCGCCCGGCAGGTGGAGCAGGAGATGGCGCGATTGCGGGCCGCGGGGGAAGGGCAATCAAGCGATAACCAGGAGGTAAGCGATGACTAGACGCTGGGGGCTGGTGGCCGGCATGGCCTGGTTGTTGGTGGCGGCGGCCTTTGGCCCGGCTCTGGCGGGTAGCAAGTCCGAGGCCAATCTCAAAGTTACCGAGGCCCAGGTGGTGATGGAGCAGGTCATGTCCTCCGGCGACGCCTCCATTCCCCAGGACCTGCTGCAAAAGGCCAAGGCCGTGGCCATCTTCCCGGACATGGTCAAGGCCGGCTTCCTAGTGGGCGGCCAGTACGGCACTGGGGTGGTCATGACCCGCCGGGACGATGGTTCCTGGGGACCGCCGGCCTTCTTCACCATGGGTGGAGTGAGTTTCGGGCTGCAACTGGGGGCCCAGGCCGCCGACGTGGTGCTGGTCATCATGAAGCAGCGCGGCCTGGATGGGCTTCTGACCAACAAGATCAGGTTCGGGGCCGACCTGGGCGTGGCCGTGGGGCCGGTGGGGCGCCGGGGCGAGGCCAGTATCTCGGCGGCCAGCGGCTATGCCGACGCCTATTCCTACTCGCGCACCAAGGGGCTGTTCGCGGGGCTGTCCCTGGAAGGCGGGGGCATTGAGTACGACGCCCAGACCACGTCCGCGTTCTATGGCAAGAGCTTGAAGGTGCGCGACGTGCTCAAGGGCGGCAAGGTCTCGCCGCCGGAGCCGGCCAAGACCCTGATGAAGACCATGGACCGCTTCGCGCGCTAGGGCTTAAGGGCCAGGGGGGCCTGAACGCCCCTTTGGCCCTGCCCAAGCACTAGCCAGCCAGGGAGCCGCGAGGTTACAGGCCGGCCAGTGTCAATTCGCCTGGCCGGGGCTCAGCAGGTGCCGCAGCCCTTGGCCCGGTGGTCGTCGTACCAGGACCTGACCAACTGCTTGAGCTCTCCCCGGTCCAGCTTGAGCGTGCGGCCTATCTCGGCCTTGGTCAGGATGCCGGTGAAAAAGCCAAATTTGCACAGGAAGATCAGGCTTTCGCGGTCCGGCCCCTTCACCTTGCCCTCGATCCAGGGGGCCACGCCCTGGGCCTCGATGCGGCGCAATAGGCTATTATAGCCCTGGGTTATGCTGGGATCGTCGCTAGTAAGCATTGTGCAATTCCGTTGGGTTTCAACTGGTTGATGTTAACCATTCAAAGGGATTAGAGCAACAGGAGCCGTCTTTTTTGTTGACATGCCCCTGGGGGATTCCTATAATCACGAGCATTGTGAATATGGGGGCTTGTTTGTTCCCTATAGGAATCACGGCATTTTAGCCTCTACACGCCTACATCGCCGGCGGCACGGTGTTAAGTGGTGCCCAAGGCGGGGGGCTCCGGGAGGGGTTGGTGGCCGGGCCTAGGGCGACGGCATTGACCACTCACGGGCAGGGGCCGAGTTTTTGCGATTGAAACCATTGTCTCACTAGCAACACTTAGCGGAGGTACTATTCCATGGCGAAAAAGCATCATACCCCGATGCTGGACGAGCTGGAAAAGGGACCTTGGCCTAGCTTCGTTACCGACATCAAGCGTATGGCTGAGACCGGTAAAGATGCTTGCGCCGACCTTTTGGGCCAGCTCGAGCTCTCCTACAAAGACAAGGAGGGCCACTGGAAGCATGGCGGCATCGTGGGCGTGTTGGGTTATGGTGGCGGCGTCATCGGCCGTTACTCCGACGTCCCTGACCTCTTCCCCGGCGTCGAGCACTTCCACACCGTGCGCGTCAACCAGCCGGCGGCCAAGTACTATCACAGCGATGCCATCCGCAAGATCATGGACATCTGGGCCCGCCGCGGCTCGGGCATGCTCAACATGCACGGCTCCACCGGCGACCTGGTCCTGCTGGGCGCCTTCACCGACGAGTTGGAGCCCATCTTCGCCGAGTTGACCGCCAATGGCTGGGACTTGGGCGGCTCTGGTTCGGCCCTGCGCACCCCCTCTTCCTGCCTGGGCAAGAGCCGTTGCGAGTTCGCCTGCATCCACGCCGAGGACATCTGCTACGACTTGACCCAGTCCTACCAGGACGAGCTGCACCGTCCGGCCTGGCCCTACAAGTTCAAGTTCAAGGTGGACGGCTGCCCCAACTGCTGCGTGGCCTCCCTGGCCCGCTCCGACTGCGCCATCATCGGTACCTGGCGCGACGACATCCGCATTGACGCGGCCGCCGTGTCTGCCTACGCCGCTGGCGAGTTCGCGGCCAACGGCGGCGCCCACGGCCAGGACGTCAAGCTGGACATCCAGAAGGACGTCTGCGACCTGTGCCCCACCCAGTGCATGGCCTGGGACGGCAAGACCCTGTTCATCAACAACAAAGAGTGCACGCGCTGCATGCACTGCATCAACATGATGCCGCGCGCCCTGCGTCCCGGCGTGGACACCGGCGCCAGCATCCTGGTGGGCGCCAAGGCCCCCATCCTCGACGGCGCCCAGATGGGCTCGGTCATCATCCCCTTCATCAAGATGGAGCCCCCCTACGAGGAGTTCAAAGAGTTCGTCGAGAAGATGTGGGAGTGGTGGGACGAGAACGGCAAGAACCGCGAGCGCATCGGCGAGACGATCCAGCGGCTGGGCCTGGGTGCCTTCATCGCCGCCGTGGACCTGGAGCCCGATCCCCGCATGGTCAAGGAGCCCCGCTCCAACCCCTACGTCTTCTACAAGGAGGACGAGGTGCCTGGCGGCTTTGACCGCAAGATCGAAGACTACCGCAAGCGTCACGCTCGCTAGTCAGGGAAAAGGAGGATTCAATCCATGGCAGAGCGACTCACTGATATCGGACCGCCTAAATACGATTCCTTCTGGCCGCAGGTCATCAAGGACAACGCTGGCAAGTGGCTGTACCACGACATCCTGGAGCCCGGTGTGCTCCTGCACGTGGCCGAGTCCGGCGCCAAGATCTGGAGCGTGCGGGCCGCCACCACGCGCCTCATGACCACCATGATGGTCGAGGAAATCTGCAAGATCGCCGACCAGTTCTGCGACGGCCACTTCCGGTTCACCACGCGTAACAACGTGGAGTTCCTGGTGTCTGACCTGGCCAAGCTTGAGCCCTTGAAGAAGGCCCTGGCGGCCGCTGGCAACCTGCCCATCGGCGGCACCGGCGCCTGCATCACCAACATCGTCCACACCCAGGGGTGGGTGCACTGCCACACCCCGGCCATTGACGCCTCCGGCGTGGTCAAGTCCGTCATGGACGATCTGTTCGAGTACTTCGGCTCCCACAAGATGCCGGCCCAGGTCCGCATTTCGCTGGCCTGCTGCCTCAACATGTGCGGCGCCGTGCACTGCTCCGACATCGCCATCCTGGGCGTGCACCGCAAACCCCCGGTGATCGAGCACACCCACGTGGACAAGATGTGCGAGATCCCCACCACCATCGCCTCTTGCCCCACGGCGGCCATCAAGCCGTCCAAAGTGGATGATTTCAAGAGCGTGGCGGTCAACGCCGATCGCTGCATGTTCTGCGGCAACTGCTACACCATGTGCCCCGCCATGCCGCTGGCCGACGCCGACGGCGACGGCGTGGCCCTGTGGGTGGGCGGCAAGGTCAGCAACTCCAAGTCCATGCCCAAGTTCTCCAAGCTGGCCGTGCCCTTCATCCCCAACGAGCCCCCCCGTTGGCCCACCACGGTCAAGCTGGTCAAGCAGATCGTGGAGGCCTACGCCCAGGGCGCCAACCGCTACGAGCGGCTGGGCGAGTGGGCCGAGCGCATTGGCTGGGAGCGCTTCTTCGAGAAGACCGGCCTTGAGTTCACCCACCACCACATTGACGACTACCGCTTCGCGGCGACCACCTGGCGGACCTCCACCCAGTTCAAGTGGTAGGAACGCCTGGGGATCGGTAAGCCGATCCTTAGCATGAAACCGCTACCCGGGGCCGTAAAGCGGTCCCGGGTAGCGCCTTTTACGGGGCTTGGCCCAGAGGACGGCCCGGACCCCGGCCAAGTCCTCCAGCAACGGGCAAGTGAAACGTCGTGGCTCCCAAGAAAAAGACCCTCCTAAAGAACAACTATCAGTTCCTCCTGCTGGGCTTCTTCGTGGCCCTGGCCGTCTATACCTACTTTCATGACCGCGAAAAGGATGACCCCAGCCGCTTTTTCGAGGGCTTTCAGGGCACCCTGGTGGTCCTGGACCTGCAAAGCGGGGAATACCAGCGCTTCAAGCCCGCCCAGGCGGCCAAGCGCCTGTCGCCCATGTCCACTTTCAAGATACCCAACGCCCTCATCGGCCTGGAAACGGGGGTGGTCTCCGGCCCGGACCACCTCCTGACCTGGGACGGCCAGGCGCGCCCCTGGGCCAGCCACAACCAGAACCACACCCTGCATACGGCCATGGAAAACTCGGTGGTGTGGTACTACCAGGAACTGGCCACGGCCGTGGGGCCGGAGCGCATGGCCGAGTACCTTAAAGCTTTTGCTTATGGCAATCAGGACATCTCCGGGGGTATCTCTCAGTTTTGGCTGGGCAATAGCCTTAAAATCTCGGCCGACGAGCAGGTGGAGTTTTTACGCAAACTTTATACGGGTGCCCTGCCCGCCCGGCCCGAGAACCAGGCCCTGGTGCGCGGCATGCTTTTGCTGCCCAAGACCGGCCAGGCCCAGCTCAGTGGCAAGACCGGCACCAACGTAGTCAACGGCAAGTCCATCCTGGGCTGGTTCGTGGGGCACCTCAAGCGGGGCGACAAGGCCTACGTCCTGGCCTGCAACATTGAGGCCGCCGACCAGGCCACCGGCGCCAAGGCCCGGCAGATCGTCGAGAAGGCCTTGCAGGCCAAGGGGTTGTTGTAGTGGCCCGGCCCCTGCCGCGCCTGGTGGTGGCCGCCCTCAGGGGGGGCTCGGGCAAGACCACCATCACCCTGGGGCTGATCCAGGCGCTGAAGAACCGCGGCCTGTCGGTCAAGCCCTTCAAGAAGGGGCCGGACTACATTGACCCTTTCTGGCATGGCGAGGCCGCTGGCACCCCCTGCCACAACCTGGACCCCTTCATGCTGGGCCATGACCAGGTGCTGGCCTCCTTCGGGCATTTCAGCCAGGGGTTCGAGGCGGCCCTGGTGGAGGGCAACCGGGGCCTTTTCGACGGCATGGACGCCCAGGGCAGCCAGTCCACGGCCGAGCTGGCCAAGTGGCTGAAGGCGCCGGTGGTGCTGGTGGTGGACTGCTCCATGGCCAGCCGCACCGTGGCGGCGGTGGTGCTGGGCTGCCAGCGCTTCGATCCCGACCTCAACCTGGCCGGGGTGGTGCTCAACCCGGTGGCCAACGCCCGCCAGGAGGGGGTCATCCGCCGGGCCATAGAGGACGCCACCGGCATCCCGGTGCTGGGGGCCGTGCCCCGGCTCAAGCTGGCCATGCCCGAGCGCCACATGGGGCTCTTGCCCCCCCAGGAACACCGCCAAGTGGCCGATTCCCTGCGCCTGGCCGCCGAGGGCGTGGCCGCCCACGTGGACGTGGAGGCCCTGTGGGGGCTGATGGGCTCGGCCCCGCCCTGGCCGGAGACGCCCCCGCCCCAGGGATTGTTCCCCCCGGGGCCGCCAACCGCCAGCCGGCCCTTGATCGGCGTGGTGCGCGACGCCGCCTTTGGCTTCTACTACCCCGAGAATCTGGAGGCCCTGCAAAACCATGGCGCTCGCCTGGTCTTCTGCTCGGCCCTGGAGGATGCCGGCCTGCCCCCCGGCCTGGGGGCGCTGTACATCGGCGGCGGCTTTCCCGAGACCCACGCCAAGCTCCTGGCCGACAACCTGGCCTTTCGCCAGACCATCCAGCGGGCGGCCACCCAGGGCCTGCCCATCTACGCCGAGTGCGGCGGCCTGATGTACCTGGGGCGCAATCTGCGGGTCGAGGGGCGCGCCTATCCCATGGCTGGGGTATTCCCCCTGGACTTCGCTATGCAGAAGCGCCCCCAGGGGCACGGCTACACCCTCTGCCGGGTGGTGGGAGCCAACCCCTTCCTGCCCGTGGGCACCGAGTTCAAGGCCCACGAGTTTCACTACTCCCAGGCGCAAGCCCTGGAGGATGCGGAATATAGCTTTGCGTACCAGGTGGTTAGGGGGCAGGGCCTCCTGGGAACCGGCGAGGGCCTCAGATTCAACAACGTTTTGGGCACCTATCACCATGTGCACGCCCTGGGCCTGCCCACGTGGGCGCCCGGCCTGGTGCGGGCGGCCTCGGCCGGGGTAGAAGTTGCTTGACAGGGTGGGTGGCCGGCGATATGGTGGGGTCTGTTATTTTTAGCAAAAGTACGCCAAGCCAAGGAGGTTAAAGGATATGTCAGACGTCAGAGCGTTGGTGTTGCAGGTCTTGGAGAAGAAGCAAAAACGCATGATGATGAACGACCTGCTTAAGGAAGTCCAGAAGATAGACGAGAACATCAAGAAGAAGGACATCAAGCCGGTCACCACCGAGATGATCAACGATGGTACCTTGGCCTACTGGTCCAGCGGCTCCACCACCTACTTCGCCCTGCCCGGCTCCAAGGCCCCCGAGGGCGAGGACTAGTCCTCGGCGCCTCAGACCGGCGTCATTAGCTTTTAAGGCCCCTTCGCCTGGGTCCGGCGCGCCGGCTCCAGGCGAAGGGGCCTTCTTGGCCTCCCGGCGGGGCCGCGCGCAGCCAACACCAACCACCATCCAGCCGCCCCCCCGGCCGGCGGACCCAAGGCGCGAAAACATGTCCAAGATCGAAAATCCCAGCGGCATCCCCGACGACGACCTCATGCGCGAGGGGCTGATTGACCGCCTGAGCCAATACCTGGCCGCCGAGCCCGGGGCCTGGCACGTGCGCTACAACCTGGGGGTGGCCATGGCCCACGAGGGCCGCCTGGACGAGGCCCTGGAGCAGTTCGGCCTGGTGCTGAAGGACGCCCCCAAGCACATGCAAAGCCTGGTCAATATCGGCGGCATCCACTTGTCGCGCGGCGACGCCGGCGAGGCGTTGAAGGCCTTCTCCTCGGCCTTGATGGTCTGGGACGTGCCCGTGGTGCGGGCCAACCTGGCCGTGGCCTATCTGCAACTTGACCGGCTGGAGGAGGCCGAGCGTGAGCTGCGCCGTGCCCTGGCCATGGACCCCAAGATGCCCGACGCGCTTACTAATTTGGGCAGCCTGCTGCTTCGGCGGGAGCGCTATGCCGAGTCGGCCGAGGCCAGCCGCCAGGCCCTGGAGCTGAGCCCGGATTTTGCCATGGCCTGCAACAACCTGGCCCTGGCGCTTCTGGCCCTGGATCAGGTGGACCAGGCCCGGGAGCAGGCGGCCGGGGCCAAGGAGCTGGGCTACCCGGTGCACCCTGACCTGCTGGCCAGCCTGGGGCTAT
>JACQYR010000217.1 GCA_016208115.1 Desulfarculus sp.
GGCCATCAAGCTCTTGATGCTCTTGGGGTGCTACAAAAAGGAGGTGCTGTCCCTGCGCTGGTCCCAGGTGCGGCTGGACGAGGGCTATATCCTGTTCACCGACAGCAAGGGGCGCTCGCGGCTGGTGGCCCTGCCCCAGGCCGCCCTGGAGGTGCTGCGCGCCGCTCCCCGCCTGGAGGGCAACCCCTATGTCTGCTGGGGCAAGAAGAGCGGCGGCCACGTCATGGGCGTCAACCGCTACTTCAAGGGCCTGGTGGACCGTGCCGGCCTGGAGGGCAGGCTGCGCATCCAGGACCTGCGCCACATCCCTCCGGCCAGCGGCCACTGGCTGGGCATGATCTGATCCCAGTCTTGGCTTTCGTGGGGGAGGGGCATATCCCCTCCCGTCTTGGCCTTTCGCCAAAATGCGGGAGCGGGGACAACCCCCGCCCGCGCGAAACAAAATTAACCGTAAATGCCATGCCTTAGCGCACCTGGAAGAAGGCGCTGCCCTGCAATTGGCGGCCCAGGTAGATGTCCACCCGGTACTGGCCGGCGGGGAACTTGCTGCCCGGGTTGATGGACAGGTTGAACTGGCCCCAGGCGATGGCCGGGTCCTGCACCTTGGTGGCCGTCTCGGTCAGCTTCTTCATCTGGCCATGGTCGCTGAAGAACCACTCGGAGCGCAGTTCGCTGCCCGCCGGCAGGCCCCGGAAGCGGAACCAGACGTATATGCGCTGGGTCTCCGGGGCGAATACCTGGCTGACCCCCGTGGGTCCCTGCTCGCCGATGCCGGTGGCCATGCGCAGGTCATAGACCTGGGGCTCCTGGCCGGCGGGCGGGGCCTGGCCAGTGGGGGCCGGCGGCTGGCCCAGGGGGGCCGGTGTCTGGCTGGCCGGCTGCGGGGGCTGGCCCGGGGGGGCCGGCGGCGGGCCGGCCGGGGCCGGGGCCTGGGCGCCGCGCAGGGGCAGGAAGCTCAAGCTAGACACCGCCCGGGCCATGAGGGCCTGGTGCTTGTCAAAAAGGTCCACCGGCGCGGTGTAGGCCAGCCAGAAATAGTAGGGCGCGCGGTCGGCCACGAACTGCTCCTGCCTGAAAACCTGGCTGGAGCCCGGCAACTGGTATTCCACCAAGAGGCGCACGCCCCGCTGTCCGGCCAGGCTGCCGGTCTGGCGGGCCAACAGGCGGTACTGGGGATTATTGCCGATCTGCCCCAGGAACTCCTGGGCCTGGGCCTCCAGGTTGGAGGCGGGGTTGTGCACCAGTTGGGCGTTGATGGTGGTGTAGTACTGCTCCGTGCCCTGGGGGCCGGCGAAGATCAGGGTGGCCGGGGGCTTGCTCCGGGGCGGCGGCCAGTCGCCGGGCACCTGGCAGGCAAAGCCCAGGGGATCGTCTGTGTAATTGACGAAATCGGCGGCCAGGGCCGGGGCGGCCCCCAGGCCCCAGAGCAGAAGCAGCGCCGCCAGCGCGGCCATGGACAACCGTTTCGCCCTCGTCATGCCTGGCCCCTCCTTGACCTCGCGGCGCGTCCCGCGTTCTTGCCCCTGGTCAGCCCATCCGTTCCCTGGCTGGCCCTGGCCTCTTGCCCATGCCGCCCGCTGGCGGCCCGAAAAAAATTTTATCACACCTTGCCACGCAAATAGCGTACATCATCCCCAGGTGACAATGACAGGCAACAAGGCCGGCCTGCCCACCCGCGCTGGGTGGCCGCCAGTTCACGGCCAGCGGCCCCCCAGCCGCGGCCATGGGAAGGAGCATCATGAAGAAAATCATAGCCTGCGCCCTGGTGGTGGCCTGGGCATTGGCCCTGGGCGCCGCCCCGGCCAAGGCCGACGAGATCAGCGAGCAACTGGAACGCGGCCTCAAGCTCTACAAGGAGGGCAAGGTCAACGAGGCCCTGGCCGAGGTGGAGTTCGCCGCCGCCCAGATTCGCCAGAAAAAGGCCGAGGGCTTCGCGGTAATTTTCCCCGAGGCCCCCGCCGGCTGGAAGGCCGACAAGCCCGAGTCCCAGTCCATGGGCCAGGCCATGTTCGGCGGCGTCATCAGCGCCAGCCGCGCCTACCACAAGGGCGAGTCCCAGGTGCGCGTGGAGATCATGAGCGACTCGCCCCTGATCCAGTCCCTGGCCGTGGTGCTGAACAACCCCATGATGATGCAGGGGCAAGGCCTGAAGCTGGCGCGCGTGGGCGACCAGAAGGCCATGGTGCAGCAGTCGGAGGACAGCCAGGCCGAGTTGCAGATGCTGGTGGACAACAAGGTGCTGGTCAGGGTGGAGGCCAGCCAGACCCCCAAGGCGGGGGAGGTGGTCAAGGACTTCGCGGCCAAGGTCAACCTGGCCAAGCTCAGGGAGCTTACCAAGTAGGCCCAGTGCCCCAACACCAACTCAACGTCGAATATTGCGTTTTGATGCTAGCAAGACGGGCGGGGATAAACCCCGCCCCTACATTAAGGCAACGTTATATTTATCTTTTCTTGATGTAGGGGCGGGGCGCGAGTGCCTCGACTCCCAATGCGGGTCGAGCGGCGTCCTCCCCTGACCAACCCCGTAGGTTCCCGTACAGACCTTGGGGAACATGCAAGGGGCGGGGTTTATAGCCGCCCGTGTATTTGTTTTTGCTTCTTTTGATTTGCTCTTCCGGGGTCCCCAAGAAAACGCGGTTTTCTTGGGGTGGTCCGGGGTCCCCAAGAAAACGCAGTTTGCTTGGGGTGGGTCCTACCGCCCCCGGTACTGCCCCGCGTCCAGGCCCAGGCGGTGCAGTATCTTTTGCAGCGAAACCCGCTCCAGGCCCGATACCCGGGCCGCCTCGGAGATGTTGCCCTTGGTGGAGCTTAGGAGCGAGCCCACGTAGGAGCGGGTGAACTCGCCCACGAAGCGGTTCTTGGCCTCCTTGTAGGGCGGCAACCCTCCCTGGCTGGCCAGGCCCGGCGACTCCACCAGGCGGATGGTGTCCAGGTCCACCACCTGGCCGGGGCTGAAGACCGCCAGGCGGCGCACGAAGTTGAGTAGCTCGCGCACGTTGCCCGGCCACTCCCGGCTGGCCAGGTAGCTCAGGGCGGCGGGCGTGGCCTCCTTGGGGGGCAGCTTCATCTCGCGGCAGGTCAAGAGCAGGAAGTGGGCGGCCAGCTCGGGGATGTCCTCGGCCCGCTCGGCCAGGCCGGGCACCCGCACCACCAGCACGTTGAGGCGGTAGAAGAGGTCCTCGCGGAAGGCCCCGGCCTTGATCTTGGCCTCCAGGTCCTGGTTGGTGGAGGCCAGGATGCGGGCGTCTATCTTGAGGTTATGGCTGGAGCCCACGGGCCGTATTTCCTGCTCCTGCACGGCGCGCAACAGCTTGGTCTGCACCGCCGGGCCGATGTCGCCGATCTCATCCAAGACGATGGTCCCGCCCTGGGCGGCCTGGAACAGACCCTGCCGGGCCTGGTCGGCGCCGGTGAAGGCGCCCTTGACGTGGCCGAAGAGCTCGGACTCCAGGAGCTGGTCGGGTATGGCCGGGCAGTTGACCGGCACGAAGGGGCCTTCCGCCCGGCGGCTGGCGGCGTGGATGGCCCGGGCCACCAGCTCCTTGCCGCTGCCCGAATCGCCCCTTATGAGCACCGTGTAGTCCGAGGCGGCCACGGCGGCGATGGCCTCCTTAAGCCGGCGCATGGCCGCTCCCCCACCCACCAGGGTGGGCTGGCCGTCGCTGAGCAGGGCCAGGCGGCGCAGCCTGCGGTTCTCGCCCAAGAGCCGGCTGCGTTCCAGGCCCTTCTCCACCACGCGGTAGAGCTCCTGGCGCTCGATGGGCTTGGTGAGAAAGTCATAGGCCCCCTGCTTGAGGGCCTCCACCGCCGTCTCGATGGTGCCGTGGGCGGTGAGCATCACCACGCTCAAGTGGGGCTGGCGCCCCAGGGCGGCGGCCAGGAGCTCCAGGCCGCCCATGCCCGGCATGCGCAGGTCGCAGACCATCAGGTCCACCTCTTGGCGGGCCAGGATGTCCAGGGCCTGGGCCCCGCCGTGGGCCTCAAGCACCCGACGCCCGCCGAAGCGGGCCTCCAAGAGCCTCACCAGCCCGGCCGCGTAGTCCTTCTGGTCATCCACCACCAAGATGCCCGGCCGTTCAGGCATGGTCTTCCTCCGGGGGGGCCAAGGGCAGGCTCAGGGTGAAGACGGCCCCGCCTTGGTTCTCCACCTTCACCGCGCCGCCCATGTCGCGGATGAGGCCGTAGACCACGGCCAGGCCCAGGCCGGTGCCCTGGTCCGGCTCCTTGGTGGTGAAGAAGGGGTCGAATATTTGGTCCAGGTGGGCCGGGTCCACGCCGGGGCCGTTGTCGGCCACCACCAGGAGGGCCTGGTGCAGTTCCGGCTGGGGCCGGGCGCGCAGGGTGATGCGGCCGCTCGCGCTGGGCACCGCGTCCAGGGCGTTGAGGATGAGGTTGGCCAATATCTGGTCCAGGGCGTGGAGGTCGGCCAGTACCAGCAGGGGGCCGTGGGAGTTCTCGTGGCTTAAAACAACCTTGCGGGCCTCGGCCTGGGGGGCGAAGAACAACAGCGCCCGCCGCACCGCCTCGCCCAGGTCCACGGGGGTGATCTCACCGCGCTCGGCCCGGGCGAAGTCCAAGAGGTCCCTGAGCACCCGCTGGGCCTGGCGGGTGTGGCGGATTATCACCTCCAGGTCGCGGCGGGGCTGCCCCTGGTCCAGGGTGGTTTCCAACAGCTCGGCGTAGCAGAGGATGACGCCCAGGGGGTTGTTGATCTCGTGGGCCAGGCCGGCGGCCAGCTTGCCCACGGCCACCAGGCGCTCGCTGCGCTGCATGTCGGCCAGCACCCGGCGCTCCAGGGTCACGTCGCGGATGTAGGCCACCAGACGCCCTTGGCGGCCCTGGGGGTCGGTGAGGGGATAGAGGGTCAGGCGCAGGGCGCGGTGGCCCTGCTCGGCTTCCTTGGTTATGGGGCCGCCCTGGGCCAGGGCCTCTTGGATCAGCTCGCGGGGGTCGGGGGTGTCCTGGCCCCAGGCCAGGCCCAACAGCTCGCCCTCCTGGGCCAGGGAGCGGCCGGCCTGGTTGGTGGCGATGACCCGCCCCTGCCCGTCCAGAAGGGCCATGGGGTCGCTGACGCCCTCGAAGATGGAGGCCAGGATGTCGCGCTGCTTGAGCAGGTTGTCCAGGGCGATGAGGTTTTCGAGCGCGATGCCCAACTGGCGGGCCAGGGCCTGCATCACCTGCTGGTCCAGCTCGCTCAAGTCGCTGTCCCCGGGCCAGTCCAGGCAGAGCACGCCCTGCACGGCATCCTGGGAGGCCACCGGCAGATAGGCCCGCCGGGCCTGGAAGACGGGCTGGCCGTCCAGCAGGCGATTGCGCAGCTCGGCGGACAAGGCCGGAGGCTGGGCGCCCAGCGGCCAGGAGTGGCCGGTCTCCTCGGAGAAGGCGCAGAGGTAATGGGCCTCGCCGGCCTTGAAGCGCCTGCCCAGGCGGGGCAGGACCATCTCCAGCAGGTCGCGGCGGCTGGCGCTGTGGCTCATGCCGGCCAACATCTCCACGAATAGCTCCACGTCCTGGCGGCGTTCGGCGGCCTCGCGCTTGAGTTCGCCGGTGCGCTCGGCCACCCGGCGCTCCAGGCCGGCGGCGTGCTCGGCCAGGTCGCGGCGGGCCTGGTAGAGGTGGCGGCCCAGCTCCTCCATGCCCGTGACCACCTCCTCGATCTCGTCGCCCCGGCGCAGGCGGTTCAAGAGGGCCGGGTCGGCCTCCTCGTGGAAGGTGCGGCGGAAGAACTCCGACAGCCGGCTCAAGTTAACCGCCACCAGGCGGTGGAAGAATATCTGTATCAGGACGAAGACGGCCAGGATGCCGGCGGCGAAGGCCAGGGCGAACCACACCGTGGCCTCCTTGATGGAGGCCAGGGCCAGGCGGATGGGCAGGCCCACCACGTCCAGGCCGGCCAGGTCCCCCACCTGGTGGCCGAAGCCCCGCTGGTCCCCGTAGCTGGCCAGCATCTCCCGGGGGGCGTCCTGGGGCAGGCCGTGGCAGCGCAGGCAGGAGGTCTCGAAGCGCACCGGCCGGGCCTTGATGAATAGCTCCTCCTCATCCAGGCGGCGCAGGTCCGACCAACTGGCGGCCTCGGGGTTGTCCTTGAAGTATTGCAGCAGCTCCATCTCCAGGCCTTGGGCCTGGAATTGGGGGTTGCGCGGCGTCTCGGAGACCCGGCGGTAGAGATGGCCGGGCAGTGCCCCGCCCAGGCGCTCCATGACCCGCCGGGAGACGAAGGAGGTGCTCATGGCCTCGATGACGAACTGGTCGGCGGGCAGCAGGGAAAGCATGCGCGGCCGCAAGGACTCGCGCACGTAGCCCTGCACCGAGTCCACCTGGGCCAGCACCAGGTCGGCCTGGTGGGAGACCTCGGAGCGCAACAGGCGCTGCAAATGCACGTACAGGGTGCCGGCGAAGATGATGCCCAGCACCGCCATCAACAGGCCCAGGCCCAGCAGGAAGCGGGCCTGGAGGGAATGTATGCGCCAGATGCCGGAGGCCATGGGCCAAACCGCGCGGGAGTTGGGTTGCATGGCGGCCAAGGCCGCCTGGTTACCGGTAATAGTAGAGGCATGGGGTAGGAATGACAACTGCCGCCAGGGGCTGGCAAGGTGCTAACCGCGGTTGGCGCCCACGCGGTAGAGCCATGGAGTCAACCAGGCTATAAAGCTTGATTATTATCCGTGGCCGCCTTGGGCATGGTGCTTGCTCTAAGGGCTGCTTGGGAAGTCATCAGCCAATCGTTTAGGAGGTATTTCATGAAAATACTCGCGGCCCATGACGGTTCCGCCCCGGCCGACCAGGCGCTTTTGTTCGCCGCGGAGGTGGCCCAGAAGCTGGGGGGGCAGTTGCACCTGGTCACCGTGGTGCCCGATTTGTGCCTGAGTTCCGAGGAGGTCTCGCCCAACGAGTGCAGCCTGATCTCCAGCTCGCTGGAGCACGACGCCCAGGGCGGCCTCAAGAAGGCCCAGGAACTCCTGGCCCAGCAGGGGGTCAAGGCCCTAACCCACTTCAAGGCCGGCCGGCCGGTGGACGGCATCCTGGACGCCGCCGAGGAGATCGGCGCCGACATGATCGTGGTGGGCAGCCACGGCAAGCACGGGGCCAAGCGCTGGCTTTTGGGCAGCGTCTCCACCAAGGTGGCCGAGTACGCCAAGTGCAAGGTCCTCATCGTGAAGTAAAGGACGAGGGGTAAGGGAACATGGAAGAGAAAAGCCTATTACAGAAGCTGCCGCGCATCCTGCCCGGCCTCTTGTTCATGGTGGGGTCGGTGATCCTCTTGCGGCTCTACGTGGAGCCCTGGATCAAGGACATCACGGTCTTCGGCACCAAGGGCTGGCTGGCCCGCGAGCTCAACCTCAACTACATCCTGCTCAGCATCATCCTGGGTATGCTGTACCGCAACGTGCTCTTCGGCGGCAAGATACCGTCCTGGGCCGAGGAGGGCTTCCGCACCACCCGCCTGTTCATCAAGGGCGGCGTCATCATGCTGGGCTGCCTGTACACGGTCATGAGCCTGGCCCGGGTGGGCGGCTGGGCCATCGTGCTCATCCTCACCTTTGTCTTCGGCACCGTGCTGTTTGTGATGTGGGTGGGGCGCATGCTGGGGGCCGACCGCTCCACCATCGGCACAATGGGCGCGGCCTGCGGCGTCTGCGGCGTCAGCGCCTGCATCGCCACGGCGCCGGGCGTCAAGGCCAAGGCCACCGAGGTGGCCATGGCCATCGCCACCATCCTGGGCTTCGGCCTGATGACCATGTTCATCAGCCCCTTCATCGGCAAGGCCCTGGGCCTGTCGGACCTGCAGTACGGCGCCTGGGTGGGCACCGGCATATTGAACTCCGGCCAGGTGCTGGCCACCTGCCTGGCCTTCAACCCCACCATCGCCAAGGGCACGGCGGTCTACTACGGCGAGCTGTGGAACCTGGTGCGGGTCATCTCCATCCCCTTCGTGGTCTTCATCATCACTGCCTGGTACTACAGCCGCGAGGCCAAGGAAGAGCAGGGGGCCGAGGTGCAGAAGCAGAGCTTCGGCAAGATCCTCAAGGAAAAGTTCCCCATGTTCGTGCTGGGCTTCATGGCCATGACCATCCTCTCCACCCTGGGGCTCTTCGGTCCCGAGAAGTCGGAGACCAACAAGCTCCTGCGCGATGCCATGCAGTGGATCTTCGCCATCGGCCTGATCGGCCAGGGGGCCTACATTGACTTCCGCGAGATCAAGCAGGCCGGCGGCAAGCCGCTGAAGATCGGCCTGGCGGCCGGCGCGACCAAGTACGTCTTGGCGCTCATCATCATCAAGCTGTTCGTCCCCAGCGATTACGACGTTTAGGCGCTGGGACGCCGGGTCATAAGGAAGGAGAGATAGCTCATGGCTGGAGCTGCTGACTCCAAGGGCGGCAAGATGACCGTGTTCAAGTCCGACCGGCACGAGGACTACGCCTCCATGGTCATGGTGGGCCTCGTGACGGCGGCCATATTGTTGTACATGGCCTTTCTGGTGGGTGAGATAAAGCTCAAGGCCACCGACGACGGCAAGGTGATGGAGATTCTGGTCAAGCCCGACACGGTGGTCAAGAAGGGCGACAAGCTGGCCACCCTGGCGGCCAAGGACAAGAAGATGGTGGGCGGCAAGCTGGAGGAGAAGCCCGTCACCCGCACCGTCACCTCCACCCTCAACGGCAAGGTGCTGTCGGTGAAGGCCAAGCCCGGCGACGCCGTCAAAAAGGGCAAGGACACGCTGATGGTGTTGGTGCCCGAGAAGGGCCAACTGCCCTAGGGGCTTGGATGGTGCCACGCATCCTGCTCATACTGGACGGCTCCGGCCCGGCCCTGGACGAGGCCCTGCGCCTGGCCATTGAGCGCCGGGCCGAGCTAAGCGCCCTGTTCGTGCAAGACGGCGGCTGGCGGGGATTCACGGGTAACGACTGGCTCTCCACCAGCAATTCCTACGTCGGGTTCCTGGAGTACATCGAGGATCAAGAAGCGGACGAGGCCCGGCGCACGATGCAAGAATTCGTGCGCCGGGCCACGGCCCAGGGCCTGGAGCACCGGGTCAAGCTGGCCCGGGGCAGCATCTCCCAGGAGGCGCTGGCCGAGCTGCAAGAGGGCTACGACCTATTGGTCATGGCCCACCCCCTGAGCCGGGGCCTGGAGTCCATGCAGGGCGCCGCCGCCAAGATCATCAAGCACGCCCCCTGCTCCATCCTGCTGGTCAAGTCCGGCCTGGACGGCTAGCCCCCCCGCCTGAGGCGCCCACCCGCTGGGCCGGCCTCTAACCCACACGCACACCACCGAGGCCACCGGCGGCGGCCCCTAGGCCGCGTCCCGGCCTTGCTCATTGGCGAGGGCGGCGTCCCCGGAGAGCCGGCGCTGCCTTTTGTTCCTCCCCTGCCGCCGGCGATTGGCGGACATTTTTTTGACCCAGCCAGGCCGATTATCGCCCAGGCGATAAAAGCGGCCGCGGTTTTGTGTGAGCATTAAGCTCGACGGCCCACATTTGGGGGCCGTCCCGGGCGGGAGGGCGCCCGGACACCCAGAACCGCCAGGCAGGGGAGATAGGTCATGGAGTCCACGCCAACTGTTTCGAGGGAGGGCAGAGGCGCTCTAGCCTGCCTGGGCGACAACATCCGGGCCTGCGGCAAAAGCCCGGGCAAGCTCCTGTGGGGCTTTACCGCGGCCTGGGCGGTGTTCTTCCTGATGCTCTGGGTGCTGCCCACCCCGGCGGGGCTCAGCAAGAGTGGCATGGCCGTGGCGGCGGTGGTCATGTGGGCCACCCTCATGTGGGTCACCGAGGCCCTGCCCGTGGGCATCACCGGCATCTCCATCCCCACCCTGCTCATCCTGACGCGGGCCTTGCAGCCCCAGGGCGCCAAGATACCCATGGGCGATGTCTTCTCCGGCTTCACCAACCATGTGGTCTGGCTGTGCCTGTTCGCCTTCATGGTGGGGGCGGTGATGCAGCTCTTGAAGCTGGACCGCCGCATCGCCCTGGCCATCCTGGACAAGGTCAAGGCCAGCAATGTGGGCCGGGTGATCTGGGGCTTCTTCGGGGTGAACATCGTCCTGTCCTTCCTCATCCCGGCGGCCAACGCCCGGGCGGCCACCTTGCTGCCGGTCATCGGCGGCATCACCAATCTCCTGGGCGACAGCCCGGCCGAGCGCCAGGCCAAGAAGGCCATCGTCATCCAGTCCATGGTCTACGCCTCCATGATCTGCGGCGTATTCATCATGACCGCCCATCTGCCCAACATGATAATGGTGGGCATCTTCGACAAGGCCGGCATGAAGATAGACTACCTGCACTGGATGCTCTTGCAGTTCCCCTACCTGGGCATGTTCGTGCTCACCCAGTGGTGGGTGCGCTATCACTTCCAGACCGCCGGGGTGGAGATCGGCGGCGGGCACCAGGCCATCAGGCAGATGCACCGGGACCTGGGTCCCATGAGCCAGGCCGAGTGGATTCTGCTGGCCGTCTTCGCCCTCATGGGCCTGGCCTTCTTGCTGGGCAAGGGTAGCCCCCTCTTTGAGCTGCACACCCACCAGTTGGGCATCATCGGCCTGGTGGGCATGATGGTGCTGTTCATCCCCGGGCTCTTTCCCTTCACCTGGAAGCAAGTGCAGGAAAAGACCACCTGGGGCACCTTCCTGCTGTTGGGCGGGGCGCTATCCATGACCTCGGCCATGACCAAGAGCGGCCTGGCCGCTTGGCTGGCCGACACCATCCACGGCCTGGTGGCCGGCCTGCCCTGGTGGGGGGTGGTGCTGGCCATGATGGCCGGCACCCACGTGATGCGCATCGGCATGCTATCCAACGTGGCCGCCGTGGCCATGCTGGCGCCCATCGTCTTCGCCATGGCCCCCAAGCTGGGCCTGCACCCGGTGGCCTTCACCCTCCTGGTCTGCGACACCGACACCTACGCCTACCTCTTGCCCACCCAGATCACGGCGGCGGTCATCGCTTACGGCACCGACACCTTCAGCACCACCGACTACGCCAAGGCGGGCTGGGTCTGCATCCTCATCGCCATGGCCTACGGCCTGGTGGTGATGGCCCCCTGGTACGCCCTCCTGGGCCTGCCGGTCTGGGACCCCCAGGCCCCCTGGCCCTGGTAGACGCCCCGCAACGATTAACCTGGATCAAGGAGATTCCCATGGCGCACACGCTTCCCCAAAACCTGGCGGACATACCCGACGAGATCGTGACCTGCGATCTTCTCATCGTGGGCGGGGGCAACGCCGGCTGCTTCGCGGCGGTGGAGGCGCGCAAGCTCTCCCCGGAGCTGGACATCGTCATCATGGAGAAGGCCCACATCAGCCGCAGCGGGGCTACCGCCGCCGGCATGGACGCCATCAACACCTACATCCCCCCGGGCAAGACCCCCGAGGACCTGGTGCGCTGGAGCCGCTCCCAGGTGGGCGGCGGCCCCATCCGCGAGGACCTGGCGCTAAGCAACGCGAGAGAACTTAACCAGGCCGTGGACGACCTGGAGGAGTGGGGCCTGCCCATCGTGCGCGACGAGGAGGGCAACATCAAATACCGGGGCGGCTGGGACATCAGCATCCGGGGCGAGGCCTTGAAGCCCATCATGGCCGAGAAGGCCATCGAGACCGGGGCGCGCGTGTACAACCGGGTGGTGGCCAGCAATCTGCTCATGGACCAGGGACGCTGCCTCGGCGCCATGGGCTTTGGCCTGCGCGACGGCAAGTTCTATGTGTTCCGCGCCAAGGCCACCATCGTGGCCACCGGCGGGGCCTGCGGCCTGTACAAGTCCTACACCGCCGATGCCACCACCAGCCATCACCAGACCTGGATGTGCCCCTTCAACGTGGGCACCGGCTACGCCATGGGCATCCGCCAGGGTGGCGAGATGACCTCCCTGGAGCAGCGCTGGGTGGCCACGCGCACCAAGGACTTCTGCGGACCGGTGGACACCATCAGCGTGGGCTACCGCTCGGCCATGATAAACGCGCGTGGCGAGCTGATCCTGGCCGAGCGCTACGCCCACCTGGGCGGCGACAAGGCCCCCCGCTACATCCGCGCCAACGCCCCCATGGACGAGTGGCTGGCCGGGCGCGGCCCCACCTACGTGGACACCACCCACCTGACCCAGGAGGAGGCCAAGGAACTCAAGATTGACTACCTTTGCGAGCGTCCCTCCTTCGTGCTCTTCCTGGCCAGCCGGGGTCACGACGTCACTAGAGAGCCCATCGAGATTTACGGCTCCGACCCCTACATCGTGGGCGGCCACACTCAGAGCGGCTACTGGGTGGACTTGAAGCGCATGACCACCATTCCCGGCCTCTTCGCCGCTGGCGAAACCGCCGGTGGCAACCCCAACAAATTCGTGGGCGGTTGCGCCGCCGAGGGCAAGCTGGCCACCCGGGGGGCCTTGGAATACATGGCCGGCCTGGATCTGCCCCCCCTGGACCTCAATCAGGTAGCCGCCGAGAAGACCCGCGTCTTCGCTCCGCTGATGCACGGCCAGGATTTCGACGGCGTGCGTCCCCTGGAGATGGAGGAGCGCATGCAGCGGCTCATGGACGAGTACGCCGGCGGCACCAGCCAGTTCTACCGCACCAACGAGGAGCGCCTGGACTACGCGCTTAAGCACCTGCGCATGCTCATGGGGCAGACCGGCCTGCTCATGGCCCGCGACCTGCACGAGCTGATGTTGGCCCACGAGGTCATTGACCGCCTGGACGTGGCCGAGGTGCTCTGCCATCACCTCAAGTTCCGCCGCGAGACTCGCTGGCCCGGCTGGCAGACCCGCTCCGACTTTCCCCAGGTGGACCCGGCCCTGGACTGCTTCGTGGAGACGGTGCGCGACCCCGCCA
>JACQYR010000218.1 GCA_016208115.1 Desulfarculus sp.
GTCGGTGGGGGTGGCGATGACCACCCCGGCGCTGACGTTGTCATCGTCCAGCAGGGTGGCCAGGCAGCGGCGGTAGGTCTGGGCCGTGGCCCCGCCGGTGGTGTCCACGGGGTTGTAGACCGAGGCGATGTCGGGCAGGAAGGAGCGCAGCTCCAGGGCGGTCTCGGGGCGCAGGGCCACCAGGTGCAGGCCGTGGGCCTCGGCGGCGTCGGCGCAGATGATGCCCGGCCCCCCGGAGTTGGTGAGGATGCCCAAGCCCCGGCCCTGGGGCAGGGGCTGGTTGGCGAGGGCCACCGCCAGGTTGAACAGCTCGCGCACGCTATGCGCCCGCAGCACCCCGCACTGCCTAAAGGCCGCCTCGTAGGCGGCGTCGGCCCCGGCCAAGGCCCCGGTGTGGCTGGAGGCGGCCCGCGCCCCGGAGCCGCTCACCCCGCTCTTGAACAGCACCACCGGCTTGACGCGGGTGACCCGGCGGGCCACCTCCATGAAGCGCCGGCCGTCCTCCACGGCCTCCAGGTAGCCCAGGATGACCTTGGTCTGGGGGTCTAAAGCCATCAACTGAAGCATCTCCACCTCGGTCAGGTCGGCCTTGTTGCCCAGGCTGACGAACTTGGAGAAGCCGATGTTGTTGTCGAGCGACCAGTCCAGGATGGCCAGGCACATGGCCCCGGACTGGGAGAAGAAGCCCAGGTTGCCCGGCCGGGGCATGGCCCCGGCGAAGCTGGCGTTGAGCCCCACGAAGGTATCAATGATGCCCACGCAGTTGGGGCCGATGAGCCGCATGGCCGGATGGGCGCGCAGCATCTCCTTGATCTGGCGCTCCAGTTCGCGCCCCGCCCCGCCCACCTCCTTGAACCCCGCCGAGACCACCACCACGGCCTTGGTGCCCCGCTCCGCCAGCTCGCGCAGGGCCTGAGGCACCAGGTCGGCGCGCAGGGCCACCACCGCCAGGTCCAGGTTCTGGGGCAGATCGGCGATGCTGGCGGCCACGGGAGCGCCCAGTATCTCCTTGGCCTTGGGATTGACCGGGATGACCCGCCCCCGAAAGCCGTGGCTGAGCAGGTTGTGCAGCACGTCATGGCTCACCTTGCCCGGCTGGGAAGATGCGCCCACCACGGCCACCTGCTGGGGTCTGAAAAAAGCCTCGTACAAGCGCGGCTGCTCCTTGTGCGTGATTGGGGCGCGCCCCTGTCGGGGCGGCATGAGGCTATGGACAGGGTAGCATCACGGGCGGGCGGGCGGAAGCCCGTAACACGAAACGCAGGGGGGCGGAGAAGGAAGGGCGGCTAGGCGTCTGGCCTGCTCAGGACCACAAGACCACTTCCAGGCGGCCAGGCCCGTGCACCCCCCTTATCATGATGCCCTCGATGTCGGCGGTTTTGCTGGGGCCACTGATGAGGGCCAGGGCCGGCGGACCCTGGGGGAAGCGGCTGGGGTCGGCCAGGGCCTGGGCCAGGGCCGCCATGTCCGGCAGGATGGCGTTGGCGTGCAGCAGGGCCACGTGCAGGGGTGGCAGCAAGGAGAGCAGGCGCCCGCCCTGGGGGCTGGCCAGTTGCACCAGCCCGCCGGTCTGGGCCACGGCCAGTTCGCAGACGGTCAGCCGGCGGCGCCTGGGGCACGGGCAGGTCGGAGCGGGGGGCCAGGCGTTTCAGGAAGACCTGCCTATCCATCGCCGTCCTCCTGGCCGCCGCCGCCCAGCAGGGTGGAGCCGGGCACCCGGGGCAGGCTGCGCCCCTGACGCCAGGCCCGCCAAGGTCCGGGCGGCAGGGCCGGGCGGGGCAGCATCTCCAGGGCCGCCAGGGCGGGCCGGGCCACCCGGCAGGCGGCCTGGAACAGGCCCCGGCTTTGCAGCACCTGGGCCGCCAGGCCGGGCAGAAAGTCGGACGGCGGCCGGGGGCTCTCCTGGCGCAGGCGCAACAAGAGTCCCGGCAGGTCAATGCCCATGGGGCACTTCTCGCGGCATAGGCCGCACAGGCTGGAGGCGTGGGGCAGGTCGTCAGCCGGGGGTTGGTCCTCCAACAGGGCCGTGAGCACGCTGCCCATGGGGCCGGTGTAGATGCCGCCGTAGGCGTGCCCGCCGGCCAGGCCGTAAACCGGGCAGTGGTTGAGGCAACTGGCGCAGCGCAGGCAGAGCAGTATCTCCCAATAGGGGCTGGCCAGGATGCCGCTGCGGCCGTTGTCCAGAATCACCACGTGGCTTTGCCGGGGGCCGTGGCCGCCGTACAGCGCCGCCGGCCCGCCCACCCAGGAGGCGTAGGAGGAAAGCGGCGCGCCGATGGCCGCCCGTGGCAGGTACTCGGCGATGAGCGCCAGGTCCGCCAGGGTGGGCACGGCCTTTTCCAGGCCCATGACCGCGATGTGCACCGGCGGCAGGCTGGTGCAGAAGCGGCCATTGCCCTCGTTGGTTATCACCGCCAGGGTGCCGCTCTGGCAGGCGGCGATGTTCACGCCGCTGATGCCCACCTCGGCCTCCAGGAAGCGCTTGCGCAGCACCCGCCGGGCGGCCTGGGTCAGCTCCGCCGGCTCGTCGCTGACCTGCTCACCCAGCTTGTCGCGGAAGAGCTCGGCCACCTGGCCCCGGTCCTTGTGCAGGGCCGGCCCCAGGATGTGGAAGGGCGTTTCGCCGGCCAGTTGGATGATGAACTCGCCCAGGTCGGTCTCGCTGACGGTCAGGCCGGCCTCTTCCAGGGCCGGGTTGAGGCGCACCTCCTCGCAGACCATGGACTTGCTCTTGACCACGCTTCTAGCGCCGGCGGCCTGGCAGATGCTTAAGATTATCTGGCGGGCCTCGGCGGCGTTTTCGGCGAAGTGCACAGCCACGCCCTGGGCCTCAAGGGCATCGGCCAGCACGCCCAGCCAGTGGCCGGCATCGGCCAGAAAGGTCAGCTTGGCGGCGCGGGCGCGCTCTCTGAAGTGCTGGGCCAGGCCGGGCTCGGCCAGGCCCATCTGGCGAAATTGCTGGAAGCGGGTGGTGAAGCTGGCCAGGATGCTGGCCAGGCGCTGGTCGGCCACGGGCTTGAGGCGCGCCTGCATCAGGCCACCTCCCCGGCCAGCACCTGCGCCAGATGTACTACCTCCAGGCCGCCGCCCCGTTCGGCCACCCCGCAGCTTAAGTGCAGCAGGCAGCCCACGTCGCCCACCACCAGCACACTCGCCCCGGCTTCGCGCACGGCGGCCAGCTTGTCGGCCAGCATGGCCGCCGACAGCTCGGGGTGGGTTACGCTGAAGGGGCCGCCGAAGCCGCAGCATTTGGCCTCGCGGGGGAGGTCCAGGGCCGGCGGGCCGGGCAGTGCCCCCAGCAGGCCGCGGGGGGCCTGGTCCTCGGCTAGGGAGCGGTGCAGGCCGCAGGAGGGGTGGTAGACCCAGGGGCGCCCCGGGGCGCGGCCGGTGGCCGGGGTGGCCTTGAGCACCCGGAACAAGAACTGGCTCAGTTCGAAGGTGCGGTCGGCCAGGCGGCGGGCCTCGGAGGCCAAGTCGGGCCAGTCGGCCAGCAGGCCGGGCAGGGCGTGGCGCACGTGGGCCACGCAGGAGCCCGAGGGCGAAACCACCAGTTCGGCCCCGCTGAAGGCCCGCACCCAGGCCGCGCCCACCTTGGCCGCCTGGCGGGCATGGCCGGCCTTGTATAGCGACTGGCCGCAGCAGACCTGGTCTGGTCGCGGGTCCACGGACAGGCCCTGGGCCTCCAGGACGGCTAGGGCGGCCCGCCCCACCTGGGGTAGCAGGCCGTCCACCAGGCAGGTGGCGAAAAACGAGACCCGCCGGGTGGCGGGGATGGTGGCGCTGGCCTCTTTCATGGACCCACTCTATCGCGTATGCTCACGCCATACAACCCCCTGGCCTTGGCCTGGGTTATAATCGAGGGCAGGGGCCGGCCAGCGGCGGCCCGGGAGATGAGGACATGCCGAAACAAGTGATCCTGGTGGTGGAGGATGAGCC
>JACQYR010000111.1:0-12981 GCA_016208115.1 Desulfarculus sp.
TCGTTCATCTGGCAGCCGAAAGTGGTTATGTGCACGCGCTTGGCCGTGGCGCCCATGGGGCCGATCCTTTGCGAAGTTTGGTCTGGGCCAAAACCTATCCCACCGCCGGCCTTCGCGCAAGGGGGCGGCAGGGACCGGCCTGGGCATTGCCCGCGCCACGGCCCCCGCCCCGGCGAGAAACCGGCGGGCAGGCCGCCATGTTGATATTATAGAGGACTAGGACCCGCCATGGCCGGCCTTGTGCGGCCGGGGAGCAAGCCATGATCCCCCTCAAGTCCGATCTGCCCATACTGGGCAGGCCCCACGCCACCCTGGGGCTCATCGCTCTCAACCTGGCGGTGTATCTCTATCAGTTCCCGCTCTCGCCGCCGGCCGAGCACCTCTTTATCATGGACTACGGCCTGGTGCCGGGCTGGCTCACCGGCCTGGGCCGTCCCGGGCCGCCGCCGGGTTTTTTGCCCCGGCCCTTGACCCTGGTCAGCGCCATGTTCCTGCACGGCGGGCTAATGCACCTGTTGGGCAACATGCTCTATCTGTGGATATTCGGCCCGGCCCTGGAGGACACCCTGGGCCGGGCGCGCTACCTGGCCTTCTACCTGACGGGCGGCATGCTGGCCTCGCTGGTCTTCGTGCTCGGCGAGCCCAGTAGCCTGCTGCCCATGATCGGGGCCAGCGGGGCGGTGGCGACGGTGCTGGGGGCCTATCTGGTGCTGTTTCCCCGGGCCAGGGTGCTGGTGTTGTTCTGGTTTTTCTTTCTGGTGCAGACGGCGCGGGTGCCGGCGGTGGCGCTGTTGGGCCTTTGGTTCCTGTGGCAGGTGTTGGGCCTGGGCGGGCCGGGGGTGGCCTGGATGGCCCACATCGGCGGCTTCGTGGCCGGGCTATTGATGGTGCGCCTGTTCTTGCCCCGGCGGCCCCGCTGGTACTGATCCCACGCCCCTGGCCCTAGCGCGCCAGGCCCTTGAACTCCACCCGGGACACCTCGCCCAGGGGGATGCGGAAGTTGCCGTAGCTGGTCTTGCCCGTGGCCTTCAAGGCCGCGGTGACGCTCATGCTCACCGGCTCGCCCTGCTTGAGCGTCACCTTGGCCTTGAGCTGGCCGTCCTGGTTGACGAACTCCAGGGCCTGCACCTTCTCGAAGGGCACCGCCACCTGGCCCTGGCCCACCGTGCCCAGCACGAAGGATTGGCCGTCAATGGCGAACTGAGAGAGCTCCACCCGGGTGCCCTGCTGGTCCACCAACAGCACCCGGTAATCGGCCTGGGGCTCGGGGATGCGGGTGGGGCCAGCCCCGTCGCTCAGGCCCATGGCCAAGAGCAGGGGGCACAGGCAGATCAGCAGGACCAGGATCGGGCGCGGGGCGCTCTGGGGCATGGCGGTTCCTCCCATGAGCATGGCCGGGGGGTGGGTTAGTGCGTTTGCCTAATCATTTTGGTACCACGCCGCCCGCCCCCAGGCCAACCAAAAATCTTGGCCCCGCCCTGGCGGCGGCCGGTCAGGGGGTTTCAGGCCGGCGGCCTTTCTGATACGTGCACCCAGGCGATGCCCCGGGTCAGGGCGTGGGAGCGGGGGGCGATGAGGCCGGCGGCACACATCTCGGCGCGGAATTCGGCCGGGCTGGGGAACTCCACGATGGTTTCGGCCAGGTAGCGGTAGCTGGCCTGGTCACCGGAGATGAGCCCCCCCAGCCAGGGCAGCAGGCGCGCGAGATAGCGCAGGTACAAGGCGCGCACCAAGCGGCCCTGGGGGGCGGTGAACTCCAGCACGTAGAGCCGGCCGCCGGGCTTGAGCACGCGCTTCATCTCGGCCATGGCCGCCACCCGGCGGGGGATGTTGCGGATGCCGAAGGCGATGGTCACGGCGTCGAAGGTGGCCTCGGCAAAGGGCAGCTTGGTGCCGTCGCCGGCCAGGAGCGCCAGGCGGGCGCCACTGGTGCGCTGCTTTTTCTGGGCCGGCCCCAGCATGGCCGGCACCAGGTCCAGGCCCACCACCAGAGGGCTTTGGGCATGGGTGGCCACGGCCAGGGCCAGATCGCCGGTGCCGGTGGCCACGTCCAGGACCTTGGCCCCCGGCCCCAGGCGCAGGCTCCTGGAGACGAAGCGCCGCCAGCGCACGTCCTCGCGCAGGCTCAGGACGCGGTTCAAGAGGTCGTAGACCGGCACCACCCGGTTGAAAATGCGCCGCACCTGGCGTATCTGCTCGGCCTCGTCCCTCATCGCTGGCTGACCAATCCCGTGATGAACTGCCCTTGCGGGGTTTGGCTGGTGTTGATCCCGGCCAGCTCCCGCTGGATGTTGTCCAAAACCCGGCGCAGCAGCTCGCCGGCCAGGGCCGCCTGGACCGGGTCGGCCGGCCAGACCCGGGCGCCCATTAGCTCGATCAGCTCCAGGCGCTCCATGCCCAGCAGGTCGAACAAGAGCCGCCCCCCGAACTCGGCCAAGTCCAGGTAGGCCCTTGCCTGCTCCAGGTCGGCCAGGCAGCGGAAGGCGCGGTACTCGCGCCCGGCGCCCAGGCCGGCATCATAGCAGCGGGGGCGCGGAAATACGAGCCCCCCCAGCCAGCGGTCCAGGGGCTCGTCCAGGATGTGCAGGCTGGTGGGCAGGCCAGCCAGCCAGCCCTGGCGCACCAGGTGCCAGGCCCGGCGGTTCAACTCGCGTATGGCCGCCGCCCCCTGGCGGGCCAGGGCGGCCAGGGGCAAGCGCTCCAGGATGGCCGCGGCCGAGGCGCCCTGGTCCCTGGCCAGAAGTTCCAGGCCCAGGTTGACCAGGCCCAGGCCCTCGCCGGCGGCCCGGGCCACGGCCTCGGGCTGGGCCGGGTCGGCCTCCAGGCCCACCACCGCGCAGTTGGCCACGTAGGCCAGCTCGGATCTGAGGGCGTCCTGGGCGGCGCTGTCCAGGCCCTCGGCCAGGCGGGGCAGGGCCAGGTCGGGGGGCAGGAGCCCCAGCATGGCCCCGGAGCGGGGCGGGCTTTTTGGCGGGAAGCCCAGGGAGAGCTTGGGGGGGCGTTCTTGCCAGTCGGCCTCGCCGGGGGGAGCCACGGCCCACAACTCCAGGGCCTCCAGGCGCTCGGGAAAGCCGTGGTCCTGCATGCGGCCCCGCCGGAAACGGGCGGCGTCCTCGGCCAGGCCGGAGGCCGACTCCCAGAGCATGGCCTCCAGCGCCTGGTGGTAGCGGTCCTCCAGTTCGCTTTTGAGCAGCACCAGCACCTGGGCCGGGAAGGCGGCCGTGGTCTGGTCGTGGAACTCGATGAAGTACACGCCGTCCAGGGTGAAGGCGGGCAGGTCGTCGGGCGGCTCCTGCTCGTCCTGGCTGGGCAGGTACTTGACCACCTTGAACCAGTGGGCGAACAGAAGCGTCAGCACCTCCAGGTCGGTGGCGGCCAGCCAGGCCTCCAGGCGATCGGCCCCGGCCTCCATCACCAAAGGCAGCCAGACCTCGTAGCGGGTGGGCGCGAAGTCTTCCTTGACCCAGCCCGTGAGGTCCAGGAGGTAGGTGAGTTGCTCATCGCTGGCCAGGCCCAGGAGCATGCCGGCGTCCTCTGGTCCCAGCTCCAGCACCGTGGCCGCGAACTCGTCCATGGCCAGGGCCTGGGTCAGTTCCTCGGAATCCCGGGCCAGGGTGATGAGCTTCTCGCGCTGGGGCGGGCGGGCGGCCAGCACGGCCCGCAGGCGTTGGCTAAACTCCAGGCCGTGCCACAGGGCCTCGGCGGCCCGGGGGTCGGTCTTCTCCAGCTCCAAGAGGGAGCCGGGGTCGGCCAGGATGTCCGGGGTCTGGTCGCTAGGTTCCATTATTTCTCTTCCTGCCCGCAGACGCCGCAGCGGCGGCAAGTGGCCGGCGCGCAGGCCGGCGATTGTTGGCCTTCCAGGGCGCGTTGGGCCTCCCGCCACAGATAGGCGCGGCTGATGCCGTGGTCAAGAAAATCCCAGGGCAGCAGCTCTTCGTAGGGGCGCTGGCGAAGGATGTAAAAATCCGGCGTCACCCCGGCCTGGGCAAAGGCCGCCCGGGGCTCCAGGCCCTGGGCCAGGCCGGCTATCACCGGCCCCAGGCGGCGGTCGCCCCGGGCCAGGGCCGCCTGCACCTGGGCGTGCTTGGGCAGGTCGCAAGTCACCTTGAGGTTGGCCAGGGGCTTGAGTTCCTTTTGCACCCGGGCCATGCGCTCCTTGAGGAGCTTCAGGGAGGCCATGGGCTGCCACTGCAAGGGCGTCCAGGGTTTGGGCACGAAGGCGTTGAGGCTCACCGTAACCCGTCCCAGGTAGCCGCGCTGCCCGGCGGCGCTGACCACCTGCTGGCGCAAGCGCCGGGCCAGGCCGATCAACTCGGCCACGTCGTCGTCGGTCTCGCTGGGCAGGCCCACCATGAAATAGAGCTTGAGGTTGGGCACCCCGCCCCGGATGAGTAGCTCGGCGGCGCGGAGCAGTTGGTCCTCGTCCAGGTGCTTGTTGATGACCCGGCGCAGGCGGGCGCTACCAGCCTCGGGGGCCAGGGCCACGGTCTGGTGGCGGCTCTGGGCCAGGGCGGCCACCAGGCCCGGTCCCAGACGGTCGGCGCGCAGGGAGCTTACCGAGAGCTTGCCGCCCTCCTTAAGCACCACCGCCGCCAGGTCCTCGATGCCCTCGATGTCGCTCACCGCCGCCGAGACCAGCCCCACCCGGCCCCACTGGCGGGCGGCCTCTGCCGCGGCCTCCAAGAAATCGCCGGCCTGGCCCAGGCGGGGGGGCCGGTACACGTGCCCGGCGGCGCAGAAGCGGCAGGCATGTCCGCAGCCCCGCCCCACCTCGATCAGGGCCATGTCGCCGAACTGGGGCCCTGGGGCGTGAAACACGCTCCTGGCCAGGCCGGCGGCCGATCCCTGGTACTTGGGCACCGCCACGCGCTCTGGCACCTGGGCCAGGGGGGTGAAGGCGGCCAGGGCGCCGTGAGGGGCGTAGGCGGGCTGGTAGAAGCAGGGGGCGTAGAAGCCCGGCACCTGCTGGGCCAGGGCCAAGAGGGCCTGGCGCCTCTCCAGGTGGGCCGCCTCCTGGAACACCTCCAGGAACGGCCCCAGCACCACCTCGGCCTCGCCCAGCAGGAAGCCATCCAACAGGCCGGCCAGGGGCTCGGGGTTGAGCATGGGCACCACCCCGCCGGCGATGACCAGGGGGCCGTGGCGATGGGCGGCCTCCAGACCCAGCCCGGCCATATCCAGCATGGCCGCCAGGTGAGGGGCGTCGTTCTCAAAGGACAGGGTGGCCAGCACCAGGTCGAAGTCTGCAAGCGGACGCGAGGACTCAAGGGTCAACAAGGGCGCGCCGGTCTTGTGATACAGGACGGCCTCCTGGCGGTCGGGCAAAAAGGCCCGCTCGCACAGGGCGTCGGCGTGTTCATTGATGAGGCGGTAGACCGTGGCCAGGCCCAGGTTGGCCATGCCCACGGCGTAGGTGTTGGGGTAGATCAGGGCCACGTTCAGCCGGCCGCCGGGCTCCTTGCGCACGCTTCCCCGCTCGCGCTCCAGCAGGGCGCGGTGGTATTGCGCCAGTTGGGGGGCTTGGCGGGCCAAGGGGTTCTCCTGATTGCGCATTAGGGCCGGTGGTGGTGAAGCCATGTTACCACAGGCCACCTTTGGCCACCACGCGGCCGGCGGTGGCTTGACCGCCACCGGCCGGCGTGTCACCCTTAATCAGGCCTGGCCCCTGGCCATGGCCCCCACCCCCTCAGATTGGGAGCGCCCATGGATCAAGGCAAAGAGCGGGAGTTCCTGGAGCGGCTGGCCCAGGCCGGCGAGCAGGCCAGCATGTGGGAGATCGGCCAGGCCATGGGCCTGGACCGGGGGGACACCGAGGCCCTGGCCACCTCCCTCTTGGCTCAGGAGGCCTTGCAGATCGTCAGCCTGAGCGGCAAGGTCTGCCTGACCCAGGCGGGCCGCGCCCTGTGCGGCGGCCCAGGCGGTGGCGACAGCCTGGCCGGCTTGATCCAGGACCTGCGGACCGCCGGCGGCCTGGGCCTGACCGGGGCCGCGGCCCAGGACCTCTTGGCCGACCTGGCCACCCTGGAGGCCCAACTGGGGCGCAGCCAGCCCCTCATGCCGGTGGTAAAGGCCTGCCTGGCGGCCATCGAGACCGCCCTGGCCAAGTCCCGCGACCCTCAGGCCGCCGGCCTGGTTCAGCGGGCCGGGGCCTTGCGGGGCTGATTCCCCGCGGGGGAGAAAAAACGGGCGGGGATAAACCCCGCCCTTCTTGTTTTAGGAACGCCGCCGGGACAGGTGCGGCTTGGTCAGTCGTCATAGCCCGGGGCTTGGGGCGCGCAATCGCCCAGGCCGGGGTCGTAGTAGTAGCCCGGCGGGCACAGGGGCAGGCAGCGCCGCCAGCGCCCCGACCAGCGGTGGTAGGGTCCGCAGTCGGTCCAGGTGGTGCTCTCCACGCAGCGGGCCTGGCGCCGGGACCAGCGCAGGCCCGGCGGGCAGCCCTCGGGCGGCGGCGGCGCGCCCTGGCCGGGCAGGGCCATGGGCGGACCGCCCGGCGGCAGGTTCTCGGGGCTGCTGACGCATTGCTGTATCTGATGGGACCAGTAGAGCCCGGGCGGGCACTCCTGCCCCGGCCAGGGGGCCAGGGGGGGGTCGGAGGGCGTGTCGGGCATGAAGGCCAGGGCCGGGGCGGCCAGGGCCAGCGCCAAGGCCAGGGCCAGGGACGTGATGGCTAGCAGTCTAGTCATGTTGCCTCCTTGTTTCCGCGGCATTACCTGGTCTTGGGCACCGCCGGGGCCAGGCCGCCGCCCGGCGAGGGCGCGCGGTCGGGCATGCAGCGCCCCCAGGCCGAGGACCAGTGGTAGCCCGGTTGGCAGCCGGTGGGCGGCGGGGTGGCCAGGGGCGCGGGGCTGGTGTCGCCGACGCAGGTGGCCAGTTCCGGCGACCAGACCATGCCCGGCGGGCAGGCCTGGGGCGAGGCGGTCAGGCAGCGCCCCAATCGGGCGTCCCAGTCCTGGCCCGGCGGGCAGTCCCCCAGGGGACGGCGCTCCAGGGGGCCGGCCATGGGCAGGCAGCGGCGTTCGGCCGTGGACCAGCGCTGGCCCGGCGGGCAGGGCGGCGGGGTCATGGGTGCCTCGGGCGGCGGCTCGCCATGCACGGGCAGGCAACGCTGCCGCTGGCTGGACCAGTAATGCCCCGGCGGGCAGCGGAAGGGCGAGACCGCCTCGCCAGCGGGGGGTGCCTCCTGGCAGCGCCCCAAAACCTGCGACCACTTCTGCCCCGGCGGGCAGGTGGGTTCCTTGGCGGCCTTGGGCAGGCAGCGGCGCTGGCCGGTGGACCACTCCTGGTCGTCGGGGCACTTGGGAGTCTGCACGGGGTCTCTGACCCAGGACGAGGGCAGGCAACGCCCCTCCCGGGGCGACCAGGACTCGCCGGGGCCGCAGCCAAAGGGCGAGGTGGGGGTGTTGCGGAAGGGCGAGGAGGACGCCGCCCATACCGGCTGGGCCAGGGCCAGGAGCAGCAGCAGGAGCGCGCAACAGGTGGTATATGGCTTCATGCCGGTCTTCCGGGTTGGCGACAGGGGTTGGGCCGGGGCGCGGGCCTTGGCCATCACTTAACCTCTAGCCTACCACAAGCGGCGCGGGAGTGTTCCTCGGGGCTGGTGCAAGCCAGGCGGCAAATGGCAAGATGAACCGGTTTGATTTGATACCCGGCGGGTTACGCCAAAGCTACCCCGCCCTACAACCGGTTTTTTGGGGCCTGCGGCGGGAGCCGCCGGCCTTGGCCCGGGCCACGGCCCCGCCCGACCCGTTATGCCCGCCGCGGCTCGCGGCCTTGCGGACCGGGGCGGGACATGATAATCTTCAGCGGTTTAAATACACACGTCCCCTGACCCAAGGCCTTGGTGCCGGCTTTTTACAGCCGGTTGGCCATTGGGGTTGACGGGGGCGGCGGACAACAACTTCGTGGAGGATTCTCATGGCTTACGTGACCATGCGCCAGCTTTTGGAAGCCGGCGTGCACTTCGGGCACCAGACCCGGCGCTGGAACCCCAAGATGAAGCCCTACATCTTCGGGGCCCGCAACGGCATCTACATCATTGACCTGCAAAAAACCGTCAAGATGTTCCGCACGGCCTACGACTTCGTGGTGGATGCCGTGGCCCGGGGCGGCGACGTGCTCTTCGTGGGCACCAAGCGCCAGGCCGCCGACATCATCCAGGAAGAGGCCGACCGCTGCGGGATGTACTACGTCAACTACCGCTGGCTGGGCGGCATGCTCACCAACTTCCAGACCATCAAGCGCTCCATCGAGCGCTACAAGTACCTGGAGGGCATGTTCAACGACGGCACCATCAGCCGCTTCCCCAAGAAGGAAACCGTCTCCATGGCCCGCGAGCTGGAGAAGCTCCAGCGCAACCTGGGCGGCATCAAGGATATGGGGCGGCTACCCGCCGTGGTCTTCCTGGTGGACATCAAGAAGGAAAAGATCGCCGTCAGCGAGGCCAGGCGCCTGGGCGTGCCCACGGTGGCCATCGTGGACACCAACTGCGACCCCGAGGGCATTGACTACATCATCCCCGGCAACGACGACGCCATCCGAGCCATCCGGCTCACCGCCGGCAAGGTGGCCGAGGCGGTCCTGGAGGGCAAGGCCCTGCGCGAGACCCGCCTGGGCGGCGGCCGCGAGGAGCGGGCCATGGTGGAGATTCCCCAGGACATGGCCGAACTGACCGTGGGGCGCGAGGAAGAGGGACCCGAGGTGCTGGTGATCCGCCGGGCCGAGAAGCCGGCCCCCGCCGCCCAGTAAGCGTCCCGGCCAAGCCATAGGCATTTCATCCCGGCCGCCGGCGGGCGCGTTCGCCCCGCCGGCTGGCCCCACAAATTAAGGAGCAAAGGCCATGAGCATTACCGCCGCCATGGTAAAAGAGCTGCGCGACAAGACCAACGCCGGCATGATGGACTGCAAGAAAGCCCTGGCCGAGTGCAACGCCGACATGACCAAGGCCGTGGACTGGCTCAGGCAAAAGGGCCTGGCCGTGGCCGCCAAGCGCGCCGACCGCCAGGCCAGCGAGGGCCAGATCATGAGCTACATCCACGCCGGCGGCAAGCTGGGCGTGCTGGTGGAGGTCAACTGCGAAACCGACTTCACGGGCAAGACCGAGGAGTTCAGCCAGTTCGCCAAGGACCTGGCCATGCAGGTGGCCGCCGCCAACCCCATCTGCGTGTCCCCGGAGGAGCTGCCGGCCGAGGTGGTGGAGCGCGAAAAAGAAATTTTTCGCGGCCAGGCCAAGGATTCGGGCAAGCCCGAGAAGATCTGGGACAAGATCAGCGAGGGCAAGCTGAAGAAGTTCGAGTCCGAGTCCTGCCTGCTCAAGCAGGCCTTTGTCAAGGACCCGGACAAGACCATCGAGGACCTCTTGAACGAGATGCGCGCCAAGACCGGCGAGAACGTGCAGATTCGCCGCTTCGCGCGCTTCGTGCTGGGCGCCCAGTCCTAGCCTAGACATACACACCCCGCCGGATGCCCGGGGCCGCTGGTCCCGGGCGCCGGCGGCCGACCGCTCTCCACCAGCCGGGGAGGTCATCTTGGGCAACAGCCCCGCCTTCCAGCGCGCCCTGCTAAAGGTCTCCGGCGAGGCCCTCATGGGCCGCTCCCAATTCGGCATCCATCCCGACATGCTCTCCTACGTGGCCGACGAGCTGGTCGGCGCCGCCGGCCTGGGCTGCCAGTTGGGCGTGGTGCTGGGCGGGGGCAACATCTTTCGGGGCGTCAGCCAGAGCGCCCAGGGCATGGACCGGGTGCAGGCCGACCACATGGGCATGCTGGCCACGGTGATGAACTCGCTGGCCCTGCAGGACGCCCTGGAGAAGCACGGCCTGCCCACCCGGGTTATGAGCGCGCTGACCATGCCCCAGGTGGCCGAGCCCTTCATCCGCCGCCGGGCCTTAAGGCACCTGGACAAGGGCCGCCTGGTCATCTTCGCCGCCGGCACCGGCAACCCCTACTTCAGCACCGACACCGCCGCGGCCCTGCGCGCCGAGGAGATCGGCTCCCAGGTGCTTTTGAAGGCCACCAAGGTGGACGGCATCTACGACAGCGACCCGGTCAGCAACCCCCAGGCCGTCAAGCTAGACCACCTGACCTACGACGAGGTGCTGACCCGCCATCTCAAGTTCATGGACGCCACCGCCATCAGCCTGGCCGGCGAGAACCGCCTGCCCGTGATCGTCTTCGACCTCTTGAAGCCGGGCAACATCCTGCGGGCCTTGAGGGGCGAGGCGGTGGGCTCGCGCGTGGAGGGATAGACACATGATCGAGGACGTGAAGCAAGAGGCCAAGGACCTCATGGACAAGGCCATCGAGTCCTTGAAGCGCGACTTCAACCGCGTGCGCACCGGCCGGGCCTCCATCACCCTGCTGGACGGCATCCGGGCCGACTACTACGGCCAGGCCACCCCCTTGAGCCAGATGGCCAGCCTCTCGGCCCCCGAGCCCCGCCTGCTGATAATCCAGCCCTGGGACCCCAAGTCCCTGGAAGCCATCGAGAAGGCCATCCTCAAGAGCGACCTGGGGCTCACCCCCCAGAACGACGGCCGCGTGGTGCGCCTGAGCATCCCGGCGCTTACCCAGGAGCGGCGCAAGGAACTGGCCAAGGTCGTGCGCAAGATGGGCGAGGAGACCAAGGTGGCGGTGCGCAACGCCCGCCGCGAGGCCAACGAGATGCTCAAGGAATACAAGACCGAGGGCGAGATCAGCGAGGACGACTCCCGCCGGGGCCAGACCGAGGTGCAGAAGCTCACCGACGACTTCATCACCAAGGTGGACGGGCTCTTGGCCGAAAAGGAGAAGGAAATCCTGGAGTTCTAGGGAAACCCCTAGACCCGGGTATCCCCGTCATGAAGCCCCCCCCAGCCCCCAAGCAGGCCCCCGGCGAGCCGGACCCCGCCGCCCTGCCCCGCCATCTGGCCATCATCATGGATGGCAACGGCCGCTGGGCCAAGGAGCGGGGCTGGCGCCGGGTACGCGGCCATGAGGAGGGGGCCGAAAGCGTGCGCGTGGCCGTGCGCGCCTGCCGCCGCCTGGGTCTGGCCGCCCTGACCCTCTACGCCTTCAGCGAGGAGAACTGGGGCCGGCCCCCGGTCGAGGTCTCGGCCCTGATGACCCTGCTGAACCGCTTCCTAAAAAAAGAACGCCAGGAGATGCTGGACCAGGGCATACGCCTGAACGCCATCGGCGAGCTGGACAAGCTGCCCCAGGCTACCCGCGACCTCTTGGCAAAAACCATGGCCGACACCGCCCAGGGCCAGCACATGACCCTGACCCTGGCCCTGTCCTACGGCGGCCGCCAGGAGATCGTGCAGGCCGCCCGCGCCCTGGCCCACCAGGCGGTGGCCGGCGAGCTGGACCCCGAGGAGATTGGCGAGGCCACCCTGGCCGCCCACCTCTACACCGCGGGGCTACCCGAGGTGGACCTCTTGATCCGCACCAGCGGAGAGTTGCGCGTCAGCAACTTCCTGCTCTGGCAGATCGCCTACAGCGAGTTTCATTTCACCGACGTCTATTGGCCCGAATTCCGCGAGCCTCATCTGCTGGCCGCCCTGCACGACTATGCCCGCCGCCAGCGCCGCTTCGGCAAGACCGGCGAGCAGGTGCGAGGGCAAGGTGGCTGAGGCCCCGGGCCGCCCCGTCATGCAGGGCCTGGGGCCGAGGGTGGTCACCGGTCTGGGCCTGGCCTTGGGCGCGGTGGTGCTGGTGCTGTGGACGCCCCTTTTCGTGCTGGGCCTGGTGGTGGCCGGTTTGGCCGTGCTGGGCATGCGCGAATACCTGCGCCTGGCCCTGCCCGGGGCCTCCTTCTGGGAAAAGGCCGCCGCCTTGGGCCTGGCCGGTGCCTTGCCCCTGGCCGCCCTGCTGGGCGGCCACGCCACGGCCGGGGCCTTGGGCCTGGGCCTGACCCTGTGCGCCACGGCGGCCATGGCCGGTCCCGGCCAGCCCGAGCAGATTCTGGACCGCCTGCTGCGCCTGGGCTGGGGACTGCTCTACGTGCCCGGCCTCCTCTGTTCCTACCTGCTGCTGGGGGGCCTGGAGCAGGGGCGCCTACTCATCCTTTTTGTGGTGGTGGTGGTGGTGATGGCCGACAGCGGGGCCTACTTCGCCGGCCATCTGCTGGGCAGCCGCCGCCTGGCCCCCCGGCTCTCGCCGGGCAAGACCCTGGAGGGCCTGGCCGGCGGCTTGTTGCTCTCCGGCCTGGCGGGGGGCGTCTTCGCCCATCTGTTCCTGGCCGACACCCCGCCCCTGGCCGGGGCCGGCTTGGGGCTTTTGCTGGCCGGCTTCAGCGTGGCCGGCGACCTGTTGGAATCCACCCTCAAGCGCGCCTCGGGGGCCAAGGACTCGTGCAGCCTGCTGCCCGGCCACGGCGGCCTTCTGGACCGCGTGGACGGCCTGTTGGTGGCCGCGCCGGTGCTGCTCTTGTGCCGGGTGCTGTGGTGGTAGCGCGGCGCCTGGCCATCCTGGGCTGCACCGGCTCAATCGGCGGAAACGCCCTGGAGGTGGTGCGGGCCTACCCGGGGCGCTTTAAGGTGGTCAGCCTGGCTGCGGCCCGCTCGGTCAAGACGCTGGCCCAGCAGGCCATCGAGTTTAAGCCCCAGGTGCTGGCGGTGATTGACCAGGCGGCGGCCCAGGCCCTCAAGGCCCTGCTCCCGCCCGAGCTGGCCTCGCGGGTGACCCACGGCCCCCAGGGCTATCTGGAGGCCGCCGTGGGGGCGGGCGCCCAGGTGGTCTTGAGCGCCATGGTGGGGGCGGCCGGGCTCTTGCCCACCTTTGCCGCCGTGCAGGCCGGGCTGACCGTGGCCCTGGCCAACAAGGAAACCCTGGTGGCCGGCGGCGAGCCGGTGATGGCCGCGGCCAACGCCAAGGGCGCGGCCATCCTGCCCGTGGACAGCGAGCACTCGGCCATCTTCCAGGCCCTCATGGGCAACGACCCCGGCCGGGTGCGCTACCTGTGGCTCACGGCCAGCGGCGGGCCTTTCCGCGACTTGAGCGCCA
>JACQYR010000111.1:13049-37564 GCA_016208115.1 Desulfarculus sp.
CCCGGGAACTGGGTCAGGTCACCCCGGCCCAGGCCCTGAACCACCCCAACTGGAGCATGGGTCCCAAGATCACCGTGGACTCGGCCACCCTGATGAACAAGGGCCTGGAGGCCATCGAGGCCCGCTGGCTTTTTGACCAGCCCCTGGATAATATCAAGGTGGTGATTCATCCCCAGTCGGTGGTGCACTCCCTGGTGGAGTACGTGGACGGCTCGGTGCTGGCCCAACTGGGCCTGCCCGACATGCGCCTGCCCATAGCCTTTGCCCTGGCCTACCCCGAGCGCCTGGCCTCGGAGCGGCCGGCCCTGCCGGTGACCTCCATGGGTCCCCTGACCTTCCGGGAACCCGACCTGGAGCGCTTCCCGGCCCTGAACCTGGCCTACCAGGCCGGCCGGGCCGGCGGCACCTGTCCGGCGGTGCTCAACGGGGCCAACGAGGTGGCCGTGGCGGCCTTTCTGCGGGAGGCCTTAAGCTTCACCGGCATCGCCCAGTGCGTGGCCGCCGTGCTGGAGCGCCACCAGGCCGGGGCCGCCGACTCGGTGGCCGCGGTGCTGGAGGCCGACCGCTGGGCGCGCGAGGCGGCCCGCGCCTGGCTGGCGGCCCGCGCCGCCTAGCCACGGGCACTAGAGTTAAAACCAAAACGGTGCTGTATGATAGACCTTGGATCGCATAACCGGCCCCGCCCCGAGAGAGGAGCGACATGCTCACGGTAATCAGCGCCGTCGTGGTGCTGGGCGTGCTGATCTTCGTGCACGAGCTGGGGCACTTCCTACTGGCCAAGTGGGCCGGCGTGGGGGTGACCACCTTCAGCCTGGGCTTCGGCCCCCGCCTGGTCGGCTTCAAGAAGGCCGGCACCGACTACCGCCTCTCGGCCATACCCCTGGGCGGCTTCGTGCGCATGGTGGGCGAGCACCCCGGCGAGGAGATTGACCCCCAGGACATCCCCCGCTCCTTCAGCCACAAACCGGTGTTCTGGCGCCTGGCCATCGTGGCCGCCGGCCCCGTGAGCAACGTCATCTTCGCCTTCCTGACCTACTACCTGCTCCTGACGGCCTGGGGCCTACCCACCATGAGCGCCCAGATCGGCGAGGTGCTGGATCGCCAGCCCGCGGCCCTGGCCGGAGTGCAGAACGGCGACCGGGTGGTGGCCATCAACGGCCAACCCGTGGAGCACTGGGGCGAGATCGCATCCGCCGTGCAGGGCAGCCAGGGCCAACCCTTGCAGGTGCTCTTGGAGCGCCGGGGCCGCCAGGTTTCGCTGGCCATCGCGCCCCAGGCCCAGAGGGTCAAGGACATCTTCGGCGAGGAGCGCGAGATATTCCGCGTGGGCATCAAGGCCAGCGGCGAGTCCTTCATCAAGTCGGTGGGGGTGATGGAGTCCCTGGGCCTGGCGTTCAAGAAGACCTATCTGGCCGGCGAGATCATCGTGCTCAGCGTGGTCAAGATGGTCCAGCGCAAGGTGGAGGTGGACAGCCTGGGCGGCCCCATACTCATCGCCCAGGTGGCCGGCCAGGCCGCCCGCCAGGGCCTGCCCACCCTCATGGACCTGGCGGCGCTGTTGTCGGTGAACCTGGCCATTCTTAACCTGCTGCCCATCCCGGCCCTGGACGGCGGGCATTTGTTCTTCTTCCTGGTGGAGGCCGTCACCCGGCGGCCGGTCTCCATCTCGGTGCGCGAGAAGGCCCAACAGGTGGGGGTGGCCATCCTGATAATGCTGATGGCCTTCATCTTCTACAACGACATCGCCCGCCTGGTGGCCGGCGGCGGCCAGTAGGCCGGCGCCTTGGCCATCCTGGCCATGGACACCGCCCAGAGCGCTGGCGGCCTGGCCTGCGCCCAGGACGGCCGGGTGCTGGGCGAGGTGCTCATAGACTCGCCCCAGACCCACTCCCGCCGCCTGCTGCCGGCGCTGGAGTTCCTGCTGGGCCAGTGCGGGCTCGTCCGCGCCGACCTCTCCGGCCTGGCCGTGAGCCTGGGGCCGGGCTTCTTCACCGGCCTACGCATCGGCCTGGCCAGCGCCCAGGGCCTGGCCTTATCGCTGGAGCTGCCCGTGGCCGGCTTCTCCTCCCTGCGCCTCATGGCCGCCGGCCTGGCCGGGGCGGGGGGGGTGGTCTGGGCCGTGGCCGACGCCCGGCGGGGGCTGGTCTACGCCGCGCCCTTCCGGGCCGGCCAAGATGGCCTGGAGCGCCTGGACGCCGACGCGGCCTACAGCCCCGCCCGCCTGGCCCCGCTGCTCACGCCCCCGGCCCTGCTGGTGGGCTCCGGCGCCCGCCTCCACGCCGCCGAGCTCTTGCGCCCCGGCCTGGAACTGGCCCCGGCCTGGGCCGACACCCCCCGGCCCGGGCTCCTGGCCCTCTTGGGCCAAGGGCGCCTGGACCAGGGCCAGGGGCTCAAGCCCGAGGACCTGCGCCCCCGTTACTGCCGGCCCTCCGACGCCGAGGTGCGCTTCGGCCTGCCCCTGGACGGCTACCGGCTGATAGAATGACGCCAAGGCCGGTTTGACAGGGCCATGGCCAGCGTGTAATTATCCTCCCAACCAATACCCGGGTGTAATAGGCATGGAACAAAAGGACCTGGAACTTATCCGCGAGCTGGTGGACAGCGACCAGGAGTTGGCCGAGCTTTGGCGCCGGCACCTGGAGTTGGAAACCCAACTGGAGAACATGAATCAACGCGTGTACCTCACCAGCGAAGAGCAGGTGGAGCGCAAGCGCCTGCAAAAAATCAAGCTGGCCGGCCGCGACCGCATGGACGCCATCCTGGCCACTTACCGCCAACAGGGCCGGCAGGCCTGAAGGGCGGACGCCTCCCGCGCATGGGCCGTTTTCCAATGAAGATGGACAAGTTCATGGCCTGGCCCCTGTGGCTCATTGCCGCCTGGATGGCCTGGTTCTTCCGCGACCCGGCCCGGGACAGCCAGGCCGGCCCCGAGGCGGTCATCGCCCCGGCCGACGGCAAGATCGTGGCCGTGCAAGAGGTGGCCTGCCCGGAGTTGCCCGGGGGCCGGGCGCGGCTGGTGTCCATCTTCATGAACATCTTCGATGTACACGTCAACCGCCTGCCCGTCTCTGGCCAGGTGGTCTCGGTGGCCCACCAGGCCGGCGACTTCGACCCGGCGGACCAGCCCCAGGTGAGCCGGGGCAACGAGCGCCAGGAGATCGTCATCGCCAGCGACCGGGGCCATCCCCTGCTGGTGGTGCAGGTGGCGGGCCTGGTGGCCCGGCGCATCGAATGCTGGCTCACCCCCAGCCAAATAGTGCATCGCGGCCAGAGATTTGGTATGATTAGATTCGGATCGCGCGTGGACGTGTATCTGCCCCTGCAGGCCCTGGTGCAGGTTAGCCTCGGCCAGAAGGTCAAGGCCGGGGAAACGGTAATTGGAGCGCTTTAGCCACATGGCCCGAGGCCGCAAAAAGCTCACCCGCAGCCAGCGGAGGGAGAGGCGCAGGAAGAGTATCTTCGTGCTGCCCAACCTCATCACCTCCGCCAGCATGTTCGCGGGGTTCTGGGCCATGATCGCGGCCATGGAAGGCAAGTTCGTCGAAGGCGCCCTGGCCATCCTGATCGCCCTGGTTCTGGACGGCCTGGATGGCAAGGTGGCCCGGGCCACGGGCACGGTCAGCCGCTTCGGCGTGGAGTACGACTCCCTGTCCGACTTGGTGGCCTTCGGCGTGGCCCCGGCGGTGCTTTTCTATCTCTACTCCCTCAAGTCCTTCGGCCGGCTGGGCTTCTTGGCCGCCTTCCTCTTCGCGGCCTGCGGGGCCCTGCGCCTGGCCCGCTTCAACGTGCAGGTGGACACCGTGGGCACCAAGTACTTCGTGGGCCTGCCCATCCCGGCGGCGGCCTCGGTGCTGGCCACGGCGGTGCTTTTCCTGGACCAATTGGGCATCACCGCCCCGGTGGACTCGCTGCCCCTGTTGATAATGGTCTACCTGCTCAGCTTCCTGATGGTCAGCCAGATCCACTACATGTCCTTCAAGGAGCTGGGCTTGGCCAAGCTCAAGTCCTTCAATGGCCTGGTGGCCACGCTCCTGTGCTTCATCCTGGTGGCCATGCAGCCCCAGATCATGGGGTTCGTCCTACTGGCCCTATATGTGCTCGGTGGGCCCTTCGGCGCCAGGTACATGGCCAAGAAGAGGGCGCTCACCGAGCCTACCCCGACCCTGGACGAGCGGACCGACAACGTCTGACCGTCCTGCCCCGGCAAAAAGCTTTTAAAACTAAATAGCCCCTCGATCATCCTTGGAGTACAGCCATGTCCGAGTACGTAAAGATATTTGACACTACCTTGCGCGACGGCGAGCAGTCCCCCGGCGCCTCCATGAACCGGGAGGAGAAGCTGCGCCTGGCCCACAAGCTGGCCCAACTGGGTGTGGACATCATGGAGTGCGGCTTCCCGGCGGCCAGCCCCGGCGACTTCGAGGCCGTGAAACTCATCGCCCAGCAGGTGCAAGGGCCGGTGATCTGCGGCCTGGCCCGCACCCGCGAGGCCGACATCCGCCGGGCCTGGGAGGCCGTGCAATACGCCGAAAAGCCGCGCATCCACGTCTTCGTGGCCTCTAGCGACATCCACCTGCAATACAAGCTGCGCATCAGCCGCGAGCAGATGCTGGAGCAGGTGAAAAGCGGCGTGAGCCTGGCCAGGGGCCTGTGCGCCGACGTGCAGTTCTCGGCCGAGGACGCCAGCCGCACCGACCCCGACTTCTTGTGCCAGGTGGTGGAACTGGCCCTGGCCCATGGCGCCACCACCATCAACATCCCCGACACCGTGGGCTACGCGATGCCCCAGGAGTTCTACAAGCTCATCAAGTACATTCGCCAGCAGGTGCCGGCGGTGCGCCAGGCCACCCTCTCGGTGCACTGCCACGACGACCTGGGCCTGGCCGTGGCCAACTCCCTGGCCGGGGTGCAGGCCGGCGCCCGCCAGGCCGAGGTCTGCATGAACGGCATCGGCGAGCGGGCCGGCAACGCCTCCTTGGAGGAGATCGTCATGGCCATCGCCACCCGGGGCAAGGAGCTGGGCCTGGTCACGGGCATAAACCGGGCCGAGATCGTGCCCACCAGCCGCCTAGTGACCATGATTACCGGCCTGCCCGTGCAGCCCAACAAGGCCATCGTGGGGGCCAACGCCTTTGCCCACGAGTCGGGCATCCACGTGGACGGCGTCTTGAAGCAGCCCCTGACCTACGAGATCATGACCCCGGCCGAGGTGGGCCTGACCACCAACTGGCTGGTGCTGGGCAAGCACTCGGGCCGGGCCGGGCTCAAGTCCCGCCTCATGGAGATGGGCTACGAGCTCGGCGAGGAGGACTTCGAGCGCCTGTTCGCGGCCTTCAAGGTGCTGGCCGACAAGAAGAAGGAGGTCTTCAACGAGGACCTGGAGGCCCTGATCGCCGACGAGATACTGCGCATACCCTCGCGCTGGCGCCTGGAGTACCTCAACATCGTCAGCGGCACGGTCACCGTGCCCACCGCCACGGTCAAGATCAGCGACAACGGCCAGACACTCCAGGACTTCGGCTCCGGGGTGGGGCCGGTGGACGCGGTGTACAACACCATCGTCAAGATCACCGGCAGCCAGGCCAAGCTCTTGCGCTTCGGCATCGCCAGCGTCACCGGCGGCCTGGACGCCCAGGGCGAGGTGACCGTGCGCCTGGGCCAGGACGAGCTGGAGGTTCTTGGCAAGGGCTCGGACCCCGACATCCTGGTGGCGGCGGCCAAGGCCTACTTGAACGGGCTCAATCGCCTGGAGTACCTCAAGGCCAACCCCCGGCCCGTGCCCAACGGGGACTAGACCAAGGCCCCCAACAGCAAGGGCCGGTCCCCACGCGGGGGCCGGCCCTCTTGATTTGCTTGGGGTGTGGCCTAGCGGCGCCGGCGGCGCCGCATCAAGCCCAGCACGCCGGCCGCCGAGCCCAGGAGCACCAGGCTGGCGGGCTCGGGCACCGAGGGCTTGGCCGCCACGTCCACCCCGCGCACCAGGTATTCGCTGCCCAAGCTCTGCGCTAAAAAAGCGCAGGCTGGTGGTCACGGTGCCCGGCGGCAGATTGACCACGTAGGTGCCGGCGCTCTGACCCACGAACTGCCCCACCGGGGCGAAGAAGGTCA
The DNA here is from genome assembly GCA_016208115.1 of Desulfarculus sp. Lineage (GTDB taxonomy): Bacteria > Desulfobacterota > Desulfarculia > Desulfarculales > Desulfarculaceae > JACRDC01. The sequence goes on from JACQYR010000111.1 coordinate 19,158, forward strand.
GGGGCGCGGCATAGCCGTTGTCCAGCACCACCCAGCCCTTCTCGGTGGTCGGGGCGTTTATGTTGCTGACGTCGTTGAAGAAGTTGCCCAGGGTAAAGGAGTTGAGGATCACCGGCGCGTTGAAGTTGAGCACCAGGGCCTCGCGGGCGTCAAGCTCGTTGACGCCGGTGCCGGGCAGGTTGGCCAGGGGGGCGTTGGGCGGCTTGACACCCACGGCCAGGCCGCGGTCGCCGGCGTAGGAGACCATGTACAGCCCCGCGGCGGAGCCGCCGGTGGGGTTGATGCCCGGTTGCCAGGTGCCCGCCGGGGTGCTGTACCAGGATTGGCCTTGGAAATCCAGGCTGTAGCCGCTCAGCCCATAGCTGCTCAGAGAGTAGCCCGTGGCCGAGCCGCCGGCAGTCGAGAAGCCGCCGCCCAACAGTCCGCCGAACTCGATGTAGGCGGCCTGGGCCAGGCCCGCCGGCAGTAGCAGGGCCAGGGCCAGGAGGGCCATGCGTGCTGTCTGCTTATACATATGCTGTCCCCCGGTAAGGCGTCCTACATTAGGAACAGAGTATACCACGCTGTGTCCAAGGCCCAAATTTATTGTGCACGGCTGTGAATAGTCCAGGGCGCGTCCCGCCCGCCGGGCGGCGGCGCCGGGCTCGACTGGGCCGGGGCCTTGGCATAGAATGGGCGCTGAAGTTGGCTGGCCGGCCCAGAAAGGATCGCCCCATGACCCTGGACGACAAGGCCCTGCCCCACGCCGGGCTGGGGGTACTCATCATTGACGACGAGGCCAACATCCGCGCCACCCTGGGGCTGACCCTGGAGGCCATGGGCTGCCGGGTGGCGCAGGCCGCCGACGGCCAACAGGCCTTGGAGGCCCTGCGGGTGGATCCCCTGGACCTGGCCTTCCTGGACCTGCGCCTGGGCCGCGACAACGGCCTGGACCTCCTGCCCGCCCTCCTGGCCGAGCGCCCCGACCTGGCGGTGGTGGTCATCACCGCCCACGCCACCTTTGACACCGCCGTGGAGGCCATCAAGCGCGGGGCCCAGGACTACCTGCCCAAGCCCTTCACGCCGGCCCAGATCCGCCACCTGGTGGAGCAACTGGCCCTGCGCCGCCAACTGGTCAGCCGCGCCCAGGACCTGGAGGACCGCCTCAGGCAGGCCATGCCCGAGGCCCGCCTGGAGACCGGTTCGCCGGCCATGCAGGCGGTGCTGGAGGTGGTGGCCCGCGCCGCGCCTTCCGAGGTGCCGGTGCTCCTGCGCGGCGAGAGCGGCACCGGCAAGGAGGTGGTGGCCCGCGCCCTGCACGCCGGCAGCCCCCGGGCCGGCCGCCCCTTCGTGGTGGTCAACTGCCCCACCCTGAGCGAGGACCTCTTGGCCAGCGAGCTCTTCGGCCACGCCAAGGGGGCATTCACCGGCGTCCTGCGCGACCGCCCCGGGCGGGTGGAGGCGGCCCAAGGCGGCACTCTATTCCTGGACGAGATCGGCGAGCTGCCGGCCTCCTTGCAGGCCAAGCTCTTGCGCTTCCTGCAAAACAAGGAATTCGAGCGCGTGGGAGAGAACCTGACCCGCACCGCCGACGTGCGCGTGCTGGCCGCCACCAACCGCGACCTGGAGGCTGACATCCAGGCCGGCCACTTCCGCGAGGACCTCTACTACCGCCTCAGCGTGGTGGAAGTGACTCTGCCGGCCCTGCGGCAACGGCCCGATGACATCCTGCCCCTGGCCGGGAATTTCATGGAGTTTTTTGCCCGCGCCGCCCGCCGGCCGGTGCCCGAGCTGACGCCCGCCGCCGCCCAGGCGCTCGCCCGCCACGCCTGGCCGGGCAACATCCGCGAGCTGCGCAACGCCCTGGAGCGGGCCATAGTGCTGGCCCCCGGCCCCGCCCTGGAGCCCCAGGACTTTCCCGGGCGCATCGCCCAGGGCGCCGAGGCCGTGCCCAGCCTGGGCGGCGACTTCACCCTGGAGCAGGTGGCGGACGAGCACATCCGCCGGGTCTGCGGCCGCGCCGCCACCCTGCAGGAGGCGGCGGCCATCCTGGGGGTGGACGCCTCCACCCTGTGGCGCCGCAAGAAGCGCAAGCAAGACGGGCGGGGGTCGAGTGCCTCGACTCCCAGCAACGGGTCGTGAGGTGCTGTGGCCCCCGCCAGCCCAGCCTGCTCTCGTTGAGGCTTGTTGAATAATTCAAGAGGGTCTCTTGAGGCCCCCCTCACCCTGGCCCTCTCCCCCCGTTGGGGGGCGAGGGTGTAATTTCCTCCCATACCATCTATTTGATATTAATTTGGTTTTGGTATATGCGACGAGGTCGCAACGGGAGCCCGCAAAGCCCGCCGCCATGACCGCCCCACCCGACCCGTTTATGCCAGCCCGGGCACCGGGCCTAGAGGGCCACCTGCATGCCGATCTCGATCACGCGGTGGGGGGGTATGTCGAAGAAGACCGCCGGGTTGCTGGCATTGCGCGACATGAAGGCAAACAGATTTTTGCGCCAGCGCGATAGCCCCGACTTGCCGGAGGTGAGCAGGGTCTCGCGGCCCAGGAAGTAGGTGGCGGTGAGCGGGTCCAAGAGCAGGCCCAGCTTGCTGGCCCGGCGCAGGATGCGGGGCACGTTGGGGGTCTCCATGAAGCCGTGCCAGGCCAAGAGGCGGTAGAACCCCTGGCCCAGGTCCTCCAGTTGCAGACGCTCGGCCTCGGGCACCGTGGGTACGTCGGCCGAGAGCATGGTCAGGAAGACCACCTTTTCGTGCAGCACCTTGTTGAGCTTGAAGTGGTGCAGGAGGGTCACCGGCGTGCCCTGGGCCGACAGGGTCAGGAACACGGCCGTGCCCGGCACCCGGTGGGGCGCGACCTGGGCCACCTCCTTTAGGAAGGCCTCGATGGGCAGCCGGGAGCCGCGCATCTGCTTGCCCAAGGTCTGGCGGCCGGCCATCCAGGTGGTCATGGCCAGGGTAATCAGGAGGCCCACCAGCAGGGTGAACCAGCCGCCGTCCAGCACCTTGAGCAGGTTGGCGCCAAAGTAGGTGGCGTCGAAGGCCAAAAACAGCACCACCAGGGGCGCCGCTCTCCATAGGGACCAGCCCCAGATGCGGCGCACCACGAAGAAATAGAGCACCGAGGTGATGCCCATGGTGGCGGTCACGGCGATGCCGTAGGCCCCGGCCAGGCGGCTGGACTCCTGGAAGGTCAGCACCAGGGCCAGGCAGGCCACCATCAGGCCGTAGTTGGCCCCCGGCACGAAGATCTGCCCCTCGGTGGCCTCGGAGGTGTGCACCACGTGCAGGCGCGGCGAGTAGCCCAGTTGCACCGCCTGCTGGGTCAGGGAAAAGACGCCGGAGATCATGGCCTGGCTGGCGATGACCGTGGCCATGGTGGACAGGGCCACCATGGGATAGAGCAGGGGGGTAGGCACTAGGCCGTAGAAGGGGTTGACGGCCAGGGCCGGCTGACTGAGCAAAAGGGCGCCCTGGCCGAAGTAGTTGATGAGCAATGCGGGGTAGACCATCACGAACCAGGACAGCCGTATGGCCTGGCGTCCGAAGTGCCCCATGTCGGCGTAGAGGGCCTCGCCGCCGGTGATGCACAAGACCACCGAGGCCAGGACCACCAGGCCGTGCAGGTGGTGCAGGGCGAAAAAGCGCACGGCGTGGACGGGGTTGAGGGCCGCCAGCACCTGGGGGTGCTTGACGATCTCCATCAGGCCCAGGGTGGCGATGGTAAAAAACCACAGCACCATGATGGGGCCGAAAACCCGGCCTATGCCGGCGGTGCCGTGGCGCTGCACCAAAAACAGGCCCAGGAGCACCGCGCAGGTCAGGGGCAGCACGGCGGGCTTGGCCGCCTGGGTGGCCACCTCCAGGCCCTCGATGGCCGAGAGCACCGAGATGGCCGGGGTGATTATGCCATCGCCGTAGAGCAGGGCCGCCCCGAAGACCGCCGCGATGGCGATGAGGGTGTTCTTGCGCCCGGGAGACTGGCGGTCCTTGGACAGCAGGGCCAACAGCGCGAAAATGCCGCCCTCGCCCCGGTTGTCGGCCAGCAGGATGAAGGCCACGTACTTGACCGTGACCACCACGGTCAGCGACCAGAAGACCAGGGAGAGCACCCCCAGCACGTTGGTCTGGTCCACGGCGATGGCGTGCAGGCCGTGGAAGCACTCCTTGATGGCGTACAGGGGGCTGGTGCCGATGTCGCCGTAGACCACGCCCAGGGCGGCCAGGGACATGCCGGCCAAGCCGGCCTGGCGGCTGGGGTTGGCCTGATTGCTGGGGGCGGGGTGATTCATGGCGTGGTCCAGTGTCTCCCTTGTCCGTCAAAATCTACAGTGTACTCCGCCAACCTGGCCACGCAACCGCAGGCGCCTGGGCCATGTCAAACAACACCCGGCATTCATTAGCCGTACTAAAAAACCCAGCGGCCACGGGAGGCCTTCATAAGCCTTTAGGCTGCCGGCAGGGTGAACCACAGCCGGCTGCCCTGGCCGGGCTGGCTCTCTAGGCCGATCTCGCCGCCGTGGGCCAGCACCGCCTCGCGGGCGATGTACAGGCCCAGGCCGGCGGCGCCGGCCGGCTCCTCGCCGGCGCCCTGAAACCTCTCGAAGACGTGGGGCAGGCGCTCCGGCTCAATGCCCTCGCCGGTGTCGGTCACGCTGAACAGCACCGCACCTTCCCGGGCTAGGGCCTCCAGGACCACCCGGCCGCCAGCCGGGGTGTGGCGCAGGGCGTTGGCGATGAGGTTGGAGAAGACCAGCCCCACCCGCTCCGGGTCGGCCGAGACCCGGGCCGGGCCGGGGCCTTGGCCCAGGGCCAGTTCCACCCCCCGGCGCTGGGCGGCGGCCTGGTGGGCCTGGTGGGCCTGGGCCAACAGCCAGGCGGCCTCCACCGGCAGCCGCCGCAGGCTGTAGCCGTCCTGGCCCAGGCGCGACATGTCCAACAGGTCCTCCACCATGGCCTTGACCCGCTCGCAGTCCTGGCGGGCGGCGGCCAGAAGGTCGGCCTGCTTGGCGCTCAGGGGGCCGGCCGCGCCCTCCAGGCAGAGGTGGATGGCCATGCCCAGGGAGGTGAGCGGGGTGCGGAACTCGTGGGCCACGGTGGCCACCATGTCGGTCTTCATGCGGTCGAAGCGCCACAGCCGGGTGACGTCTTGCAGGACCAGGGTGGCCCCGGCCAGGCCGCCGCCGGGGTCCAGCACCGGGGCGGCCCGGGGCAGCAGATAGCGGCCGCCCTGGGCGCCAGACAGGCGAAAGGCTTCTTGAAAGCCCTTGGGCGCCACGCTTCCCCGGCCCTCAACCACCTGGGCCAGCAGCTCCCGCACCCTCTGGGCCAGGCCGGGGTCCAGGCCCTCCCAAGCCGGCTGGCCGCTCTGGGGCGGGAGGCCGAAGAGCCCCTCGGCGGCCTGGTTCAGGTTCACCAGGCGGCCCTCCAGGTCCAGGACCAGCACCGGGTCGGAGAGGCTGTTCAGGGTGGCCTGGGAGGCCTCTTGGGCCAGGAGCAGCGCCCCCAGGGAGCTTTGGCGGTAGGCCAGCAGGCGCGAGGCCATGTCGTTGACCCGGCCGGCCAGTTGGGTGATCTCGTCGCGGCCGCTTAAGCGCACCCTGGTCTCGAAGTCGCCGCCGCCGATGCGCAATAGGGCCTGGCCCAGCACCGACAGGGGGCGCAGCAGTTGGGTGGTCAGCCACAGGGTCAGGGCCAGGCCCCCGGCCAGGGCGGCCAGGGAGACGATGGCCATGGTGGTCTGGAAATGGCCGGCCTGTAGGCGGGCCTGGCCGCTTTTGACCTCCATGGCCCGCTGGTTGATCTCCACGATCTGGTCCTGGGCCTTTTTGACGGCCAGAAAGGCCGGCATCAGCAAATCGGAGAAGGCCTTGGCGCCCGGGCCGGCCTGGTCCAGGCCCATGATCCTTTTGTACGACTCACGGTATCTTTGCCAGGCCTGGTGCAACTCCTGGGTGGCCTCGCTCTCGCCGGCCTCGGCCACGGCCGTGTCCTGGCCGCGCAGGCTCTGCTCGAAGCGCTCCATGTGCCGGGCCACCTGGGGTCCTGACCAGGCCTGGCCGGCCAGGGCGCTGGCCTGGGCCAGGTCGTGCAGGCGCTCCAGCGATTCAGTCATGCTGCGCACCTCGCGCACGCTGCGGTAGTTCTCGCTGAGGATGTCGTGGGATTGCCGGCCCAGGGCGGCGGTGGTGAACAGGGCCAAAAGCCCCACCAGCAGCAGGGCGGCCCACAGGGGGACCTGGGCCAACAGGAGCTTGGCGCGCAGGGTCATGGCCTAGGCGCCGTCCTCGGCCAGGTCCAGGATGTGCAGATCGAAATCAGCGCCGTGGCGCAGCAGGCGAAAGGCCAGGGACAGCCCCAACAGCCCCTTCCAGGAGGCCCCGCGGGAGCGGCCCAGGGCGATGTGGCGCACGCCGTGGGCGCTGGCGAAGTCCAGGAGGGGGTGCAGGGGGTCCTTGCCCTCCAGGAGCACCACCTCGGCCCCCCGGCGGCTGGCCTCCTGGCAGGCCTCGTCCAGGGAGGTCTGGTGGCCGCGCCGCTGGGGGTGGCTCACGTGCACGGCGAACCAGCTCCCCCCCTGGCGGGCGATGACGCCCTGCACCCCGGCAAGCAGTTGCCGGGCCTGGGCGGGCTGGCCAGGCAGGCAGACCATGAGCCGCCGGCAGGGCCGCGGGGCCTGGCCGGCGGCCATATCCTGGGTCTGGCCCTGGGCCAGGGTGGGTTGCACGACTTGACGCAGGGCCAGGAGGGCCTGGGCGGGCAGGCCTGGTGGGGGAGGCGCATCCGGAGGACCAGCGGGGGAGGTCTCCTCCAGCAGAATGATCTGATCGGCCCGGCGCCAGAAGGGGGCCGGCAGGACCTGCCGCGGCCGCTCCGGGCCACCGGCCGGGGCCAGGCCGGGCAGGCCCTCCAACTGCCAGGGGTCGGCCGAGGCCAGCACGCTTATGCCGGCGGCCAACAGGGCCTCCACGTCCTGGTGGCGGGCCTGGTGGGTGGCGCCGGGCACGTTCCGGTGGGCCAGGTCCTGCACCACCGCCACCCGGGGCCGCCGCCCGAGCACCGCCGGCAGGTCCATCTCCTCCACGGCCAGGCCCCGGTACTCCAGGCGGCGGTGGGGCAGGCGCTCCAGGCCCTGGCCCAGGGGCCCCAGGTCCGGGCCGCCGCTTTCCAGATAGGCCAGGACCACCTCCAGACCGCGCCAGTGGAAATAGCGGGCCAGCTCTAGCAGAGCGCGGGCCTGGGCGGCGGGCGGCCCCTGGCCCAGGCAGAGCTGAAGCTTGCCGCGCTGGCCCTGCTCCACCAGGCGGATGAAGTTCTCAGCCTTGTCCTTGAAGGGGGTCATGTGCCCGCGCCCTGTCTTTCCATGGCCGCCGGCTGGTCCGCTGCCCAGCCACGGCCCTTCTTGCAGCGAAATCGGTGCCAACCCGGGCGGCGGCCCCCCTGGCTCGCCCCCTGGGGCCGCCGGGGTTTTTTGTTTAATCATTAGCATGGATAAATCCATGAAATCCGGCACGGCCTCGCCCGAGGGCGTCCCTCCGCCGCCTGGTGGGGTTTGCTTTTTGCAACCCGCCCCGGCCAGGGGTTGCATCCTGCAATCGCCGGGCGGCGCCGGGGCTAGCCCTCCTGGCGCACCTTGAACTGCTCCATGCTGGCGCGCAGGTCGCGGGCGGCCCGCACCATGGTCTCGCTGGCGCTGGCCGCCTCTTCCACCAGGGCGGCGTTCTGCTGCACCGCCTGGTCCATCTGGCCCACGGCCTTGTTGATCTCCTCGATGCCCGTGGCCTGCTCCTGGCTGGCGGCGCTGATCTCGGCGATGGTGTCGGCCACCTGCTGCACATTGGTGATGATCTCGCCCAAGAGCCGGCCGCTCTCGGCCACCAACTGGTTGCCCTGGCCCACCTTGGCCACGCTGTCGGTTATCAGCCCCTGTATCTGCTTGGCCGCCTGGGAGGAGCGGCCGGCCAGGCTGCGCACCTCTCCCGCCCGGGCGGCCTCCACGGCGGCGTTAAGGGCCAACAGGTTGGTCTGGAAGGCGATCTCGTTGACCACCCCGATGATCTCACTTATCTTCCTGCTGGAGTCGGTGACGGCGGCCATGGCCTCCATGGTGCGCTCCACCACCTGGCCGCCCTGCCGGGCCATGGCCGAGGCGCCACGGGCCATCTCGTTGGCTTGGCTTGCGTTGTGGGCGTTGTTCTTGACCGAGCTGGTCATCTGCTCGAGCGCGCTGGCCGTCTCCTCGATGGCCGCGGCCTGCTGCTGGGTGCGGTCGCTCAGGTCCTGGTTGCCCTGGCTGATCTCCTGGGCGCTCTGGGCCACGGCAAAGGAGGCCTGGTTGACCTGGCGCACGGTCTGGGAGAGGTTGTGATTCATCTGCTCCACGTCGCCCAGGACCTGGCCTATCTCGTCGCCGCGCCGCAGGTAGACCTCCTCCACCTGGCTGGTGAAGTCGCCGGAGGCCGCCTTTTTTATCACCAGGGCCGAGGCCAGGATGGGCCGGCTAAGGCCCCGGGCGGTGAGCCAGGACAAGACCCCGCCCACGGCCAGGAGCAGGGCGGCCACCAGGCCGGCGGTCAGCAGGTTGCCGCGCACCTTGGCGTCGGCCGGGGCCAGGGACTGTATCACCTGGAAGGCCCCGCGTATCTCGCCCTCGCGCCAGTTCTCCATGCGGCCGCCCAAGGGGTCCAGGCCCTGGTCGTTGCCCCACAGGGCCTGGGAGGTGGACGGGTCGCCGTGGCAGTACAGGCAGGTGCGGCTCAAGCGCACGGCCCGGAAATAACGCACCGAGTTGTGCTCGTGGTCCAGGACCACGGCCTCGTCCTGGTTGGCCTCGGTCATGGCCTTGAGCACCCGGGCCTCGAACTCCGTGGGCTCGTTGGCCGGGTTGCGCGGGTGAAACTTGGGCACCCGGAACTGATATTGCCCCTCCTGGGCCTTGCGCATGGCCGTCTGCCAGGCCGTGACCACCGGCACCGTGGCAAAGAGCTTATCGCGCTCGCCCTTTTGCCCCATCTCCCTCATCTGGCTGGTGGTGAACAGACCCAGGTCCCACTTGGCCTCCATCTCCTGGCGGGCACTCTCGGCGGCCTGGGTCAGGGTGCGGGCCTTGTCCACGTAGGCCGCCAGGGACTCCTGTCTGGTGCCGTAGGCATAGATGACGAAGAGCACCGCCAACAGCCCCACCACGAAGGCCAACTGGGAGGCGATGATCTTCTGGCGGATGCTCCAGCCGCCGACCTTGACGCCCAGACTCATGGGGACCTCCCGCCACCGTGGCCAACCAACCCGCACTCTCCGCCCAAACGCTTCCCTGGCCTCCCATGATAGGCCATGGGCGGCGCAAATGAAAATCATTGTGAAGGCCGGGCCGCTGGCTTGGCGCGTTCAGGGCGTGGAGACGGCGGCGGACAGGCTAGCGGAGCCGGTGGTCCAGCACGTAGTCATTGTCGCGGGCGGTGTTGTGGCACTTGAGGCACTGGTCCACCACCCCCGATTGCATCACCTTGCCGGTGCCGCTGTAGTGCACCCAGAACCAGTCGTTGCCCTTGGGGTTGAAGCCCTTGACCTTGTACATCACCGTGTAGGCGATGATCTGGTCGCTGGGGGCATAGGTGTTGGTGTTCATGCCGAAGCCCTCGCGCACCAGGATGGACCCCGGCGGCAGGGAGGTGCCCTTGGCCCGCAGGGCCACGTCGTTGACATAGATGCGCACGTAGGAGCCAAAGGGCGAGGTGCTGCGGCGCAGCTTCTGGAACTCCTGCCAAGTGCCCCACTTGCGGAAGTTGGGCTCCTGGGTGATGTAGCTCCACAGGGCCTGGGCGTCGGCCCCCGGGGGCTCCATGGCCCCCAGGGGGGCCGCCCAGGCCCAAAGCAGCAGGGCGCACAGGAGCGCCGAGCTCCCCCACCGGGCCGCGCGTTGGCATGAAGTGGTCATTTTGGGCTCCTTTCCGGCGGTGGCGGGAGGCCCAGAGGCCAGCCTGGTCCATGGCCCCGCCGTCCATGGGTCCCCAGCTCGGGGGGATCGTCCGTATCTTGGATCATATACCAAGGGCCTGGCGTTGTGAATTGCCTTGTGCCTCGTGGACGGGGGAGCCGGGCTGGCGGCGGGGGGTCAGTCCTCCAGGAACTTGGGCGGCAGGCCGTCCTGGCCCCCCAGGCTCAAGGATTCCAAGGCCATGAGCGTCACGGTGCCGTGGGCCAGGAGCCGGCCCTCCTGGTCCTCCACCCGGGCCTCGGCCAGGCCCAGGGTCTTGCCCAGCTTCAGGGCCCGCCCCAGGCCGATGAGCCGGCCAGTCACGGCCGGGGCCAGGTAATTGAGCTTCATCTCCACGGTGGTGAGCCCCAGGCCGGGGCCGGTCTGGGTGTAGAGGGCCCAAAAGCCGGCGGCGTCCACCAGGCTGGAGAAAACCCCGCCATGCACCATGCCGAAGGGTTGCAGGTGCTTGTTCTCCAGGGCGATCTCCAGACGGGAGCTGCCCGGCCCCAGGTTGGCGATGCGCATGGACTGGAGCTGGAAGTAGGGGCTTATGTCCACCAGGCGGCTGACGGCCGCCACCCAGGCGGGGTTCAAGGCTGGCATGGGCTTCGCTCCGGGGCTGGGGGTGGGATGGGCGGCGCCTAATGGCCTAATGCCTCGTTATATGGCCAGATTCGGCGCGGTAGCCGGCGCGCTCCATGACCTTCAGGGCGCATTCCCGGGCCAGGCGGGCCTTGTCGAGGTCCTCCTTGGCCTGGTAGAAGCTGCCCAGGTTGTCGTAGACGAACAAGAGCAGGTCCGGGTCGGCCTGGGGGTCTTCCTCGGCCTGGCGGGCCACGCCCCACAGGAGGTCCTCGGTGACCTGGTCCTGGCCTTGCAGGCTGTAGTAGGTGGCCAGGGAGGTGAGGTTGTAGGAGAAGGCCCGGTCCAGGCCGGCGGTCAGGGAGCCCTGGAGGATGGCGGTCAGGCGCCGGGCCAGGGCGGCGGAGTGGTCGTGGCGGCCGTGCAGGGCCTCCAGGAAGATCAGGTCGCTGATGACCGTGCCCGCCTCGGGGGAGTCGCCGCCCCACAGGTCCTCGGCCAGGCCCAGGGCCTCGCCGGCCATCCGGCTGGCCTGGGGCAGACGCTTCAAGGCCAGGCTGATCTTGCACAGGGCATTGAGCGCCGCCCACAGGGCCGAGCGGTCGCCCCGCCGGCGGGCCTGCTCCACGGCCCCGGCCAGGTTGCCGGCCTGGGCCTCCAGGTCTATGCCCTGCTGGTGCATCTTCTCGGCCAGGGCGTTGTTCCAGACCTGCCAGATATCCATGCCTTGGGTGGTCTTGGGCTGCTGGTGATCCATGGCTGACGGCCTTTGCGCGCGGTGGTGTGGCGGGGTTGGCGGCGGCGGGGCGCCCGGGGGCGGCCCGTTGCTTATTAATTAATGTACTGGCAGCCCGGCGGCCGGGCAAGGCCTTATTGCCCAGGCGGCCCAGGCCGGCTTGTGTCCGTTTCGTAACCGTATTGTGTCTGGTGGCCGCCGCCGGCAAGGGGTATGATAAGCCCGACCTCAGGCGGGAGGGATCATGAAGCCGTCCGTGTCCCTGGACAGCGAACACGGGTTTTTCTTGAGCGATATCTTGGGCAGGCGGGTCCTGGCCGAGCCGCCGGGGCGCATTTTGGGACGGGTGCAGGACCTGGTGGCCGACGCCCGCCTGGCGGTGCCGCCCATCACCGGCCTGGTGGTGGCCGGCCCGGGCAAGGACCGCCACTTCCTGCCCTGGTCGCGGGTGCTGGCCGTGACCAAGAAGGCGCTCATCGTGGCCCACGGCGGCGACCAGCCCCTGCCCCCGGTGAACCTCTCGCCCGACGAGATGCTGCTCAAGGAGCAACTGCTGGACAAGCAGATCGTGGACACCGCCGGGGCCAAGGTGGTGCGGGTCAACGACCTGCAACTCAAGCCGCGCGCCGGGGCCATGGTGCTGGCCGGCGTGGACGTGGGATTCAGGGGCCTGATGCGCCGGGTGGGCCTGCAAAAGGCCACCGAGGCGGTACTGCGCTGGATATTCAGCTACCAGTTGGGCGACAACCTCATCAAGTGGCACCTGGTGCAGACGGTGGGCTCGGAGCACATATTGCGCCTGCGCCTGTCCCAGGCCAGGCTCTCGCGCCTGCACCCGGCCGACCTGGCCGACATTTTGGAAGACCTGGACCCCTCCACCCGGGCGCGGGTCTTCCAGGCCCTGGGCACCGAGCTGGCCGCCGACATCCTGGAGGAGGCCGAACCCAAGGTGCAGGTGGCCCTGATAAAGGACATGCCCACCGAGGAGGCCTCGGACATTCTGGAGGAGATGAGCGCCGACGAGGCCGCCGACGTGTTGCAAGGCCTGGACAAGAACCGGGCCGAGACCCTGTTGCAGGAGATGGAGCAGGAGCAGGCCACCCAGGTGCGCTGCCTGTTGGACCACGACAAGGAAACCGCCGGCGGCATCATGACCTCGGACTTTTTGGGCCTGCCGCCCCAGGAGACGGCCAGCCACGCCTTGGAGGTCCTGCGCCGGGAGACCCCGGACCTGGACGTGGTCTACTACATTTACGTGGAAGATCAGGACGGCCATCTCCTAGGGGTGGTGAGCCTGCGCGAGCTCTTGACGGCCGCGCCCACGGACCGGTTGGACGCCCTGATGGTCACCCGTCTGGTGGCCGTGGATTTGGAGGCCGACCCCGACGAGGTGGCCGAACTGTTCGCCAAGTACGGTTTCCGGGCCCTGCCGGTTTTGGACAAGCAGGGACGCATCCACGGCGTGATACGCTTCAAGGCCCTTCTGGAGGCCGTGGCCCCCCACCTGGGCCGCTAGGAAAGCCATGCAAGAGGACGGACCACCATGCCCGACAGCCAGGCCGGCGGCGCCCACAAAGAGGCGCGCCAAGGCTACTGGCGGCGCCTGGCCCTGGTGCTGGCCGTGGTGGGGCCGGGCATCATCACCTCCAACGTGGACAACGACGCTGGCGGCATCACCACTTATTCCCTGGCCGGGGCCGAGTATGGCCTGAGGCTGCTCTGGACGCTTTTTCCCATCACCCTGGCCCTGATCGTGGTGCAGGACATGAGCGCCCGCATGGGCGCGGTCAGCGGCAAGGGCCTGGCCTCCCTGATCCGCGAGCGCTTCGGCGCCGCCGTCACCTTCTACCTGATGATCGGCCTGGTGCTGACCAACCTGGCCAACACCGTGGCCGAGTTCGCCGGCGTGGCCGCCTCCATGGCCCTGTTCGGGGTGGCCCCCCACTGGTCGGTGCCCATCGCGGCGGTGGCGGTGTGGCTGTTGGTCATCAAGAGCTCCTACAAGGCCGTGGAAAAGATCTTCCTGTGGGCCTGCCTGTTCTACGTGGCCTACATCATCTCGGGTTTTTTGGCCGGGCCGGACTGGGGCCAGGTCTGGGGCGAGCTGGCCCGGCCCCGCCTGGACTTGAGCCCCGGGGCACTGACCATGGTGGTGGGCCTGGTGGGCACCACCATCGCCCCCTGGATGCAGTTCTACCTCCAGGCCTCGGTGGTGGACAAGGGGCTGACGGCCAAGGACTACAAGATCGTGCGCTGGGACGTCATCGTGGGCTCCATCACCGTGTCGGTGGTGGCCTTCTTCATCGTCCTGGTCTGCGCCTTCACCCTCAACGCCAACGGCATCAAGATCGAAAGCGCCGAGCAGGCGGCCATGGCCCTCAAACCCTTGGCCGGGCGCTACGCCGCCGACCTGTTCGCCTTCGGCCTTCTTAACGCCTCGCTGTTCGCCGCCTCCATACTGCCCCTGTCCACGGCCTACACCGTCTGCGAGGCCTTCGGCTGGGAGGCCTCGGTGGACCGCAAGTTCGAGGAGGCCCCCCAGTTCTACATCCTCTACTCCCTGATGGTGCTGGGCGGGGCCCTGACGGTGATGCTGCCGGGCATGCCTCTCAGCGCCATCATGTACCTCTCCCAGGTCATCAACGGCCTGGTGCTGCCGGTGATCCTCTTCTTCATGATCAAGCTCATCAACGACCCCCGCATCATGGGGGACCAGGTCAACGGCCCGGTGGCCAACACCCTGGGCTGGACCACCGTGGCCGTGGTCGGCGGCCTGACCCTGGTCATGGTCTGGCAGTCCCTCCTGGGAGGCTGACGCGTCTCCCGCATGTAACCTTGCACTGCGCGGTTGCCCAACCGGCCCGGGCGGGGGTAAACTTCCCCACGGTGCCCCAGGCCCGGTGGCGCCGACGTCGGCCAGGCTCAACCCATTCCCCGCGCGGCCCATGCCCGCGCAGGCAGGATCAGGCGCGCCATGTCCGCACACCCCCGCAAGAATCCGCCGCCCGCCAAGCTGACCACCCTGGCCTGGACCCTGCTCCTGGCCGCCCTGCTGCTGACCCCGGCCTGCTCCCGCGAGAACAAGGCCCAGCGCGAGCGCCCCCCCGTGCCGGTGACCGTGGGCCAGGCCAAGCAGCAGGACGTGCCCGAGGTCATCAAGGCCATCGGCCGGGTGGAGGCGCTCTCCACGGTCTCCATCAAGAGCCGCGTCACCGGCCAGCTCATGACCGTGCACTTCAAGGAGGGCCAGTTCGTCAAGAAGGGCGACCCCCTGTTCACCATTGACCCCGCGCCCTTCGAGACCGCCCTCCGGCAAGTCCAGGCCCTGGCCGCCCGCGACCAGGCCCAGGCCGAGAAGGCCGCCGAGGACTTCAGGCGCTACCAGGAGCTGGTCAGCCGCAAGGCGGTGAGCGCCGCCCAGTACGAGCAGTTCCAGACCGAGGCCCGGGCCAAGGCCGCCCAGGCCCAGATGAGCCAGGCCGAGGTGAACAACGCTCGCCTCAACATCAGCTTCTGCCACATCGCCTCGCCCATCGCCGGGGTCATGGGCAGTTTGCAGGCCTACGCGGGCAACATGATAAAGGCCAACGACGACAAGCACATGGTCACCATCACCCAGGTGCAGCCCATCCTGGTGTCCTTCGCGGTGCCCGAGCAGAACCTCTCGCGCATCCGCCGCTTTCAGACCCAGGGCCAGCTCAAGGTGCGGGCCGCCCCCCCCGGCGACGATGACCTGCCCGTGAGCGGCGGCCTGGTCTTCGTGGACAACACCGTGGACACCGCCACGGGCACCATCCGGCTCAAGGCCTCCTACGACAACCCCGACCACCTGTTGTGGCCGGGGCAGTTCGTCAACGTCACCATGCTGCTCACCATCCGCCAGGGCGCGGTGGTGGTGCCCAGCAAGGCCCTGTCCGTGGGCCAGGCCGGCACCTACGTCTTCGTGGTGCAGCCCGACCAGACCGTGCAGGTGCGCCAGCTCAAGCCGGGCCTGAGCCTGGACGGGCTGACCGTGGTTGAGGAGGGGCTCAAGGCCGGCGAGCAGGTGGTAACCGACGGCCAACTTCGCCTGATGCCCGGCGCCAAAATCGTCATCAAGGGCCAGGATGAAGGCGGGGAAGCCAAGTCATGAGCATCTCCGACATCTTCATCCGCC
The DNA here is from genome assembly GCA_016208115.1 of Desulfarculus sp. Taxonomy (GTDB): domain Bacteria; phylum Desulfobacterota; class Desulfarculia; order Desulfarculales; family Desulfarculaceae; genus JACRDC01. The sequence continues at coordinate 34,589 of JACQYR010000111.1, forward strand.
GGCCGGTGATGACCTCCCTGATCTGGCTGGGCATTATGATCTTCGGCATCATGGCCTACCGCCAGTTGCCGGCCTCGGACCTGCCCAGCGTGGACTTCCCCACCGTGCAGGTGACGGCCACCCTGCCCGGGGCCAGCCCCGAGACCATGGCCTCGGCGGTGGCCACGCCGCTGGAGCGCGAGTTCTCCACCATCGCCGGCGTGGACGCCATCAACTCCCAGAGCGCCACGGGCATCACCAACATCACCCTGCAATTCAGCCTGGACCGCACCATAGACGCCGCCTCCCAGGACGTGCAGGCGGCCATCACCCGGGCCTCGTCCAAGCTGCCCCAGAACATGCCCACGCCGCCCTTTTTCCGCAAGGTCAACCCGGCGGACATGCCCATCCTCTACCTGGCCCTCAGCTCGCCCCTACTGCCCCTTTCGGCCATCAACGAGTACGCCGACACCTTCATGGGCCAGCGCATCTCCATGATAAACGGCGTGGCCCAGGTCTTCCTCTACGGCGCCCAGAAGTACGCCGTGCGCGTGCAACTGGACCCCAAGGCCCTGGCCAGCCGCGGCCTGGGCCTGGACGAGGTGGCCGGCGCCGTGGCCAAGGCCAACGTCAACCTGCCCACCGGCACCCTGCAAGGCCCCCACCAGGCCTTCACCGTGCAGGCCACCGGCCAGCTCAACGAGGCCGCGGGCTACCGGCCGGTGATCGTGGCCTACCGCCAGGGCAACCCCGTGCGCCTAAGCGAGCTGGGGCGGGTCATAGACAGCGTGGAAAACGACAGGGTCGCCAGTTGGTACAACAACACCCGCGCCGTGGTGCTGGCCATCCAGCGCCAGCCGGGCACCAACACCATCGAGGTGGTGGACGCCATCAAGAAGCTCCTGCCCCACTTCGAGGCCCAGTTGCCGGCCTCGGTGAGCATCAACATCCTCTACGACCGCTCCCAGTCCATCCGCTCCTCCCTGGAGGACGTCAAGTTCACCCTCATGCTCTCCATCGCCCTGGTGGTGCTGGTGGTCTTCTTGTTCCTGCGCAACCTCTCGGCCACCCTCATCACCAGCCTGGCCCTGCCCGCCTCCATCGTGGGCACCTTCGCGGCCATGTCGCTGATGGGCTTCAGCCTGGACAACCTCTCGCTCCTGGCGCTGACGCTCTCGGTGGGCTTCGTGGTGGATGACGCCATCGTCATGCTGGAAAACATCGTGCGCCACCTGGAGAAGGGCACGGGGGTCATGGAGGCCGCCTTTCAGGGCGCCAAGGAGATCGGTTTCACGGTCCTGTCCATGACGCTCTCCCTGGTGGCGGTCTTCATCCCGGTCCTGTTCATGGGCGGCATCCTGGGCCGGCTCCTTCACGAGTTCGCGGTGGTCATCGGCATGGCCATCCTCATCTCGGGCTTCGTGTCCTTGAGCCTCACCCCCATGCTGTGCAGCCGCTTCCTGCGCCCGCCCAGCCACCAGGAGCACGGCCGGCTCTACCTGGCCTCGGAGCGCGTCTTCGAGGCCTGGCTGCGGGCCTACGACTGGGCCTTGACCAGGGTGCTGGGCCACCGCCGCCTGACCATGCTGGTGCTGCTGGGGCTCACCGGCGGCACCCTGTATCTCTTCGTCAGCATGCCCACCGGCTTCATCCCCGACGAGGACCAGGGACAAGTTTTCTGCTTCACCGAGGCCGCCCAGGGCATCTCCTTCGATTCCATGGTGCGGCACCAACTGGTCCTGGCCAGCATCGTCAGCCAGGACCCCAACGTCACCGACTTCATGTCCTCGGTGGGCGTCAGCGGCCCCAACCTCACCATCAACACCGGCCGCATGTTCATGCACCTCAAGGAGCGTCCCGAGCGCAAGCTGCACGTCAACGAGGTGATAAACCAGCTTCGGGCCAAGATGGCCCAGGTGCCGGGCATCCAGGGCTTCTTGCAGAACCCCCCGGTGATACGCATGGGCGCCACCCTGACCAAGAGCCTCTACCAGCTCACCCTGCAAAGCCCGGAGATGGACCTGCTCTACCAGGCGGCGCCCCAGCTCGAGGCCAAGATGCGCGAGCTGCCCCTACTGCGCGACGTGACCAGCGATTTGCAGATCAAGAACCCCCAGGTGACGGTGCGCATAGACCGCGACAAGGCCAGCGCCCTGGGCATAAGCTCCCAGCAGGTGGAGGACGCGCTCTACTACGCCTACGGCACCCGCCAGGTCTCCACCATCTACGCGCCCAACAACCAGTACCAGGTGATCCTGGAGCTCATGCCCGAGTACCAGCGCGACCAGGAGTCCCTGTCCCTGCTATACCTGCGCAGCACCAGCGGCGAACTGGTGCCCCTGCAATCGGTCTGCAAGATCACCCGCGACACCGGCCCCCTGGTGGTCAACCACGCCGGGCAGTTGCCCGCGGTGACCATTTCCTTCAACCTCACCCCCGAGGCCTCCCTGGGCGAGGCCGTGGCCAAGGTGCAACGCCTGGCCGCCCACACCCTGCCCGCCGGCATCACCATGGGCTTCCAGGGCGTGGCCCAGGCCTTCCAGTCCTCCCTGGCCGGCATGACCATGCTGCTCATCATGTCCATCCTGGTCATCTACCTGGTGCTGGGCGTGCTCTACGAGAGCTACATCCACCCGGTGACCATCCTCTCGGGCCTGCCCACGGCGGCCTTCGGGGCCCTGTTCACCCTGATGATGTTCGGCATGGAGCTGAACCTCTACGCCTTCGTGGGGGTCATCATGCTGGTGGGCATCATGAAGAAGAACGCCATCATGATGACCACCATGGCCGCCCTCATGGGCACCCTGCCCATCGCCCTGGGACTGGGAGCCGGGGCCGAGTCGCGCCGGCCCCTGGGCTTGGCCGTGGTGGGCGGGCTGTTGGTCTCCCAGATGCTCACCCTGTTCGTCACCCCGGTGTTCTACACCTACATGGAGTCCTTCCAGGGACGCCTAAGGGCCTGGCGGGCCAGGCGGCGCCAGGCCCGGCGGCCGGAGC
>JACQYR010000226.1 GCA_016208115.1 Desulfarculus sp.
CGGCTTGGCGGCGGCGGGCTTGGCGGCCACGGCCAATTGGGCGGCCTTGGGCCGGTCAACCTTCACCTTGGCGGCGGCGGCGGCCCGGGGGACCATCAGCTTGGCCATCAAGTTCTTGACCAGGGCCAGGGTCTTGGGGTGACGCAGGATGAGGATGCTGGAGCCGGCCAGCAGGAAGCTGACCGCCGCCGTGGTCTCCATGAGCACGCCGCGCATGGCCGCGTCGCCCAGCTCGGGGGCCTCCTCGTTGCTGAGCTTGGCCTCCTTGGACTTCCACACCTCGTTGCCCACGTTGTTGATCAAGGGCAGCACCAGCTTGTCGTCATCCTGCACCAGGGCGGCCATGCGGATGCGCTCCATCACGGAGTAGGAATACTCCATGCCGTAGCCCAGGCCGCCGGTGGTGGGGTCAATGACGATCTTGTCCATGGGCACGCCCAGGTTGCCCAGGAGGATGTTGAGCTGCTTGGCCAGGTTGACGTCAATGGGCGAGGAGGCGATGACCGAGTGCTTGTAGGCCAGGGCGGCGGCGCCCACGGCCTTGTGGTTGTCCTCGGCCACCGGACCCAGCAGGAGGTTCTTGCCCTGGTAGTCCTCGGCGATCTTCTTGAGGGATTCGGCGTCCTTGGCCGGGTTGGCCGAACCCCACACGATCACCGGCACGCTCACCGCGGCCAGGACCTTGCCCACGGCCTCGGAGGCCTTCTCGGGCGGAGCGTCCAGGCCGTTGGGGTCGGTGGACTTGAGCTGGAGCACGATGGCCTCGGCGCCGTACTGCTCCACGCACTTCTTGGCCCAGGCGCCGGGATCGCCCATCACGTCGGCGAAGGGCTCGCTGCAGGCGGCGGGCCAGTCGTCGGGGGTCATGTCCCACACTTCCATGGCCAGCACCGGCTTGTTGGGCGTGCCGCCTTCGAAGTTGTGGAAGGGGTAGGCGTTCTCGCCGCCCACCTTCAGGGCCTTGTCACCCTGACCCAGGGTGACTTCCATGATTTTGCCGGAGTAGGAGACTTTCGTCATTGCAAAGGCCACAGCAACTCCCTCCCGCTACGAGGTTCATCCTCTAATTAAAAGGTTTCCCGTCTTAAAAGGTTAGTTGACCCAAGGGTTTCGCCCATGCGTCCCGGCGGGCGCCGGCCCTAGCGCGGGTCGCCCGCCGCGCAAGAGCGCGGCGGGTCTGGCAGGAGCGAAAACCCCTCGCTTTCTCTACTAGATAATCTGGAAAAGGCGCGATCACGTTATTACGTTCGCAAAGCACTGTCAAGAAAAAAGGATGGTTGCACAAATTAGGTTTCTCTATGCTTTTACTGGCTTTTCGGCCACGGCCTTTCCCGGGGGGCACGCCTGGCCGCCCGGAAAAGGCCGTGATTGTGCAATCGGGAGCTAAAAGAGGCCGCGGCAATCTTAGGAAATGCCCAATACCCGGCCAAAGACCGCGAAGGCCGCCTGGCGGGCGGCGCTGTCGGCCGGCAGGGTGCTGGTGGGCTTGCCGGAGGCGTCGTAGGCGGCCAGCATTTCGTCGTCGGGTATGGAGCCGGCCACGGTCAGGTCCATCTCGGCGGCGGCGGCCAACAGCTCGGGCGCCGGCTGGCCGCGCACCATGGAAAGCACCAGGAAGCTGGGACCCTTGAGCACCTTGAGCTCCCGGGCCAGCTCCTGCACCCGGCCGGCGGCGGTGAGGCTGCGGCGGCTGGGGTCGCTGACCACCAAAAGCAGGTCCACCTGCTGGGTGGTCACCCGGCTGATGTGCTCCATGCCCGCCTCGTTGTCCACCACCAAGTACTTGTAATTCTTGGCCAGCTTGTCCATGCACTCGGTGAGCAGGTGGTTGGCGGCGCAGTAGCACCCCGCGCCCTCGGGCCGGCCCATGGCAATCAGGTCGAAGCCCGTGGCCTCCATCAGGCAGCGGTTGACCTGGGTCTCGATGAAGATGTTCTTGGTCATGCCCTGGCTCTGGCCCTTCTTCATGTCCTCGCGGGCCTGGCCCAGGGTGCCCTCCAGGGGCAGCCCCAGCACCTCGTTGAAGTTGCTGTTGGAGTCGGCGTCCACCGCCAGCACCGGGGTCTGGCCCTTCTCCACCAGATAGCGCACCAACAGACCGGCCAGGGTGGTCTTGCCCACCCCCCCCTTGCCCGCGATCGCAATGGTAAAAGCCAAGGTTCTCTCCATGGTTGGTTGGCCCCAGCCCGGCCCGGGGCCGCCCGCTGGGCGCTTCCCCGGCCTCCTGGGCCAAGGCGTTAATTTTCAGAGCTTTTTAGTTGGTAACAGCTTTTGTCAAAGTTATTTTAAGGCTGACGGCCTGTCAAGCCGTTTTAAAAATAAACCGCCCCCCGCCAAGTCAAAACATACAAGCCCTTACGAGGCCATTGCATAGTGAAACAGAAATTAAGTACGTAAAAACATCAACTAAACCCGTGAAACATAATTTGGCCATGGATGGCCCGCCAAAGTGCGATCCGTTTTAGGCGAGCAATTTTGGAGGCTTGGCATAACCGCGTTTTTACCAAGCCGACATTGCCCGGGGCAGGATGCCCCGGGCAATGGTCTACTTACGTGAATTACCTTCCGGGAGGCCGCCCAGGCAAATCCCATGATTGCACAGGTGGGCAACATTCATCTTGCATATTTCGAACAGGTGGTATTAAAATCAAAAAATACGTAGCCGGCCTGGTACTCTGCCCTGAGCTCCCCCCGCGGGAGGCGCCAACCGGACTGCGGCGCCAGCCTATTGCCAAATTCAATAACAGCAAATCACGGGTGAGGTGTACTTTGTCCACACCGGATATATGGCTTGGCGCCAGTCAGCAGTTGCGGTCCTTGGTCAGCCCCCAGGAATATGAAACCTGGTTCACGCCCCTGAGCCTGCGCTTGGAGGAAGACGAGGAGCGGGCGGTGGTCCTGGTGCCCAACCGCTTTTACGCCGATTGGATACGCGAGCGCTACGGCGCCCTCCTGGACCATGCCCTGAGCCAGGCCGCGGGCCATGCCCTGGCCGTGGACTTCGAGGTGGCGGCGTCCACGGAGCTGGCCCCGGCCCAGCTAGCCCGGCCGGTGGCCACGCCCCCGGCGCCGCGTCCCCTGGCCCCGGCCTCCCTCAACCCGCGCTACACCTTTGACACCTTCGTGGTGGGCAACTGCAACGAGCTGGCCCGGGCGGCCTGCCTGGCCGTGGCCGACCAGCCGGGGCGCCAGTACAACCCCCTGTTCATCTTCGGGGGGGCCGGCCTGGGCAAAACCCACCTCATCACCGCCGTGGGCAACCACTTCCTGCTGCACCACCCCGGCGGCCTGGTGCACTATGGCTCGGCCGAGGGCTTCACCAACGAGCTGATCCAGGCCATGCGCTTCGATGGCATCGCCCGCTTCCAGGAGAAGTACCGCCAGGTGGACTGCCTGCTCCTGGACGACATCCAGTTCCTGGCCGGCCGCGAGCGCACCCAGGAGGAGTTTTTCCACACCTTCAACGCCCTGCACCAGGCCGGCAGGCAGATCGTGGTCACCAGCGACAAGATGCCCAAGGACATCCCCGGCCTGGAGAAGCGCCTGCGCACCCGCTTCGAGTGGGGCCTGATGGTGGACCTGCAGCCCCCCGACGAGGAGACCAAGATCGCCATCCTGCAGAAGAAGGCCGCCGAGCGCGGGCTGGACCTGTCGCGCAAGGTGGCCACCTTCTTGGCCAAGCAGCCCGAGGGCAACATAAGGGTGCTGGAAGGTTACCTGACCCGCATCGTGGCCATCAGTTCCTTCCAGGGGGTGGAGATCACCCTGGACCTGGTGCGCCGGGTGGTGGGTCCTTTGGTCAGCGAGCGCCAGGTGAGCATCGAGGAGGTGCTCTCCACGGTGGCCAGCCAGTTCGGGCTGAAGGTGTCCGACCTCAAGGGCTCGCGCAAGACCCGCGAGGTGAGCCAGCCCCGCCAGGTGGCCATGTACCTGGCCCGCCGGCTGACCCGGGCCTCCTTCCCCGAGATCGGCCGCTCCTTTGGCGGCAAGGACCACTCCACCGTGGTCAAGGGCGTCAAGAAGATCGAGGAGATGCTCCGGGACAACCCGGACCTGGCCGAGTTGGTGCGCTCCACCGAGCGCCTGCTGACCGAGGGTGGGGTCTCCGGTGCGTCCAGGTTGAAGGATGGTGGAGTATAGGCCCCAACCGCCCGGGGCGGTGGAGGCCGTACACAGGCGGTGGAAAGGCCCGGCCGGGCGCCAGTAAGCATGTCGCCTGGTTGGGCCGTTTCTCCACTAATCCACAATTTTCACCGCCAACATGATTCTTATGACTTAAGAGTATTTACTTATATACTTCCTTCATACGGCGGGGGCTGAAACCAGCCGGCTCAAGCCGGGGCGCGCGGCCTGGCCAGCCAAGGACCAACGTCCACCACGGCTGGCCAGGCTGGCGGGGCAAAAATCATCAGGGAAAGGGTTAAGGCCGGGGCCTGGCGAACCTTAGAGAGCGCCCGTCCCGGCGGCGTCCGGCCCCATCCCCGGAACCCGCGAGACGGAAGGCCTGGTGGGCGCCCCGCGCCCCAGAGGGATTTTCGCTCCGCCTGGATTCCCGCCAGCCCCTTTCGTCCCCGGGATGGTCCGCGCCTGCCCGGAACAACCTCACGTCTTGGCCTCACACTCCAAAGAGCCGTTGCCGTCTTCCCGTTGCGGGGTTTACCCTGATATCAGTCCCAGTCCGGACCAGCCCCCCTAGATACGGGGAGGAGGCGGTCCTGGTCCGGGGAGATCATCGTCTTCGTGTCTCCCCGGAAGATAGAGAGGCAAGTCATGCGCATCGAAAAAGAGACCCACCAGGCCATCCAGGAACACGCCGGTTCCCTGAACGCTCCCGCCGGCCTGGACCCGGCCCTGTTGCTCATGGCCCTCTGCGTGGTGGAGTCCAGCGGCGGCTTCAACAACCAACGCAGGGTGGAACCGGCCTATCGCCCGGGGGGCCGGTATTGCGACCAGGCCCTGTATGACCGCTACGGTGACGATGCCGCCGCCAGTTGGGGGCCGCTGCAGATCATGTACGTGACCGCCCACGAGCTGGGCTATGAGGGAACGCCGCCAGAGCTGGGCCAGCCATCCGAGTGCGTCAGGATGGCCGTCAAGCTGATTAACCGGCGCATCGTGGGGCGCGGGGCCACCACCCTGGAGGAGATCGCCGACGCCTACAACAGTGGCAGCTTCAAGGACCAGATCGTGCCCCAGGACTACATCCGCAAGGTGAGGGAGGCCTACCACTCCCTGGCCGCCGAGGGACCCCAAGTCGGCTAGGGGGCACGGCCCACAGGCGGGAATAAGGCAAGGGCGATGGCCAGGCGAGCCTGGCCCAATCCACACCAACCGGCCAATAACCGAAAAGGAGACAGGCCATGTGGAAGGAATTCAAAGAGTTCGCCATGCGGGGCAACGTGGTGGACATGGCCGTGGGCATCATCATCGGCGCGGCCTTCGGGGGCATCGTCAAGTCCCTGGTCAGCGACATCCTCATGCCGCCCCTGGGACTCATCCTGGCCAACACCGACTTCTCCGACTTCTTCCTGGTGCTCAAGCAGGGGGTGGAGGCCGGTCCCTACCCCTCGGTGGCCGCGGCGGCCAAGGCCGGGGCCGTGACCCTGAACCTGGGCCTGTTCCTCAACGTGGTCATCAATTTCTTCATCGTGGCCTGGGCGGTCTTTCTGCTGGTGCGCGGGGTGAACAAGCTGCAAAAGCCCAAGGAGGCCAAGACCAAGGACTGCCCCTATTGCCTCATGGCCGTGCCGGCCAAGGCGATTCGGTGCGGCCACTGCACGGCGGAGATCAAGGAGGGCTGAGCGCCGTTCCCGCGCCAGCGCCGCGGCCTTGGATAAGGGAAATAATACCTATCGGTTGTGTGTCATAATCCTAAGCCATACCATTAGTTGATAGGGACCGCCCCAATCTGGTATCCAGCCCTTGCCAGGGGGCCTAGACCTGGGGTATGGTAAGGCCCAAACGCCAACCCATCCCTCGGGGGAGTCTTTATGGAACTGACCGTGCGCAAGGAAGACCTGGCCAAGGGCCTGGCCAAGTCCCAGTCGGTGGTGGAGCGCCGCACCTCCATGCCCATCCTGAGCAACGTGCTGCTGGACGCCCAGGGCGAGCAGCTCACCATCACCGGCACCGACCACAACTACCTGCACATCACCAGCGGGCGCGCCACCTACGACCTGGTGGGCCTGGCCGCCGGTGACTACCCCGAACTGCCCCAGGTGGACGGCATCCCCCAACTGACCATCGCCGGGGAGGTCTTGAGCGAGATGATCGAGAAGACCATCTTCTCCATCTCCCAGGAAGACACCCGCTTCAACCTGGCCGGCCTCTACGTGCAGAAGCGCAAAAAGGACGAGTCCCACCGCCTGCGCTTCGTCTCCACCGACGGCCACCGCCTGTCGCTGATTGACAAGGAGATTCCCGGCCTGGGCGAGTTCGCCCTGGAGGCCGGGGTCATCATCCCCCGCAAGGGCGTGTCCGAGATGCGCAAGCTGGCCGAGGAGGGCGGCGAGCTGGTGCTGGGGCTTAGCCAGCGCTACGCCGTGGTCATGAAGGACGAGGTCAAGCTGATCCTGCGCATGCAGGAGGGCTCCTTCCCCGACTACGAGGTGGTCATACCCAAGAACACCAAGCGCAAGGCCCTGGTGGGTCGCCAGGCCTTCGAGGGCGTGCTCAGGCGCGTCTCCCTGATCGCCACCGACCGCTTCCAGGGCGTGCGCCTGGACTTCAAGGACGGTCTCCTGGAGGTGGTCAGCAACAACCCCGACCTGGGCGAGGCCAGGGAGGCCCTGGAGGTGGACTACGAGGGCGAGTCCTTCGGCGTGGGTTTCAACGCCCGCTACTTCCTGGACCTGTGCGCGGCCATGCGCTCCGAGCAGATCAGCCTTAGCTTCGTGGACGAGCAGAACCCCTGCGTCATCAAGGGCGAGGGCGACGCCGGCTTCCTTAGCGTCATAATGCCCATGCGCCTCTAAGTGGGGTGCCCCCCACGGGGCGTATACGGGTCGGCTGAGGTTGTGGAATAAGCCGGGGCCGGTGGCTCCCGCCGGGAAGCCGCCGGGGAACAAATACAAAGGCCCGCATACCTACATGGCTAACGTGAAACGATCAATGTAGGGCGGGTTAGCCAAGCGTAATCCGCCTGGTGCCGCGGTGAGATACAAGGTTCGAGGTCATCGGGGCGCCAGCCCCCCTGGCCTCGGGTTGCGAGAGGCTGGTAGGCGGGGCCCCTGGGGGGCCTCGCCGCTTTTTTTGGCCGGGTTATAAACCCAGGACGGGCGGGGATAAACCCCGCCCTTATGAAAACCAAAGAAGGCTTTTCTCAAAAAAATCACAAAAATAATGTCATTGCGAGGAGCGTAGCGACGTGGCAACCTTCCAAATTTATCTTATGTTTAACTTGTAATTCCCCGTGGCTTGCCACGGGGACATCTTGTACGCTGCCTTCATGGGAAACGAAGAGGTCAGAAAAGGGTATCACTGTGCCTGGCAGTTGCACTACCATATTGTATTTCCGGTGAAGTATCGGAAATCG
>JACQYR010000112.1:0-26840 GCA_016208115.1 Desulfarculus sp.
CGGCGAGCCCAAGGCCCTGTACGTGCGCGTGGCGGACCCCACCCGCCAGAACTTCCAGCTCTCCGTGCGCTGCGACCAGTTGCCCAAGGTGCCCGAGGGCGGGGCCTATCGGGCCTGGCTGAACATCCCGGGCGGCGACAAGCAGTCCCTGGAAAAAAGCAACGACTTCATGACCCCCGGCCCCTGCCAGATGGCGGCCCGCGCTCGATAGCAGGATGTTGAAAAAGTCCATCCCTGGACTTTTTCAACTCGAGTTCGCCGCAATGAATTCGGCTAACTCTCCCAAAAAGCTTGGCGCTTCGCGCCTGCGCTTTTTGGCGAGGCATCCATGGCCCGCGACCAAGCCGCGATCAAGCCACAGGCTGACCGCAGCTTGCTATAACCACAACCCGCGCCAGGGGGTAGCGGCCCATGGCCCACGGCTGGCGGCTTCTCAAGGACTTGGCCTGGGAGCGCCGCTGGGCCATCGCCGTGGGGCTAGCGGCCCTGGTGGCCGTGGACTTCTTGCAACTCTGCGTGCCCCGCCTGATCAAGTTCGCCGTGGACGACCTGGCTTTAGCCCGGGCCACTAGCGCCTCCCTGCTCTGGCAGGCCGCCGGGGTGCGGGGCCTGGCCCTGGGCATGGCTGCCTTGCGCCTGTTGTGGCGGCCCCTGTTGATGGGCTTTTCACGCCAGGTGGAGCGCGACCTGCGCCAGCGCCTCTTCGAGCATTTGCAGGCCATGCACCTGGGCTACCTGGTGGACCACTCCCCGGGCGAGCTGATGGCCCGCTCCACCAACGACCTGAACAACATCCGCATGGCCACCGGCATTGGCCTGGTGGCGGCCATGGACGGCCTGGTGCTGGGCACGGCGGCCCTGGGCTTCATGCTCTACATCAGCCCGCTCCTGACCCTGCTGGCCGTGCTGCCCATGCCGCTCATCGTGGCCCTGACCCGGGTGCAGTCGGGGCGCCTGCACCGCCGCTACCAAGAGGTGCAAGAGTCCTTCGGCCAGATCACCGAGCAGGTGCGCGAGGTGATGAGCGGCATAGGGCTCATCAAGGCCTATGCCCTGCACGAGGGCCAGGAGGCGCGTCTGGCCACGGCGGGCCGGCAATACCTGGACCTGAACATGGGCCTGGCCAAGCTCCTGGCCCTGTTCTTCCCTCTGATGATCTTCTTCACCAACCTGAGCCTGGCCGTGGTGCTGGGGGCCGGCGGCTGGCTGACCGTGGGCGGGAGCATCACCGCCGGCGATTTCGTGGCCTTCGCCGCCTACCTTAGCCTGCTGACCTGGCCCATGATGGCTCTGGGCTGGGTGGTGAGCCTGGTGCAGCGGGCCAAGGCCTCCCTGCTGCGGGTGGAGGAGGTGCTCTCGGCCCGGCCCCAGGTGCAAGACCCCGCGCACCCCCGCTTCATCGCCGACGGCGCGCCTCTGGGCCTGGAGGTGCGCGGGCTGACCTTTTCCTACCCCGGCCAGGCCGCGCCAGCGCTAGAGGACGTGAGCCTCGCCGTGCCCGACGGCCAGACCACGGCCTTGGTGGGGCGGGTGGGCTCGTCCAAGTCCACTCTTTTGGCCCTGCTCTGCCGCATCTACGACCCGCCGGCCGGCAGCGTGTTTCTGGCCGGGGTGGACGTGCTTCAGTTGAGCCAGGCCCATCTGCGCTCCCTGGTGGTGCAGGTGCCCCAGGAGGCCTTTCTGTTCTCGGCCACGGTGCGGGCCAATCTGCTCTTGGGCCGGCCCCAGGCCAGCGAAGAAGAGATGTGGGCGGCGCTTGAGGCCGCCGAACTGGCCGCCGAGGTGCGCGATCTGGAGCAGGGCCTGGACACCATGCTGGGCGAGCGCGCCCACACCCTGAGCGGCGGCCAACGCCAGCGCCTGGCCCTGGCCCGGGCCTTGATCCTGGACCCGCCGGTCTTGGCGCTGGACGACCCCCTGAGCGCCGTGGACACCGAGACCGAGCAGCGCATCCTGCACAACCTGGCGGCCCTGCGCGCCGGGCGCACCACTCTGGTGGTGAGCCACCGCCTAAAAAGCGTGGCCTTTGCCCAGCGCATCTACGTGCTGGACCAGGGCCGGGTGAAGGAACAGGGCCGCCATCAGGACTTGATGCAGGCCGGCGGGGTGTATCAGCAGCTTTTCGCCGAGCAGGCCATACTGGCCGAGCTGGAGGCCTGAAGCCCATGCCACCCATGGACTACGGCTACATGGAGGGCGACCACCTGGGGCGGCCCTATGACCTGCGGCTCCTGCGGCGGCTCTTGGCCTTCTCCCGCCCCCACCTGCGGCGCATCGCCCTGGCGGCGCTTCTGATCCTCTTAAGCACCGGCCTGGAACTCTTGCTGCCCTACCTGACCCGCCTGGGCATAGACCTCTACATCGTGCCCCAGGTGCAGGAGGTGGACCTGGCCCGCCTGCCCGGCGAGCTTTCGGCCAGGCTGGCGGACTCGGCCGGGCCGGGGGCCTGGCCCCTGGAGGGCCAGAGGCTCCTGCTGCCCGCCGAGGTTTGGCGCGGCCTGGACCCCAAGCTCTCCGAGGCGGTGCGGCAGGCCGGGGCCCTGGCCGGGCACGCCTGGTACCAGGCCCCGCCCGGCCCCGGGGCCCAACAGGTGGCCGCGGCCCGGCCAGAGTTGTTCGTCAGTGCCCAGGGGCGTCTCTTGATCCGCAACGACCACCTGGCGCGCTTGGACCACGGGCAACTCATGGCCCTGCGCGCCGGTGACGCCTGGGGGCTGGCGCGCCTGGCTCTTTTGTTCACCCTGGCCGCGGCCCTGGCCTTTGCCTTGGGCTTCGGCCAGCAGATGCTCCTGGAGCGCACCGGCCAGGAGATCATGTTCAGCCTGCGCCAGGGCCTCTTCGGCCACCTGTTGGGCCGCTCCTTGGGATTTTTTGCCAAGAACCCGGTGGGCAAGCTGGTAACCCGCCTGACCAACGACGTGCAGAACCTCAACGAGCTCTAACCCCGGCCATCGCGCTGATGGCCTGGCTCTTCTCGCGCCTGGCCCGCGAGGCCTTCCGCGACCTGCAAGGCCACCTGGGGCGCATCAACTCCCGCCTCAGCGAGACGCTATTGGGCCTCATGGCGGTCAAGCTTTTCAGGGCCGAGGAGCAGGGCCGGCAAGAGTTCCAGCGCCTCAACGACGACTACTACCGCGCGGGCATGCGCCAGATCAAGGTCATGAGCGTCTTCATGCCGCTGACCGAGCTGTTCTCCAGCCTGGCCATGGGGCTGATATTGTGGCACGGCGGCGGCCAGGTGGTGCGAGACACTTTAAGCCTGGGCACCCTGGTGGCCTTTCTCACCTACATGCAGATGTTCTTTCGGCCCGTGCGCGACCTGGCCGAGAAGTACAACATCCTGCAAGCGGCCATGGCCTCGGCCGAGCGCATCTTCCACCTGCTGGACAACGACGAGGCCTTGGCCCCGCCGGCGGCGTTCGCGCCCGAGCAAGGGCCGGGGCCGGGGCGGGTGCGTTTTGAAAACGTCACCTTTGGCTACCACGAAGGCCAGCCGGTGCTCAAGGGGGTGAACTTCACCATCCCGCCCGGCCAGACCTGGGCCGTGGTGGGACCCACCGGCGCGGGCAAGACCAGCCTGGTCAGCCTCTTGATGCGCTTTTACGATCCCCAAGAGGGCAGGGTGCTCTTGGACGGGGTGGACCTCAGGGACCTGGATGAGCCGGCCTTGGCTCGGCGGGTGGCCCTGGTGGCCCAGGAGGTGTTTCTGCTGGCCGGCACGGTGGAGGAGAACATCACCCTGGGCCGGCCCTGGGTGACGCCCCAGCTCTTGCGCCAGGCCCTGGAGGTCAGCGGCGCCCAGGGCTTCGTGCGGGGCCTGGAAGAGGGCCTACAGACCCGCCTGGGCGAGGGCGCCCGCAAGCTCAGCGCTGGCCAACGCCAGCTCCTGGCCCTGGCCCGGGCCCTGGCCGGCGACCCCCGGGTGCTGGTCTTGGACGAGGCCACGTCCTCGGTGGACCCCGAGTCCGAGCGCCTGATCCAACAAGCCCTGCCCCGGGTCATGGCCGGCCGCACCTCATTGGTGGTGGCCCACCGCCTGACCACGGTGCGCCACGCGGCGCGCATCCTGGTGATGCACAAGGGGCGCATCGCCGAGCAGGGCAGCCACGAGGAACTCATGGCCCTGGGGGGCATCTACGCCCGCCTGGTGCGCTTGCAGGCCCTGCGGCAAGGCTTCAATGAAGAACAGCGTTAAGGAGGTTTCCATGGACATGGGCATCAAGGGGCGGGTGGCCTGCGTGGCCGGGGCCAGCAAGGGCCTGGGCCGGGCCGTGGCTTGGGGCCTGGCCGCCGAGGGTTGCAACCTGGCCCTGTGCGCGCGGGGCGGGGCGGCCCTGGAGGCCCTGGCCGCCGAGATAACAGAGGCCCACGGGGTCAAGGTGCTGACTCGGGGCCTGGACCTGAGCCAGCCCGGCCAGGGCGAGGCCTTCTGCCAAGAGGCCGCCCATAACCTGGGGCGGCTGGACATCCTGGTGACCAACGCCGGGGGGCCGCCGGCAGGGGGCTTCGCCGATTTCGACGAGGAGGACTGGCTCAGGGCCGCGCGGTTGATCCTGTTTTCGGCCCAGGGCCTGGCCCGGGGCGCCCTGCCGGCCATGCGCCAGCAGGGTTGGGGGCGCATCGTCAACCTGACAAGCGTCTCGGTCAAGCAGCCCCTGAACGCCCTGATCCTAAGCAACAGCATCCGGGCGGCGGTGATCGGCTGGGCCAAGACCCTGGCCGACGAGGTGGCCAAGGACGGCGTGACGGTCAACAACATCTGCCAGGGCTGGATTCTCACCGAGCGGGTGGAGGAGCTTCTGGCCCACCGCGGCCAGGCCCAGGGCATCAGCCGCGACGAGGCCCTCAAGCAGGCCGTGGCCGGCATACCCCTGGGGCGCATCGGCCGGCCCGAGGAGATGGCCGAACTGGCGGTGTTTCTGGCCTCGGAGCGGGCCAGCTACATCACCGGCGCCAGCTACCTGATTGACGGCGGGCTGTACCGGGGGCTCATGTAGAGCCCTGCGAGCCACGGGGGAAACACCAAGCCAGGTTGTTGTTCTTCGTAGGGGAGGGGTTTATCCCCTCCCGTCTTGTCTGCCCGCTGAAAAAACAAGGGGCGGGGATAACCCCCGCCCCTTGTATGTTCAACATGGCCACTACGGGAGCAAGCGGGGTTGGTTACGGGAGAGCGTCTCCCGACCCGCATTGGGAGTCGAGGCGCTCTACCCCCGCCCCTACGAAAACCTTTCAAAATACGGCGAATTGACGCGGCGCTATTCGCCCCCGCCGCTGACCATCCGCTCCAGCTTCTGCATGGAGGCGTGGGAGCCCAGGGCGATGAGGGTGTCGTCCTGCTCTATGACCGTGCCGGCCGGGGGATTGAAGATCATGTGGTCGTTGGGCTTTTTCACGGCCAGCACGATCAGGTCCAGCTTCTGGCGTATGCCCGAGTCCTTGAGGCTCACGCCCACCAGGTCGCTGCCGGCGTCCACCTGCACCTCCTCCATGAGCAGGGCCACGTCGGTGCTGTGGAAGGTCAGGTCCACGAAGTCGGCCACCGAGGGGCGCAGCACGGTCTGGGCGATGCGCCGGGCGCCGATGAAGTAGGGCGAGACCACCTTGTCGGCCCCGGCCCGTTTGAGCTTGCGCTCCGAGCCCGGCTCGGTGGCCCGGGCGATGACCAAGAGGTCGGGGCGAATGCCCTTGGAGGTGAGAACGATGTAGACGTTGTCGGCGTCGGAGTTGACCGTGGCCACCAGGCCCTTGGCGCGCTCGATGCCCGCAGCCAAGAGGCTCTCGTCCTCGGTGGCCGAGCCCAGCACGTAGTGGATGCCCTCCTGGCCCAGGCGGCGGGTGACCTGCTCGTCGCTTTCGATGACCACCAACTCCACCGACTGCTCGCGCAGCATGTCGGCCACCAGGGCGCCGATGCGCCCAAAGCCGCAGATGATGTAGTGGTCCTTGAGGGAGCGTATCTTGCGTTCCAAGCTCCTCCTCCCCATTACCTCGCGCAGCTTGCCTTCCACCACCACCTGGGTGAGCATGCTCAAAATATAGAGCACCACCCCCACGCCCCCCAGGATCAGGCACATGCTGAAGGTGCGGCCCCCGCGGGTCAGGGGGTGCACCTCGCCGTAGCCCACGGTGGTGACGGTGGTGACGGTCATGAACAGGGCGTCGTGGAAATCCCAGCCCTCGATGAGCATGTAGCCCAGGGTGCCGCCGCCCAGCACCAAGGCCGCCAGGGCCGCCCCCGCCACCATGCGGCTTTGCATGATTTGGGCGAACACTGGCTATATGCCCGGGGTTGCCGGGGTCTTCAACGCCCGGCCGGGGGCTGGGCGGCGGCCTCGGAGCCCACCACCTCGGCGGTGAACTCCGCCAGGTTGGCCGGCAGGTTGGCGAAGACGATCATGAAGGGCTGGGTGGCCCCGGGCTTGACCGTGACCTTGGAGCCGTCGGGGCCTTCCGGCTTGCCCAGGCGGGCCTGCAATTCGGCCAAGGGCGTCTGTTGCAGTTCGTCGGGGTTGAAGACCTGGCCGGCGTAGGCCACCTCCTGCCGGGCCACCTGGCCCTGGGTGTCGGTGAGCCGGCCGCGCACCATCACGGCGGTACGCTCCTGCTGACCCTGGTTCTCCACCAGGCCCTGGATGACGAACAAGCGTCCGGCCGCCTGGTTGACCCTGAAGTAGCCGCGCACCTGGTTGAGCAATAGCCCCTGGTACTCGGCCTCGGCGGCGGGCTTGGCGGCCTTGCCCGCCCCGGCTTGGGACAACAGCAGGCTCAGGCCCGGCAGGCCCCGGAAGCGGTCCACCAGCTTGGGCGAGAGCCCCAGGCGGTCCAGGGTGACCAAGCCGCCGGCCGCCAGCACCGCCAGGGTCAGGGGGATGGCCAACAGCCAGAAGATGATCTTGAAGCCCTTGCCGCGGCCCTTGGCCTTGGGGGCGGGGGCGTCCAGGTCCAGGCCGAAATCGGCCGCCTCTTCGGCGGCGCGAGCCTGGCGGGGGGCGCTACGGTCCAACTCCAGGGCCTGGTCCGGGGCCGCCTGGGGCGCCCCGGGCGGCAGCACCTGGAAGACGTCCTGGCACTTGCCGCAGCGCACCCAGGAGCCGGCCGAGGCAAGCTTGCTCTCGTCCAAGCGGAACTTGTTCTGGAGGTCGGAAGAGCGCCCGCCATGTGCTGTTTCAGCCAGGCCACGGTGCGGCCGGTGTCCACGATGTCCTCCACCAGCACCACGGCCCTGCCCTTGAGGTCCAGTTCCGGGGCCTTGGTGAGCTGGATGTTGCCCGAGGAGACGCTACTGCTGCCGTAGGAGGCCACGCGCAGGAAATCCACCTGTACCGGCACGGTCATGCAGCGGGCCAGGTCGCCCAGGAAGACAAAGGCCCCCTTGAGCACACCCACCAGCACCGGCTGGTCGCCCAGGTCGCGTGATATCTGGTCGCCCAGTTCGCGCACCCGGGCCTGTATGCGCTCGGGGGAGAGCACCACGTTCATGGCGGGGCCGGTGTTGGTCACGGTCTGTACAGAGCCTCCCTGGGGTGGACTGGGCGGGGCCGTCTGGCGGCCTGATGGCCCCAACCCCAAAAATATCCCGCTTTCCGCGTGGTTGTCAAACAGAATATCCGGCGCCCGGCCCTGGGTGGGGTAAAAGAGACCCCGCGCCCCCTTTGGGGACGCGGGGTAGGCAAGGCCAGGCCGGGCTGAGGTCGGCTAGCCTTTACGCTTGAAGATGCTCTTGAGGGCGATGAAGCCCATTTTGCGACGCAGGAGGCCCAGTTGGTCCTGCAACGGTATGGAGCGAGGGCAGACGTCCTCGCAGGCCAACAGGCCCATGCAGCCGAAGATGCCCTGGTCGGTGCCCACCACCTCGAAGTAGTCGGCGTCCTTTCGCTTGTCGCGGGGGTCCATGATGAAGCGGGCCATGCGGTTCAGGGCGAAGGCCCCCACGAAGTCCTCGCGCATGTTGGCCGTGCCGCAACTGGCCACGCAGCAGCCGCACTCGATGCAACGCTCCAGCTCGAAGATGGACTCGGCCAGGGCGTTCTCCATGCGTTCCTCGGCGGCTCCGGGATCGAACTCTTGGTCGGTGTGGATCCAGGACTCGATCTTGCTGTTGGTGGCCCTAAACCAGGTGCCGGTGTCCACCGACAAATCGCCCACCAGCTTGAAGACCGGCAGGGGCATCAGGGTGATCTCGGCCGGCAGATCGCTGGTGAGCGTGCGGCAGGCCAGGCCGGGCCGGCCGTTGATGACCATGCCGCAACTGCCGCAGATGGCCATGCGGCAGGCGAAGTCGAACATCAGCGAGGGGTCCTGCTCCTCGCGCAGCTTGTTGAGCGCGATGAACAGGGTGAGGCTGGGGGTTTCCTCCAACAGGAAGGTGTCGGCGTGGGGTACCGAGGCCGGGTCCTGGGGATTGTAGCGGAAGATATTGAATTTCAGTTGTCTACTCATGCCTCACCTCACTCGCTCATTTCTTCGCGGCAGATGATCTCGCACTTGCCATAGCCGCGGTCGCCCGGAGGCAGGTGGAAGACCTTGGTGGCCGGCTCGTACTCCAACTGGGGCAGATCGCCGTTCTCATCGCGCCAGTAGGCCAGGGTGCGGGTGAGCCAGTCGCGGTCGTTGCGGGCCGGATAGTCCTCGCGGGCGTGGGCCCCGCGGCTCTCGGTGCGCTGCAGGGCGCCATATGCCACGCACAGGGCCAGGCGCAGCATGCCCGAGATCTTTATGGCCATGGCCAGCTCGGGGTTGGCGCCGATGCCGCTACTTTTCAGGCCCACCTTCTTGGAGCGGGCGTAGATGACCTGGAGATCGTCCACGGCCTTTTGCAGGTCCGTGCCGTTGCGGAAGATGCCCACGCCCTCCATCATGACCTGCTGCATGGCGTTGCGCACCTCATAGACGCTCTCCTTGCCGTCGCTGCCGGCGATGATGCGCTTGATGCGCGCCTCGTCTTTGGCCACGGCCTGGCGGGCCAGGTCGGTGCGCAGGGTGGCCTCGGCGCCCTTCAAGTACTCCACCAACTGGCGGCCAATGTGGCGGCCAGCCACGATGGTCTCGGCCAGGGAGTTGCCGCCCAGGCGGTTGAAGCCGTGCATGTCCCAGCAGGCGCTTTCGCCGGCCGAGAATAGGCCCTTGAGGCCGTAGGCGTAGCCGTCCTTGTTGATGCGCACGCCGCCCATGGAGTAGTGATGGCAGGGGCGCACGGGGATTAGCTGGGTGATGGGGTCCACGCCCAGGAAGTGGCGGCAGGTGTCGTAGACTTCGCGCAGGCGGGTGGTGATGTGCTTCTCGCCCAGGTGGCGGATGTCCAGCCACAGGTGGGGGCCGTAGGGGCTGGGCACGCCGTGCCCCTCGCGGATGTGGTGCATCATCCAGCGGCTGACCACGTCGCGGCTGGCCAGTTCGGCCTTCTCGGGCTCGTAGATGTGCATGAAGCGCTCTTGGTTGACGTCCAGGAGCGTGCCGCCGTCGCCGCGGCAGCCCTCGGTCACCAGGATGTTGGTGGGCACCACGCCCGTGGGGTGGAACTGCACCGCCTCGGGGTTGCCGAAGGGCACCAGCCCGGTGTCCAAGGCCACGATCTGCCCGCCGCCCTCGTTGATGACCGTGTTGGTGGTCTCGGAGTAGAGCTTGCCGTAGCCGCCGGTGGCGATCAAGACGGCCTTGGCCAGGTAGACCCTAAGCGCCCCGGTCTTGAGGCAGCGGGCCACCAGGCCCTGGCAGGTTTCACCGTCGTGGATCAGGCTGACGGCCTCCACGCGGTCGTGCACGGTGATGCCCAGCTCTGTCACCTTGTTGTCCAGGGTGTAGAGCAGGGTGTGGCCGGTACCGTCACTGGTGTAGCAGGTGCGCCATTTGGCGGTGCCGCCAAAGGCCCGGGCGGTGATGAGCCCTTGCTTTTCGGGTTTCTCGTCCACCTCGAAGCACACCCCGCCCTTGAAGCACAGGGCCTTGCCGGCCTCCACGCGGTTCCAGGGCATGCCCCAGTGGCCGGCCTCGCGCACGGCCACCGGCGCGGTGTCGGCGAAGATGCGGGCGCACTCCTGGTCGCAGCCCCAGTCGGAGCCCTTGACCGTGTCGGCGAAGTGCACGTCCGGGCTGTCGCCCTCGCCCATGGCGCAGTTGCCCAGGGCGGCCTGCATGCCGCCCTCGGCGGCGCAGGAGTGGGAGCGGCGCGGCGGCACCAGGCTAAGGAGTATGGTCTTGAAGCCGGCCGCCGCGGCCTCCACGGCCACGCGCTCGCCGGCCAGGCCCGCCCCGATGCAGACCAGATCGCTGTAAAAGGTTTCGTATGCCACGGGGGGACCTCCTTAGATGGCCAAGGTGGCGAAGCGGATGATGGTGACCAGGCCGATGAAGATCATGATGGCGGTCAGGATGTTCTCCGAGCGCTTGAACTTCTTGCGGCCGTCCGCCTTGACGAAGCCCCACTTGACGCCGATGCGGTAGAAGCCGATGCCCACGTGCAGCTCCACCATGGGCAGCAGGATCAGGTAGAAGAGCATCCAGAAGCCGCCCTGGATGCGGGCGGCGCTTTTGGCGGCGGTGATGGGCAGGTCGGTGAGTACCGTCCACAGGTGCACCGAGCCCATGATCAGGATGATCATGGCCGTCACGGCCTGCACCACCCACATCCAGGTGTCCTGGTGGTGCAGCATCTTGGCGTGGCGCCAGATGGAGCCCTGCTCACCGGTGGTGAAGGGTATCTTGCGGGCGGCCAGGATGAAGTGGAAGAGCATGGTGGCGCCGATCAAGGGGCCGCCCACCTGGGCCATGTAGGTGGCCTCGAAGAAATGGGCGATGGTGTTCATCACGTTCACGCCCAGGTTGACGCTGGCCACCAGCACCATGTGCGACCACATGAAGGCGATGAGCCCGGCGCCGGTGAGCATTTGCAGCCAGTCCAGGTAGGCGCTAGCCCGGCTGGGCGGCTTGACGTAGATGGCGGTATCTATGCTGGCCATGGCAACTCCCAGGTAACGGTTGGGCGGCGCCGCGCCCTGAGAAGGTGGCGCCGCCGGTGATTATGAAAAGTACGCCTAGCGCTGATAGTCTCGGCGGCCCTCCAGGTAGAGGTCGCCGCCGTGCACGTCGTTGACGCAGACCAAGGGCATGTCCTTGACCACCAGGCGGCGCACCGCCTCCGGCCCCAATTCGGGATAGGCGATCACCTCGGCCTCCACGATGGCCCGGGCCATCAAGGCCCCGGCCCCGCCGATGGCCCCCAGGTACACGGCCTTGTGCTGGGCCATGGCCGCCTTGACCTCCTCGCCGCGTTTGCCCTTGCCGATCATGGCCTTCAGCCCCAGTTGCAGCATGGTCGGGGTATAGGAATCCATGCGGTAGCTGGTGGTGGGGCCGGCGGCGCCGATGACGCGCCCCGGTGGGGCCGGCGAGGAACCCACGTAGTAGATCACCGCGCCCTTGAGGGGAAACGGCGGCTCTTGGCCATTTTGCAGGGCCTCCACGATGCGCTTGTGGGCGGCGTCGCGGCCGGTGTAGATGGTGCCCGTGATAAGCACCCGGTCGCCGATCTTGAGCGCCGTGGTGTCGGCGTCGTTCAGGGGCGGGGTGAGGCGGAAGGTACGGCTCATAGCACCGCCTCCTTGTGCCGCGCGGCGTGGCACTGCACGTTGACCGCCAGCGGCAGGCTGGCGATGTGGCAGGGTTTGATGTCCACGAAGACCCCCAGGCAGGTTACGCGGCCGCCCAAGCCGGCTGGGCCGATGCCGGTGTTGTTGACCATGGTCAGAAGCTCGGACTCCAGGGCCGCGGCCTCGGGGTCGGGGTTGACCGAGCCCAACTCGCGCAATAGGGTGCGCTTGGCCCGCAGGCAGGCGTCGTCAAAGGTGCTGCCGATGGCCACGCCCAGGATGATGGGCGGGCAGGGGTTGGGTCCCGCCGCCTCCACGGTCTCCAGCACTCGCTCCTTGACCCCGGGCAGGCCCTGGGCCGGGGTGACCAAAAAGACCTTGGACATGTTCTCGCTGCCGCCGCCCTTGGGCACCACCCACAGGTGAACCTTGTCGCCGGGCACGATGCGCGCGTGCACCACGGCCGGGGTGTTGTCGCCGGTGTTGGCCCGGGTGAAGGGGTGGCAGACGCTCTTGCGCAGGTAGTGCCTCTCATAGCCCCGGCGCACGCCCTCGTTCACCGCCGTCACCAGGTCGCCGCCGATGAGGTGCAGGTCCTGGCCCACGTCCAAGAACACCACCGCCAAGCCGCAGTCCTGGCAGATGGGCATGGACTCGGCGGCGGCGATGTCGGCGTTCTCCAAGAGGCGAGTGAGAATCTCCTTGCCCACCGGCGACTCCTCGGCCGCCAGGCCCTGCTCCAGGGCCCGGCGCACGTCGGCCGGCAAGAGCAGGTCTGCCTGGCCGCACAGGTCGGCCACGGTGTCGCGGATGAGCGCCACGTCTATGGTTCGCAAATTGGACAAGGCAATATTCCTCCTCCCCGCCGCGCCAGGGGCGCCGGCCGGGCCGTGGCTAAATAGTAGTTACTTTGTATGCGGGTGGACCACCCCTGTCAAGCCCCAGCCTCGTAAGATAGCGTAACAATGTTATTGAAAAGGACTCAATCCTGTATTTACACAAAGTTGGCCTAATATTTAGTGCAACCAACTCCGGCCTGTCAAGGCATTTTTGGGAAATGGAGTAACGTTGTTTTCGTGAAAACATGCACCCGTGGGTCCCCCGGGGCCGTTGGCCCCAGGGCTTGGCCCAAGCCTAGGGTAGGGGCTTGGTCCCGCCCTGGTACCAGCGCCGCAAGGTGGCGGGTGGCACCCCCAGGTGATAGCCCAGCACGATCAGTTGATTGACCAGGGTGGTGCGCAGGAGTCCCAACTGGCGCCAGCGCCGGCCCGAGGTGAGGACGGGCAGGCCGGACTGAATCACCCGCCCCTGGCGGCGAGCGCGCCTGACCAGCTCGTAGTCCTCCATGATGGGCAGCTCGGCATAGCCGCCGGCCTGGGCGAAACGCTCCCTGGTCAGGAACAGCGCCTGGTCGCCATAGGGCAGGCCCAGCCGGCGGGTGCGCAGGTCCACCATTTTTTCCACCAGGGACGCGCCCAAGCCAGCGTGGTCAAGGGCGAAGCTGAAGCAGCCCAGGGCCACGCCGGGCTGCTTCAGCACCCGGCGCACCTCCTGGTCCCAGCCCAGGGGCAGCAGGGTGTCGGCGTGCAAAAAGAGCAGGGTACCGCCCCGGGCCAGGGCCGCGCCCAGGTTCATCTGCCGCGCCCGGCCCCGGAAGCTTGAGCAGGCCGTGGCCCCCAGGTCGCGGGCCAGCTCGTGGGTGCCGTCGCCGCTGCCGCCGTCCACCACCAGCACCTCCACATCCGGCAGGTCCAGCAGGGGGGCCAAGGTGGCGGGCAGGTGGGCGGCCTCATTCAAGGCCGGCATTACCACCGAGATGAGCCCGGGGTCGGGCTCCAGCCGGGGAGGGCGGGGGGTGTCCTCCAAAAGGGGCAGGTCCTGGGGCCGGTCAATGTCCGGCAGGGTGGTCAGCAGGCGGGTGGCCAGGCCGGCGCGTCCAGCCGCGGCCATGGTCTGCCGCAAAACCTCCGGTCCGCCCCAGGCGATGCCCTGGAAGATGGCCGGCGCCGACCGGCTCAGCCCCACCAAGTAATAGCCGCCGTCCTGGGCCGGCCCCAGCACCAAATCATGGCTGGCCAAGGCCTGTAAGGCCTGAGACATCAGGCGGTCGTCGCGCCGGGGGCAGTCAATGCCCACCAGCACCACCCGCTCCTCGCCTTCTTGCAGGGCCTGGTGCAGGGCCCGGGCCATGCGCTGGCCCAAATCACCCTGGCCCTGGGGCCGGTACAGGGGGGCCAGCCCCAGCCAGGAGCGCATGGCCGCCTCGTCGCCGCCATCGAAGCGCACCTCCAGGCGCAGTGGCTCCCGCCGGGCCAGCAGCAAACCCCAGGCCAGGGTCTCCTGGGCCAGGCGGAGGGCCAAATCAGCGGCGCCGCTGGCCCCCAGGGCCGGGATGAGCCGCGTCTTGACCTGGCCCGGCTCTGGGTAGCGGGTGAAGATGATGAGGCGTTGGGCGATGGACATAGTGTCTGCCAGGCGGCCTGAACTCAGGCCAGGATGGCCCCGCCTCAGGTGAAGCCGGCCCCGGCGGTGCAGGTGAAACAGTGCTCGCCCACGGCGATGGCCTGGCCCACGGGCGGCGGACCCTCCATCTGGGAGACGTGGGTCCTTTGCCCGCCCAGGGGCAGGCCGGCGGCCTGGTTGAAGTCGCAGTCGTAAAGAAAGCCGTCCCAGGCCACCGACAACAAACCCCGGCACATCACCCCCGGCAGGGCGCAGGGGTTGAAGCCCTCGGCCAGGCGACGCACATAGGCCTCGTGGCCGCCGGTTTCCACCAGCCAGTCCTTGAAGCGCCCCAGGGGGACGTTGGCGAAGACGTGGAGGCTGTTGAAGGCGATGCCCCAGCGCTGGGCCAGCACCTGGCGGAAGCGTTTCTCGGTGGGGGCCTGCTCCGGGGGCTGGAAGGCCCCGGCCGGGTTGACCACCAGGTCCAGTTGCAGGTTCGTGCCGGGTTGGCCGTAGCCGGCTTGATTGAGCAGGCGCAAGCAGTTTAGTGATTGCTCGAACACGCCCTCGCCCCGCTGGGCCTGGGCCTGCTGGGCACTCAGCGAGGGGAACGAGGCGGTTATGGCCACCCGTCCGGCCGCCAGCCGGGGTATCAGCCCCCGGTGTGGGGGGCTCAACAAGGCCGTGAGGTTGGCCCGCAGGATCACCCGGCAGGCCAACCCCCGCAGGCCTTCCAGCAATATCTCCAGGTTGGGGTTGAGCTCCGGCGCCCCGCCGGTGATGTCCACGGTGGCGAAGCCGCCCCGCCGGGCATAGGCCAGCACCTCTTGCACGGTGGCCGTGTCCATGACCTCGCCCCGGCCGGGCCCGGCCGAGAGGTGGCAATGGCGACAGGCCTGGTTGCACAAGAGCCCCAGGTTGACCTGCAACACCGTGGTCTGGCCTCGGGTCAGGTCCAGTTGGTGGCGGCGCAGGGTCTGAGCAAAGGTGGGCGGCATGGGCATTGGGCTCCCGGAGCCTCTAGAAGGAAACCTTGGCCGCCTGCTTGCGCATCTGCAAGCCGTGCACCAGAGCCGCCCCGCCCCGCATGGCGCAGGCCACGTGCACCGCCTCGGTCATCTCGGCCAGGTTGGAGCCCTTCTCCAGGCAGGTCTGGGTGTAGGCGTCTATGCAATAGGGGCATTGCAGGGCATGGGCCACGGCCAGGGCGATCAGGGACTTTTCGCGGGCGCTCAGCTCGCCCTCGGCAAAGACCGCGCCGTAGTAGTCAAAGAATTTCTGGGCCAGGCCGGGGGCCTCCTGGCCGATCTCGGCGAAGCGGGGCAGATCCTGGGGGTCGTAGTAGGTGCTCATGGGGTTTCCTCGCTTGGTAGAGGGTCAGGGGGCCGCGGGCCGTGGCCAGCCTCCACCAATCATAGGCATTGGATTTGGCCTTGTAAACCGACAGATTGCCAATGAATATAGCGAACAAGCCTCGAAATGGCCGATGGATGATTGTCTGCTTGCCTGGCGGGCTGGCCCAGCTTCATACTATTGGCAGGCCCTGGCCGGAAACCCCGCGCCCGGCGGGGACCCGCGAACCTGGTCCCTGGGATGCCTGCCCCAGCCTGCATGTCACGGCCGCCAGGAAGCAAGTTGCAGTCGCGGCCGGGCAGGCCCCTAGGCTGCCGGGCCGAGGGCGCCGGCTTTTTCCCCGGGGCCGGGCACGGGCCCCGGGCGGGAGCTTCAGTATGGCCATACACCCCTTGAACGCCCCGCCGCGCCGCATCGCCGAGGGCGTGTACATGGTGGGCGGGCCGGACCTCTCCGATCCGCGAGATTGCCTCTGCTACCTGGTGCAGGGACCCGAGGCCCGGGTGCTGATTGACAGCGGGGCCGGACCCAGCGCCCAGCGCATCCTGGAGCTGGCGGGCCAGGCCGCCGGCCAGCCGCCCAGCCACCTGCTCATCACCCACGCCCATATTGACCACGCCGGCGGGGCCGCCGAGGTGCGCCGGCTCAGCGGCTGCCAGGTACTCATCCACCAGGACGACGCCCCCACCTTGGCCCAGGGCGACCCCCTGCGCAGCGCCGCCCAGTGGTACGGGCTCAAGCTGGATCCGGCCCCGGCCGATCTGGTCTTGGGCCAGGAACACAGCCTGGACCTGGGCGGGGGCCAGGCCCTGAACATCCTGCATACCCCCGGCCACACCCCGGGCTCGCTCAGCGCCTGGTGCCAGACCGAGGGGCAGCGGGTGCTCTTTGGCCAGGACATCCACGGCCCCTTCTCGCCCTCCTTCGGCTCCGACCTGGGGCTGTGGCGCGCAAGTATGCAGACCCTGCTGGAGCTTAATTGCGACATCCTGGCCGAGGGGCACTACGGAGTCTTCCGCCCCGCCCAGGAGGTGGCGGCCTTCATCAATAAACAACTGGGATTACACTGACGGCCCATCCGGCCAGGTGCCAGCCCGGCCTCCCAGCCTTAGCGAAAATGGCAGGCGCACCAGTGGCCGGGCTCGATCTGGCGCAGCTCGGGCACCTGGCGCGGGCATATCTCCTGGGCCTCGGGGCAGCGGGTGTGGAAGCGGCAGCCCGGCGGCGGGGCGATGGGGCTGGCCACGTCGCCCTTCAGGGCCGGCGGGCGCATCTGCCGCCGGGGATCGGCCACCGGCGCGGCCAAGAGCAGGGCCTCGGTGTAGGGGTGCAGGGGCGGCGTCTGGAAGCGTCCGGCCGGTATGACCTCCATTATCTTGCCCAAATACATCACGGCCACGCGGTCGGAAAGGTGGCTGACCACCGACAGGTCGTGGGCCACCAAGAGATAGGTCAGGCCGAAGCGCTCTTTGAGGTCCATGAGCAGGTTGATGACCTGGGCCTGGATGGACACGTCCAGGGCGCTGACCGGCTCGTCGGCCACCACCAGGCGGGGGCGCAGGGCCAGGGCGCGGGCGATGCCGATGCGCTGGCGCTGGCCGCCGCTGAACTGGTGGGGATAACGACCGGCGTGCTCGGGCCTGAGCCCCACCTCGTGCAACAACTCCTCCACCCGGGCCTGTATCTGGGCCGCGCTGCCCTGGCGGTGGATGCGCAGGGGCTCGGCCAGGATGCCGCCCACGGTCAGCCGGGGGTTGAGGCTGGTCACCGGGTCCTGGAAGACGATCTGCATCTGGCGGCGCAGGCCCCGCATCCGCGAGCGCCCCAGCCCGCTGATCTCCTGGCCGTCGAAGAAGACCCGCCCGGCCGTGGGCTCGGCCAGGCGCAGGATCAGGCGGCCCAGGGTGGACTTGCCACAGCCGCTCTCGCCCACCAGGCCCAGCACCTCGCCAGAGAGCACGCGCAAATCCACCTGGTCCACGGCCCGCAGCACCTGGCGGGTGGCGCCCAAAAAGCCGCCGCCCACCTGGTAGTGCTTGGTCAGCCCCTCCACCCTGACCAGTTCCTGGGTCTGGGCGGTGCTCATGCCGCCGCCCGCTTCTGGCGCCGGGACAGGCGGTGGTGCAGATAGCAGCGCACGCCATGCCCCGGGGCCACCTCCACCAGGGCCGGCTCCTCCTCCTGGCAGGGGGCGAAACGCTCCGGGCAGCGGTCGCTGAAGGCGCAGCCCGGGGGCAGGGCGTCCAGGGGCGGCACGATGCCGGCGATGGTGGGCAGGCGCTGGCCTCGGCCCGGGGAGCGCGAGGGCAGGCAGGCCAACAGCCCCCGGGTGTAGGGGTGCAGGGGCGCGCTGAACATCTCGCCCACCGGGGCCTGTTCCACCAGGCGGCCAGTGTACATCACCGCCACCCGGGCGGCCATTTGGGCCACCACGGCCAGGTTGTGGGTGATGAGGAGCACGCTGGCCCCGCTTTGCTCCTGCAACTGGCGCAGCAGGTGCAGTATCTGGGCCTGGATGGTCACGTCCAGGGCCGTGGTGGGCTCGTCGGCCATGACCAGGCGCGGCCCCAAGGCCAGGGCCATGGCGATCATCACCCGCTGGCGCAGGCCGCCGCTGAGCTGGTGGGGATAGGCCTTGGCCCTTTTCTCCGGCTCGGGTATGCCCACCTGCCCCAGCATCTCCACGGCCTGGCGCCAGGCCTCCTGGGCGGAGACGTCGCGGTGGGCCAGCACCAGCTCGGCCACCTGGCGGCCCACGCTGAAGACCGGGTTGAGGCTGGTCATGGGCTCCTGGAAGACCATGGAGATGCTGGCCCCCCGCAAGGCGCGCAGGCTGGCCGGGTCCAGGGTCAAGAGGTCCTGGCCCGCGAAGAGCGCCCGCCCGCCGGCCACCCGGCCCGGAGCGGGCAACAGGCCCAGCACCGACAGGGCGGTCACCGACTTGCCGCAGCCGCTCTCGCCCACCAGGCCCAGCACCTCGCCGGAATTCACCGTAAGGTCCAGGCCGTCCACGGCCTTGAGCTCCCCCGCCGGGCCGGGAAAGACCGTGACCAGGTCCTGAATGTCCAGCAGGGCTTCGCCCGTCACGGCCTGACCTCACGTGGGGGATGGGTATAAGCCGGTTTGATTCTAGCACGGCCCGGGGCGTGGGCAAAGCCGAGGTGGCGTGGGCGGAGGCGGCACCCTCACAGGTGGTTGAAGCGCCCGGGGCCTTCCAGCAGGGGGTCGGAGGCCTCCTGGCCCAGCAGGGCCTCGGCGGCCAGGAGCAAGAGCGCCGGGGTGACGCGGGTCAGGAAGCGGCCGTCCCAGTCGGCCCAGGTGAGCGTGCAAAGGCCCAGTTGCAGCAGCACCACCATCCACGCCAAGGCACGCTGGCGCCCCATCTCTCCGCCGGCCAAGGCGCCCCACAAGGCCAGGCCCAAGAGGAGCAGGCTGGACAGCCCGGCCCAGATGTTGTGCGCCAAGGAATAGAAGGGCCGGGCGTGGACCAAGCACCAGAAGGCCCGCTGCCCCATGGCCGCCAGCAGGTTCCAGGTGTCCTGCCACAGGGCCGCCCATAGCCAGGAGGCCAGGGAGTGGCCGGCCGTGGCCAGGGACGGGGGGTGGTCCAGGGCGGCATGACCCCAGATCACGGTGCCCCGCCCCCAGTGCTCCAGGATCTCGGCGCTGGTGGCCGGGGAGGGTCCCTTGAACACCAGGGCCAGGCCCAGGCCGGCCAGCAGGAGGACCATGGCCACCGGCATGCGGTTAAGCCCGAAATAGGCCGCCAGGGGCAGAAGGAAGAACAGGCCCTCGGGCCGGGTGAGCACCAAAAGGCCCAGGACTGGAGCCAGGGCCAGCCAAGACCAGGGCTGGCGGTTGCTCAGGAGGGCCAGGCCCAGCGAGGCGGCAAGCAGGCTGTTGAAGGGGCCGTCGCTTAGGATGTAGCAATTCCAGCGTTGCAGGTCGGGCCAGAGCACGTAGGCCAAGGCCGCGGCCAGACCGGCGGTGGGGCCGAAGGCCCGGCTGGCCCCCAGGAAGAGCGCCAGGCCGGCGGCCAGGGACATGAGCCCCTGCACCACCACCACCCCGGCCTGCCCGCCGTCCAGGGACAGCACCGCCGCCACCAGCCAGTCGTAGGCCAGAAAGTCGGCCTGCTTGTCCACCAGGGGCAGGCCGGCCAAGAGGCGGGCGGCGGCCTCCAGGTAGCGGGGGCTGTCGCCGCCCAGGCGCGTGCCCAGCGCCAGCCAGTGGGCCGCCAGGCTGCAAAGGCCCACCAGCAACAGGGCGTAAAGCCCCCGCCGGCCCCCCCAGGGGGAGCGGGGGCGTCCGCCCAGGGGGGTGAACTCGCTGGCCTGGTTCAGGTGCAGGATGTCTATCTTCAGGTAAACCTCCCCCCGGGACCGCGCGCTGCCCGCCCGCCGCCCGGACGCCTGCCTGTCCGGGGCGGACGGCCAGGTGCCGGCGCGGCCCCGGCGTCCCCAACATATCAGAAATCCAGGCGTGTCTTCAAGACGCCCCCAGTTGCGTGCTAGGGAAGGCGCTCATTGCGGCAGAGGGCGTTTTGCGCTATGACTGGCTGCATGCGCGCGAGCACCCTCATCTTGGGCGGGGCCAAGAGCGGCAAGACCGCCCTGGCCCTGCGCCTGGCCCAGACCCTGGCCGCTGGCCAAGGCCGCCTGGTCTACATCGCCACGGCCCAGGCCTTGGACGGCGAGATGACCGGGCGCATCCGCCGCCACCAGGAGGAGCGCGGCCCCCGCTGGACCACCCTGGAGGAGCCCCTGGACCTGGTCGGTGCCCTGGGCCGGGCCGGCGGCCCGGGGGACGTGCTCCTGGTGGACTGCCTGACCCTGTGGCTCAGCAACCTCTTGACCCTGGCTGGCCTGGAGACCGGCGCCGTCGAGGCCCGGGCCGGCGAGTTTTGCCAGGCCGTGGCCGCCTGCCGGGCCTCGGTCATCCTGGTGGCCAACGAGGTGGGCCTGGGCATCGTGCCCGACAACGCCCTGGCCCGGACCTTCCGAGACCAGGCTGGGCGGCTCAACCAGAACCTGGCCCAGGTCTGCCAAAATGTCATCCTGGTGGCGGCCGGCCTGCCCCTGGCCCTCAAGGGCGCGCCACCCATCTAACCCACGGAGACCCATAAGCATGCAGCGACTGCAAGAACTGCTGGCGGCCATCCAGGCCCCGGACCAATCCCTGGCCCAGGCCGCCCAGGACCACCTGGACAACCTGACCAAGCCCCGGGGCGCCCTGGGCCGCCTGGAGGAACTGGCCCGCGACCTGTGCGTGATGCGGGGCAGCCTGGATTTGACCCAGCCTAAGGCCGCGGTGACGGTTTTCGCCGCCGACCACGGCGTCACCAGCGCCGGGGTGAGCCTGTACCCCCGGGAGGTCACGGCCCAGATGGTCTTCAACTTCCTGAGCGGCGGCGCGGGCATCAACGTGCTGGCCCGCCAGGCCGGGGCCGCGGTCCCCGGCACGGCCAACATGCTGGAGGGGCCGGCCATGACCCGTGAGCAGGCCCTGGAGGCCCTCCTGGCCGGCGCGGCGGTGGCCCAGGGGCTCATGGACGAGGGCGTGGACCTCCTGATCCCCGGCGACATGGGCATCGGCAACACCACGGCCAGCGCGGCGCTCACGGCGGTGTTCTGCGGCCTGGCCCCGGCTTTGGTTACCGGCCGGGGCACCGGCCTGGACGACGCGGGCCTGGCGGCCAAGATACAGGTGCTGGAGAAGGTTCTTACCCGCCGCCACCCTGACCCGGCCGACCCCCTGGGGGTGCTGGCGGCCGTGGGCGGCCTGGAGATCGCGGCCATCTGCGGCTACTGCCTGGCCGCCGCCAGCCGGCGAGTGCCGGTGATCCTGGACGGCTTCATCTCCACCAGCGGGGCCCTGGTGGCCGCCCGCCTGGCGCCAACAGCGGCGCATTACTTCATCGTGGGGCATTCCTCTCAGGAGCAGGGGCACCGCGCCCAGTGCCAGGCCCTGGGCAAGCGGCCCTTGCTGGACCTGGACCTGCGCCTGGGCGAAGGCACCGGCGCGGCCCTGGCCCTGGGCTTGGTGCGCGCGGCGGTGGCCATCTACAACGAGATGGCCACCTTCGCCTCGGCCGGCGTCACCGGCGAGCCGGAGCAGCGTTAGTGAAGTCCTTCCTGCTGGCCTTGCAGTTCCTCACCGTGGCCACGCTGCGTTCGGATTTGCGGGCCGGCCCCGAGGATCTGAGGCGCTCGCGGGCTTGGTACGCGCCGGTGGGGCTGCTCTTGGGCCTGGCCTTGGCCGGCCTGGCCTGGCTCTTGGCCCGGCGCCTGCCGCCCCTGCTGGTGGCGGGATTGATGGTGGTGCTGTGGGGGGCGCTGACCCGCTTTCTGCACCTGGACGGGGTCTCGGACACCGCCGACGCCCTGGTGCACATGACCAGCCGGGAGCGCGCCCTGGAGATCATGAAGGACTCGCGGGTGGGGGCCTTCGGCCTGTGCGCGGTGGTGGGGGTGCTCTTGGTCAAGTTCGCGGCCCTGGCCTGCCTGCCGGCCCCGCGCCTGTGGGCCGGGCTGGTCCTGGCCCCGGTCCTGGGGCGCGGCCTGGCCGCGCTGATGGCCGCGCTGTTGCCGCCGGCCCGGCCCCAGGGCCTGGGCGCGGCCGTGGCTGGGGGGGGCGGCCTCTGGCCCGAGCTCCTGGGGGCCGGCCTGGCCCTGGCGGCGGCCGGGGTGATCGGCGGCCGGGCCGGGGTGGCCGCCGCCCTGGTGGTGGGGCTGTGGGGCCTGCTCCTGGGCCTGTGGTTTCGCCGCCGCCTGGGCGGGGTCACCGGCGACACCTTGGGCGCGGCCATCGAGAGCGCCGAGGCCATGGCCCTGGTGGCGCTGGCGGGGGCTTGAAAAGCCAGATGAAATGCCTTGCCACCACCCACGCCTTGTGCTATGACCGACAGCGGAAAGTAATACACTTTGGCCCATTGCGGCCCCAGTACATAGCCTCAAGGAGCGTGCCATGAGCGTGGCCCAGGACATATCCAAGCAGATGCCCGAGGACGTTACCCCCGAGATGCTGGCCAAGTTGGACGAGATCTGCGCCAAATACCGGGGCAAGCCCGGCGGGCTCATCCCGGTCTTGCAGCAGGTGCAGGGCGTGGTGGGGTATCTGCCGGTGGCCGTGCAGGATCGCATCTCCCAGAAGATGGGCGTGCCCGGCCACGAGGTCTTTGGCGTCACCACCTTCTATTCCTTCTTCAGCATGACCCCCAAGGGCCGGCACACCGTGCGGGTGTGCATGGGCACCGCCTGCTACGTGCGCGGTGGCAAGGAGGTCCTGGACCGCCTGGAGCGCCACCTGGATATCCCGGTGGACAGCACCACGCCCGACCGGCGCTTCACCCTGGAGCAGGTGCGTTGCCTGGGCGCCTGCGGCGTGGCCCCGGTGGTGGTCGTTGACCAGGACACCCACCGCAAGGTCATGGCCGACACCGCGGTGGACCTGGTCGAGCGCTACCAGTAGGCCGGGGACGCCCTTGCCGGCCAGCCTGGCCCAGGTGGCTCAGTGGCTCAGGGCAGACGTGCTTTGTTGCGCCCACGCCATGGACCGCAGCATCGCCATGTGCCATGGCTCCGACCTGATGAGCGACGTCCTGGCCTTCAGCCACCCCAACACCCTGCTCTTGACCGGCCTGACCAACCCCCAGGTGGTGCGCACCGCCGAGGTGGCCGGCATCTACGGGGTGGTCTTCGTGCGCGGCAAGCGCCCCCGCGAGGTGATGGTGGCCCTGGCCGAGGAGTATGGCCTGCCTCTGATGGTTTCCCCTTATGCCATGTTCGACGCCTGCGGCCTGCTCTTCAGCCAGGGCCTGAGGGGCTGGTCCCTGTGCGGGCCGGGGCAGCGGCCATGAGCGCCGGCCTGGCGCCCGAGGGCGGCCAGCCCGAGTTTCTGCGCGCCTTCGACATCCAGGCCGGCGACTTCGCCGGGGCGGGCAACGTCTCCATCGCGGTCAAGAACCTGCTCAAGGAGTTGGGCTTCGCCCCCGAGGTCCTCAGGCGGGCGGCCATCGCCGCCTTCGAGGCCGAGATGAACGTGGTGATGTACGGCGGCGGCGGCCACATGGAGGTCTTCATCGCCCCCCGGGCGGTGCGCCTGGTCATCAGCGACCACGGACCGGGCATCCCCGACCTGGATTTGGCCATGCAGGAGGGCTGGTCCACGGCCACCCCGGAGATGCGCGAGATGGGCTTCGGGGCCGGCATGGGCCTGCCCAACATCAAGCGCAACAGCGACCAGTTCCAGATCACCACCGCCCCTGGCCAGGGCACCCGCCTGCAAGTGGACATATTCCCCAGATAGTCTAGAATCCAGGCACAGGACCAGGTTCGCGTTAAGTTAGCTCCCGGAGGGGCATGGCGCACGACAATCACCAGCGGGGGGGCAACGGCAACGGCCAGGATCTGCCCACCATGTGGATAGACCCCCAGGCCTGCCAGGGCTGCGTGCTGTGCCTCAAGGCCTGCTCGGCCAAGGCCATCCGGGTGCGCGGCGGGGTGGCCCACATCCTGCCCCAGGCCTGCGTCAACTGCGGCGATTGCTTCCGGGCCTGCCCCCACATGGCCGTGCGCTGCCGCACCACTCCCCTGGAGCACATGCGGCGCTTCCAGCACCCCGTGGCCGCGGCCAGCCCCACCCTGTTCAGTCAGTTCGGCTACCGCACCACGCCCAACCAGATACTGCTGGCCCTGGAGCGCCTGGGCTTTCAGCAGGTGATGGACATGGGCTGGCTGTGCGAGATGAACTCGGTGGCCATGGAGGAATACCTCCTGGCCCATCCCGAGCTGCGGCCGGGCATCAGCCCCAGTTGTCCGGCGGTGATCCGGCTCATCGCCATGCGCTTCCCCAGCCTGTTGGGCAACGTGCTGCCCATCCTGCCGCCCCGGGTCTTCGCCGGCAAGGTGGTCAAGGAGCGCCTGGCCCAGAGCCAGGGCTGGGACCCCCGCCAGGTGGGCGTGTTCCACATCGCCCCCTGCGCGGCCAAGATGGTGGGACCCCACGACCCGGTGGTGCTGGACCAGCCCTACGTGGACGGGGTCTTCAGCTTCCGCGAGATTTACGGTCCCCTTTTGCAGGCCCTGCAGGGCCTGGAGGAGGACCACACCCTGCAGAAATGCTCGGGCGCGGGCATCGCCTGGGCCATGAGCGGCGGCCAGGCCGCGGCGGTGGACGTGGAGCACACCCTGGACGTGGCCGGCTTCGACGAGGTGGTGCGCATCCTGGAGATGCTGGAGGCCGGCCGCCTGCGCGACCTGCGCTTTCTGGAGGCCCACATCTGCCCCGACGGCTGCCTGGGCGGGCCTTTGGTGGTGGAGAACCACTACCGCGCCAAGAGCGTCACCCTGCGCCAGATGCGCCGCTTCGGGGCCATGAGCCGGGTCAACCGGGCCAAGATCAAGCAGTTCATGGCCGATGGCCTCTATGACTGGCGCCAGGAAGCCAGCCCCCGTCCCCTGCCGCCCCTGGACCCCGACACCAGCCAGGCCATCGCCAAGATGAAGGCCATACAGTCCCTGACCGCCCGCCTGCCGGGCATCGAGTGCGGGGTCTGCGGCTCGCCCGATTGTCAGACCTTCGCCGAGGACGTCATCCTGGGCCGGGCCAGCGAGGACCTGTGCCCCTTCACGTACCAGCGCGGCGGCCCCCAGCCGGCCCCCGCCGGGAGGCAAACCGTGACAGTCAAGGACCTGGTGGACAAACTGGGGCTAGAGGTGGCCGCCGGCGCCGGCGGCCTGGGGCGCGAGGTCAAGGGCGGCTACATCTCCGACCTCTTGTCCGACGTGATGGCCAACGCCCAGACCGGCGCGGTGTGGCTGACCATCCAGGCCCACCAGAACGTGGTGGCCGTGGCGGTGCTCAAGGAGTTGGCGGCGGTGATCCTGGTGGGGGGCCGCGCCCCGGCCGAGGAGACCGTGGCCAAGGCCGAGCAGGAGGCCATCCCCGTGTTGACCACCCCCCAGGGGGCCTTCGATCTGGCCGGCAGGCTCCACGATTTGGGGCTCTAGAGCAGCCCGGCCATGAGCCTGGTCAAGACCGACCTGCACCTGCACTCCTGCCTGAGCCCCTGCGCGGGCCTGGACATGACCCCCAGCGCCATGGTGGAGCGCGCCCGCGATTTGGGCCTGGGGCTGATCGCGCTCACCGACCACAACAGCGCCGAGAACGTGGCCGCCCTGCGCCAGGCCGCGGCGCGCCTGGGGGATGGGGCACCCAAGGTGCTGGCCGGCCTGGAGGTGACCACCGCCGAGGAGGCCCACCTCCTGGCCCTGTTCGAGGATCTGCGCGCGGCGCTCACCATGCAGGCCATGGTCTACAGCCACTTGCAGCCGGGGGTCAACGACCCCGAGGTCTTCGGCTACCAGATCATCGCCAACGCCGACGACGAGGTGGAGGAGTTCAACCCGCGCATGCTCATCGGCGCCACCGATTTGCCGGTGAACAACCTGGTGCGGCGCATCCACGGCCTGGGGGGCCTGGCCGTGGCCTGCCACGTGGACCGCCCCTCCTACAGCCTGGTGGGCCAGTTGGGCATGATACCCCCGGACCTGATGCTGGACGCCGTGGAGCTGTCCTGGCTGGCCGACCCGGCCAAGGCTGGCCAATACCTGGGCGGACTGACGCTGCCGGTGCTTAGTTCCTCCGACGCCCACGGGCTGGAGGACATGGGCCGGGCCTGGACCGAGCTGGAGATACAGGCCCCCAGCCTGGCCGAGCTGGGCCTGGCCCTGGCCGGCCAAGAGGGGCGGGGCATCGCGGCCGTCAAGCGGCGGGGGGGCTGAGCCATGGAAGATTTGTCCCTGCACATCCTGGACATCGTGGAAAACTCGCTCATGGCCGGGGCGCGCCTGGTGGAGGTGGCCATGGAGGAGGACCCGGCCAGTGATTCCATGGCCATCACGGTCAGCGACGACGGCCAGGGCATGGAGCCCCAGTTTCTGGCCCGGGCCACCGACCCCTTTGTCACCACCCGCACCACCCGCCGGGTGGGCCTGGGCCTGAGCCTGTTCAAGGCCAACGCGGCCAACTGGGGCGGCGGCCTGGAGGTCAGGAGCCAGCCGGGCCAGGGAACCACGGTGCGCGTCTGGTTCCAGCGCGGCCACCTGGACCGCCCGCCCCTGGGCGACTGGCCGCGCACCCTCTGCGGCCTGATACTCACCCGCCAGGAGGTGGACTTCCGCTACCTGCACCGGGTGGGCGAGCAGGAGTTCGAGCTGGACACCCGCGAACTTCGGGAGGAACTGGGCCCCGAGGCCCTGGCCGACCCCCAGGTCATGGCCCTGGTGCGCCAGCAGATAGGCGAGGCCCTGGTCCAGATCGGGGTGGCCCAGGTGCCGGCCCCGCCCGGCGGTCTCTAACGGCGGCGGGCGCTCGCTGGGCGTACCCTCCCAGGCCTCGCCGGGGGTTGGGCCGCTTTTAGGTTCACAAAGCGTCTTCTCGGGTTATCCTGTAGGT
>JACQYR010000112.1:26863-37111 GCA_016208115.1 Desulfarculus sp.
TAGGTGAGCGGCCCGGCGCGCCGTGCCCGCTGGCGCGGGGCCGGGCCAGACCAGCGCCAGGAGGCCCCATGAGCACCCCGCCGGACACCCCCGCTTCCCCCCTGGGCATGGATTCCCTGCCGCCGCCGGAGATGGCCCTCAAGGCCGAGCAGGTGGGCCTGGCCAAGGCCTCCATGCCCTTTGCCAAGACCTTCACCCTGGCGGTGTTGGCCGGGGCCTTCATCGCCCTGGGGGCGGTGTTCAGCACCACGGTCACCACCGGGGCCGCGGCGTGGCCCTTTGGCGTGGCGCGGCTCCTGGGGGGCTTGGCCTTCTGCCTGGGGCTGATCCTGGTGGTGGTGGCCGGGGCGGAGCTGTTCACCGGCAACGCGCTCATCGTCATGGCCTGGGCCGGCGGGCGCGTGAGCACCGGCCGCCTCTTGCGCAACTGGCTGATCGTCTACCTGGGCAACCTGGCCGGGGCCTTGGGCACCGCGGCCCTGGTGCTGGCCGGCGAACAACACACCATGGCCGCCGGGGCCGTGGGATTGAACGCCCTCACCCTGGCTCAGGCCAAGTGCGCGCTAGGCCTCGTGCCGGCCCTGGCTCTGGGGGTGCTGTGCAACGCCCTGGTCTGCCTGGCGGTCTGGCTGTGCTTCAGCGCCCGCACCGTGGGCGACCGCGTGGCGGCCATCGTCTTTCCCATCACGGCCTTCGTGGCATCGGGCTTTGAGCACAGCGTGGCCAACATGTACTTCATCGGCGCCGGACTGGGCATCAAGGCCCTGGCCGGTGAGGGCTTCTGGCGGGCCATCGGCCGGTCGCCGGCCGAC
Organism: Desulfarculus sp.; assembly: GCA_016208115.1. Classification (GTDB taxonomy): domain Bacteria; phylum Desulfobacterota; class Desulfarculia; order Desulfarculales; family Desulfarculaceae; genus JACRDC01. The sequence continues at coordinate 27,676 of JACQYR010000112.1, forward strand.
TTTCCCCTGCTCACCTGGTCCAATTTCCTCGGGGCCAACCTCCTGCCCGTGACCCTGGGTAACGTCATCGGCGGCGGCGCGCTGGTGGGGCTGGTCTACTGGTTCGTGTTCCTGCGGGGCCGTTCGCGGGACCGCTGAGCCCCCGGGAGGAACCCGGCGGCCGGCGCGCAAAAGACGTGGACTTGCCTTATATATCCTGCTAGTATGCCCAAGCGAAAATCACCCCAATGCACAAGGGTCCGGGGAGGATGAATATGGCCAAGCTGAAGATCAGCGATCTCGCCAAGATCAAGGAACAAGTCACCGCCAGCACCAGCCTGCGCGAGGGCGGGGCCTCGGTGAAGGTCACCGTGCACATGGGCACCTGCGGCATCGCCAGCGGCGCCCGCACCGTGCTAAACGCGGTCATGGACGAGCTGGAGAAATCCGCCCGCAAGGACGTCATCATCACCACCAGCGGCTGCATGGGCCTGTGTAGCGCCGAGCCCCTGGTCACGGTGGAGAAGCTGGGCGAGGAGCCCATCAAGTACAGCTACGTGGACGATCCCAAGATGCGCCAGATATTCAACCGCCACGTGCTGGAGGGCGAGATTCAGACGCAGTGGGTGCTGGCCAAGGGCAGCGAGCAGTAATAGGGGGCCTGTCATGAAAAGATTCCGTCAGCACATGCTCATCTGCGGGGGCACCGGCTGCCAGGCCGCCGGCTCCGTGGCCGTCAAGGACGCGCTGGTAAAAGAGATCGCCAAACAGGGCGTGGCCGACGAGGTAGCCGTGGTGGAGACCGGCTGCAACGGCTTCTGCGCCATGGGACCGGTGATGGTGGTCTATCCCGAGGGAACCTTCTACGTGGCCCTGGAGGAGAAGGACATACCCGAGCTGGTCAGCGAGCACATCGTCAAGGGGCGTCCGGTCGAGCGGCTCTTCTACAAGGAGCCCAAGACCAAGGAAATCATCCCCGACATGCTGGACATCCCCTTCTTCGCCCACCAGCAGCTCATCGCTCTCAAGAACCGCGGCATCCTGGACGCCGAGAACATAGACGAGTACATCGCCCGCGACGGCTACAAGGCCCTGGCCAAGGCCCTGGCCGAGATGACGCCCGAGCAGATCATCGCCGAGGTCAAGACCTCGGGCCTGCGCGGACGCGGCGGCGCCGGCTTCCCCACGGGGCTCAAGTGGGAGTTCTGCTCCAAGAGCGCGGGCGAGGTGAAGTACGTCCTGTGCAACGCCGACGAGGGCGACCCCGGCGCCTTCATGGACCGCTCCATCCTGGAGGCCGATCCCCACTCGGTGGTGGAGGGCATGACCATCGCGGCCAAGGCCATCGGCTCCCACGAGGGCTATGTCTACTGCCGGGCCGAGTACCCCCTGGCCGTGCACCGCCTGCAACTGGCCATCCTGCAGGCCCGCGAGTATGGCCTGTTGGGCGACAACATCCTGGACACCGGTTTTGCCTTTGACCTGCACATCTACCAGGGCGCCGGCGCCTTTGTCTGCGGCGAGGAAACCGCGCTGATGCGCTCCATCGAGGGCAAGCGCGGCATGCCCCGCCCGCGCCCGCCTTTCCCGGCGGTGGCCGGCCTGTGGAACCGCCCCACGGTCTTGAACAACGTGGAGACCTGGGCCAACATCCCCCAGATCATCCAGAACGGCGGCGCCTGGTACGCGGCCATCGGCACCGAGGGCTCCAAGGGCACCAAGGTCTTCGCCCTCACCGGGCACGTCAACAACATCGGCCTGGTGGAGGTGCCCATGGGCACCTCCCTGCGCTCCATCATCTACGACATCGGCGGGGGCATCCCCAAGAAGCACCGCAAGTTCAAGGCCGTGCAGCTGGGCGGCCCTTCGGGCGGCTGCGTGCCCGAGGCCCACCTGGACACCCTCTGCGACTACGAGGCCATCCAGAAGGTGGGCGCCATCATGGGCTCGGGCGGCATGATCGTCATGGACGACAGCACCTGCATGGTGGACATGGCTCGCTTCTTCATGGACTTCGTGCAGGAGGAATCCTGCGGCAAGTGTACCCCCTGCCGCGAGGGCACCCGCCGCATGCTGCAAATCCTGGAGAAGATCGTGGAGGGCCACGGCGAGCCCGGCGATTTGGACACCCTGGAGGAGCTGGCGCCCATGATCAAGACCTCCAGCCTGTGCGGAGAGCTGCGTGGCCCTCTTGGACTTCAAGGTTGACGTGGAAAAGTGCAAGATGTGCGGCCTGTGCTTCAAGAACTGCCCGGTGGACGCCATCACCTGGGAAAAGAAGCAGCCGGCCACCATCCACCTGGACAAGTGCATCAAGTGCAAGACCTGCTTCGAGAACTGCAAGTTCGACGCCATAGACTAGACTAGCGGCGGGCCGGCCCGCCGCGCGCCCGAAAAGCATCAACCCCGCGTCCATTCACCTGGGCGCGGGGTTTTCATTTGGGCAAGCACGAAGAGTCAAGGAAAGTGGTAAGAGCAGTTACACGGCGACCCACTTATTCATCTTTTGGCCCCTGACCGTGAGCGCCCCTGCGGCCCAAGACCTTCCTTCTTCTGTCCCACCAACCCCCGTGTCCCGCTCCTAGCCCGGCCATTCTTAGGGCACCGGGAGGTGCCCGCTATGATCCAAACCAGGCAGGCCGATGGGGGGCTGCGGCCCCTGCCCACGCCTGGGCGGACAGCCCGCCCCGCGCCGGCCGGCGCGCCGGCAAAGCCGGTATGGCCGGGCGGCTGAGCGGGACACAAAAAGAAACCGCTTCTGTCTTTCCCAGGTCTTGGTTTTCGCGCTAGGGACGAGAAGAAGGCAAACAAGACCGACCACAAGCACTGGCGCGGCATAACGGATATGTCTGGGCTTGGGAAATTACTTCCCCGGTATGGGCATGGAGGCCGCCGGCAAGAGGATCACCCCCCGCTCGGGGTCGGGCACCACCTGGAAGAGCAGGTCCATCTCCGGCCGGGTGCCGGGGGTGAACAGGCCGCCGAACTGCTCCCAGAACTGGCGGTCGCCCTTGGCCAGGAAGACGTAGTCGAACTTCTCCTGGGCCAGCATCCTGGCCCAGGCCTCGGCGCTGAGCGGCTCGGTCCACACGTCGCCCTCGAAGTAGGGCTTGCCCAGGGAGAAGAACCACTTGTTGGCCGGGCGGGGGGTGATCTCGTAGCGGATGATGTGGAAGTTGCGCCCCGAGGAGTTCTGCCAGACGATGAAGACCCGCTTGTCCAGGGGCACGGCCTTCTTGACGATCTCCACCATGGGCGTGATGCGGGCGCGGTCGGCGCTGGCGTCGCCCTTGGCCAGCCACTTGGGCATGCCGGCCCAGGAGGGCGCCTGGCTGGTCAGCACCAGGGCGAAGACAAGCAGGCAGGCGCCGTGGAGACCCCGTCGCCAGCCAGTCAGCGCTTGGTCATGGGCGGGGTCGCCGCGCTCGGGCAAGGCGAAACCCCAGGCCACCAGGGCCAGGGGGATGAGCATGGTGTTGACGTAGCGCACGAAGCTGGCCAGGCGCGGACCCTCGAACTCCGAGAAGGAGAACATGTACAACAGCGTCAGGCCCGCCAGATAGAAGACCCCGAATAACAGCATCAGCAGCAGGACCGTGAGCAGGTGGCGGCGCTGGGCGGCGTCTTGGTGGCGCAGCCAGGCGGCCAGGGCCAACAGGCCCACCAGGCCCAACCAGGGGGCCAGGCCCAACCCCGGCACCAGGTCCTTGAAGGGCAGGCCCAGGCCCTGCTGGAGCCAGTGCACCAGCGAGCGTTCCTCCTCCACCCGGTAGTTGGACAAAGACTGGCTGACCAGGGCCTCGGCGAAGCGCTGGCGGATGAGCTTCTGCTTGTCCGTGGCCTGCTCGGAAAAGGCCTGGCGGGCCGTGGGCCAGTCTATCTTCTGGGTCTGGAAGGATTGGCCGATGTCCAGCTCCAGCAGGCGGTGCTTCCAGGTCTGGCCGGCGGTGAGCGGCGCGGCCAGCAAGAGGACCAGGGTCAGGGCCATGAGCCAGGCCGGGGTGGTCCGGGGCGCGGGCCGGGTCTCCTGGAGGTGGACCTCCAGCTCCACCAGGGCCACCCGGGGGGCGGGCGCCGGTTCGGAGGGCGGCGGCGCGGCGGCGGCCTTGCGGGCGGCCCGCCAGCGGGCCAAGCCCTCCACCAGGCTGTTGGCCAGGATGAGGCTGAAGATCATCCAGGCGAAGAGGGTGCCCGTGGACTTGATGAGGGGCAGGGCGAAGAGCACCGGAACCAAGAGCAGCGCCTGGCGTTGGGTCAGGTCGCAGCGCGCGGCCAGGAACATGCCCGCCGCCAGAAACAACCCCAGCACCACGTCCACCATCAGCGAGCAGACAAAGACGCTAAGAGTGACCACCAGGGCGCTGACCATCAGCAGGTTGGCCAAAAGCCACCAGGGCCGGCGCCAGCTCAAGGGCGCGAAGAAGGCGGCCAGGGGCGCGGCCAGGAGCATGAAGTGCCCCAGGTAGTAGGCGGCCTCGCTGGGGGTGGAGTTGACCGCGGCGAAGTAGTGCAGCAGGTTGACGCCGGGCGGGTAGTCCTTGAACATCACCGCGCCCCGGGGGCCGGGCAACTGATTGGTGACCAGCATCTCCTTGGTCATTACCCCCCAGTGGGAGAACTCGTCCCACAACTGCATGGTGACGTCGGGGAAGACCAGGTGATAGCCCAGGGTAGCCAGCAGGAACAGGGTCACGCCGGGGGTGAGAAAGCGGCCCAGCCAGCGGCCATGGTCGTGGTGGCGCCAGGCCAGGAACAGGCCCCAGGCCAGGCAGACCAGCCCGCCGTAGAATACGCACACCGCCCCTTCCAGCAGCAGGCCGGCCAGGGAGGCCAGGTACAATAGGCCCATGACCCCCGAGACGGCCGCCAGCAGGCACAGCTCGGCCTGGCGGCGCCAGCCGGTGTGCAGCACCAGCGCATAGCCAGCTATGGACAGTGGCAGCAGCAAGGGCACGTCAAGCACCTACCTTGGGGGGAAGGCAGCGGCGGCTAGCCCCGATTTTACGATCACCATTCCCTGAGTATAAACGATGGGCCAGATGATGCCTTGCTCGAGAATCTCGCCCAGCCCTGCCACGCGTTTTATAACCTCCTCCATGGAGAGAGGCCGTTCGTCGTGGAAGATCCAGATCCCGGTGGCCTCGGCCAGACGGCGGGCCGCGCGATAGAGCCAGGTGGGGGTGGGGAAGGTGATTATGACCAACCCCTGGGGCGCGGCCAGGCGGAAATGGGCGGCCACGGCCCGGGCCATGCCTTGGGCGTCAAAGTGCTCGATGAGGCCAGCGCTGAAGACCAGGTCGGCCTGCAGCTTCACCTGACAGTCAAGCACATCCGTCTCGTGCAGAAAGGTGGAAGCACCCGGTTCCAGGCAGTGGCTCATCTTGTCCAGCCCGGGGCGGTGGTTGTCCAGCACGTGGTACTCGCGGGGGGCCAGGGCGGCCATGAAAGGCCGATGAAAGCAGGATCCCGCTCCACCCAGTTCGGCCACCACCATGCCTTGGCCGCCACGGGGGGCATGGCGGCGGATGGCCCCCAACAGCACTCGGGTGGTGATTCGTCGCGTGTAGCGCGCCGCCCAAAAGGGCTTGTCGTAATAGGCGCACCAGTCGGTGGGCTTAGTGGGCATCTTGACTTCTGAACACCAGGGTCCTCTGGGTGGCGAAGTTGACCAGATACAAGACTGTCTCCGCTACGATCTTGGCCGGGATCACCGCGAAGCCCCAATAAGAGCCCATGAATTTAATCATGGAGAAACTGACCACGCCCATGACGGCGACCAGGAGCACGAACTTGATGAAGACGGCCGCGCTGGGTTCCTGGTGCCTGAAGACGTATTTCTTGTTGATGGTGAAGTTGACCAAGATGGAGGCTGCCCGGGCCAGGGCGGTGCTGGCCGCCAAGGCATGGTCCGCGTTGGCGAGAAAACCTGTCCACAGCGGCAACACCAATATGAAGACCAGATTGTCCACCAGCGCCGTGAGCAGACTGGAGCCGATGAAGCGCAGGAAGACCAGGTATATCTTCGCCGAATCCACGATGGGGTTGAAGTGGGAGGAGCGGTTGTCGTCAATGTAGACCGTGGCGATGGGCACCTGCACGATGGGATGGTGGGTGGTGGCGCACTGGATGAGCATGTCCAGCTCGTATTCGTAGCGGTTGGCGGTGATGCGCAGGAAGATCGGTATCAGGGCCAGGGGCACGCCGCGCAGGCCGGTCTGGGTGTCGGTGATCTTCTCGCCCACCAGGAAGCGGAACACGGTTTGGGTGAGGGAGTTGCCGAAACGGCTGCGAAAGGGCACCTGGCCCTGGAAGGAGCGCACCCCCAGGATGAGGGCCTCTTGGTTCTCGGCCAGGGATTGGGCGATCTTGGCTATGTCGGCCGGCAGGTGCTGGCCGTCGGCGTCGGCGGTGATGACCCCCAGGTAGCCACGGTCGTGCTGGTGGGCGATGTAGGCGTGATTGAAGCCCATGCGCAGGGCCGCGCCCTTGCCCAGGTTGACCGCGTGGCGCAACAGGGTCACCTGGCCCGACTGCTCCAGGCGCGTGAAGACCGGCTGGCTGGCCTGGTGGCTGCCGTCGTCCACCACCACGATGTCCCCGAAGCCGGCCTGGTGAAGTTGTTCCACCAGGGACAACAGGGTCTCGTTGGGGTTGTAGGCCGGGATGAGCACGGTTACGTTCATGGGCTTGGCGACCTTGTCAGGGTGGAGGCGGCCCGGAGTCCCGCGGTTGCGGGCACAGGGGGAATATTAGCACACCCGGTCCCCAGTCTCCATGGCCCCACGCGGGCATGCAAGGCATTCCGGCCCTCCAGGCGCGAAGGCCTGGCGGGCCGGGGGTGTGCCCGCGGGGAGTCGGACCGCCGGCTACCACCAGGGCTTGGGGTAGGGAAGCTTTTGCTGTTCCTCCACCTGGGCCGGGTCCTCGCCCAGGGTGCCGGTGACCCAGACCAGGGTGACCTTGGCCACCAGGTAGTCGCGCTGGGCCCGGGCCAGGTTGCCCTGGGCCTGCTGGAGGTTGAGCTGGGCGTCGTCCACCTCCAGGCGGGTCTTGACCCCGTACTCGAAGCCTTTCTCGGCCATGAACAACAGGCGCCGGGCCTGATCCACGGTGCCCGAGAGCCCCTTGACGATCTCGCCGGACTCCTCCTCCTTGTTCACCGCCTCGGTCACTTGCAGGCCGATGTTGTCCTTGAGCTGGGCCTCCTCGATCTTGAGGCGCTGGTGGTCGCTCCGGGCCTGGCTGACCTTGCCCCGGGTCTTCAACCCGTCGAAGATGGGCCAGGTGAGGAAGACCCCGGCCATGCCCGTGGTGCCCTCCTCGCTGGTGGTGTAGACGTCCATGTTGCGCTGGCCGTAAGAGGCCTGCAAATCCACCCGGGGCTTGTCGCCGGCGTCGTAAACCTCCACCAGGTAGCCGGCCATCTGCTGGCGGTGGCGCAAGTCCATCAGCTCGGGGCGGTGTTTAAGGGCCTGGCGCAGGGGCTCGTCGTAGCCGGGGTAGGCCGTCACGTCGCTGGCCAGGCTGCCGGTCACGTCCAGGAAGCGGCCGTCCTTGCCCAGCAAGAGGCCCAGGCGCTCGCGGGCGGTGCGCACCAGGTTGTCGCCGCGGATCACCTCGGGTAAAGCGTTGGCCAGGGCCACCGGGCTGGCCAGCACGTCGTAGTCGGTGGCCAGGCCGGCCTCGAACTTGCGCTGGGCCTCGTCCAGGTGGCGCTGGCGCTGCTCGTGGTTCTGGCGGGCAATGGCCAGGAGTTCCTTGGCCAAGAGGATGTCGTAGACGGCGGCGGTGACGTCGCGCCGCACGGCCTGGCGAAAGAGGCGCAGTTGGTCGTCGGCGGTCAGAAGCCCCACCTCGGCGCCCTTGATGGCCGCGCCGATCTGTCCCCAGGTGTACAGGGCCTGGTTGAGGGTGATGGCCGCCTGGGTGGTGTCCTTCTGGATGGGCATCTGCCCCCGGGTCAGGGCCCGCTGGCTCTCGTCGCGGTCGCGCAAGACTCCGGCGCTGCCGGTGAAGTGGGGCAGGGCGGCGGAGCGCTCCTCCACGTAGCGCCCCTCCACCAGGTTGCGGTACTCCTTGGCCTTGGCGATGTCCTTGTTCTGCTCCAAGGCGATGGCCAGGGCCTGCTCCAGGGTCAGCACCTCCACCTGGATGGCGGCGGAATCGCCAGCGGCGGCCTTGCCGGCGGCGGGCGGCGCCTGGACCTCGGCGGCCAGGGCGGCGGCGGGCCAGGCCAGGAGCGCGGCCAGCATTAACCACGACAACAGGGCTGGGACGATCATGGGGCGCGCTTGGGGTTGGCGGGGCGCTTTCATGCCCGCACCTCGCTGGTGGCCTTGGCCTTGCGCGATAGCTTCAACTTCAGGTCCTCCAGTAGCGTGTACACCACCGGCACCACCAACAGGGTCAGCAGGGTGGAGGTGATGAGCCCGCCCACCACGGCGCGGGCCATGGGGGCGCGCATCTCGGCGCCGGCACCCACGCCAAAGGCCAGGGGCAGCATGCCGAAGATCATGGCCAGGGTGGTCATCATGATGGGCCTTAAGCGGGTGCGGCCGGCCTCGATCAAGGCCTCGCGCCGCTCCAGGCCGCGGGCCCGCAGCACCTTGGCGTAGTCCACCAAGAGGATGGCGTTCTTGGTCACCAAGCCCATGAGCATGATGAGTCCGATGAGGCTCATGATGTTGATGGAGTCGCGGGTCACAAAGAGCATGCCGGCCATGCCCACCACCGACAGCGGCAGGGAAAGCATGATGGACAGGGGGTCCACGAAGGATTCGAACTGGGCGGCCAGGATAAGGTAGACGAAGACCACGGCCAACAGAAGCGCCTCGGCCATGTAGCCGAAGGCCTCCACCATGTCCTCGGCCTCGCCGGCGAAGCCCACGCGGTAGCCGGGCATCATCTGAAGGTCCTCGGCGGCCTTTTTCACCTGCTGCATGGCCTTGCCCATGTCCAGGCCCTCCAGGTTGGCGGTGATGACCACCTGGCGCACCAGGTCGCGGCGGTCAATCTGGGAGGGGCTGGCGCTCATGCGGTAGGAGACCAGATCGCCCAGGGGCACCAAGGCCGGCCCGGGGGCGCCGGGGCGCGGCACGGCCAGGCGCAGGCGCTCCACCTGGCCGGGGTCCTGGCGAAGAGGCTGGGGCAGGCGCACGCGCACGTTGACCGCGTCGCCATCCTCGTCCTCGTAGGTGGTCACGGCCTGGCCGCCCACCATGGCCCCGATGGTGCGGGCGATCTGGACGGTCATCACCCCGGCGTCCACGGCCCGCTCGCGGTCCACGATGATGCGGAACTCGGGGATGTCCTGCTCCAGGGTGACATCCAGGTCCACGATGCCGGGCATGCCCTGCATGATCTTCTTCATGCGCGCGGCGTACTTCTTGAGCAGGTCAATGTCCTCGCCCCGGATGTCCACCTCGAACTGCTTCTCGCCGTGCATGCGCCCCACCTC
>JACQYR010000113.1:0-7011 GCA_016208115.1 Desulfarculus sp.
CTTAATGTAGGGGCGGGGTTTACCCCCGCCCGTCTTGGTCTATGTCCCCGACGCCGCCTTACAACCCCTTGGGCTGGCGAGGCGGCTTCTTCTGGGGCTTCAGGGTGAAGGCCACCACGTGGCTGGTGTCGGCCTCCATCCAGCCCTTGAAGGAGCGCTGCCCCACGGCCATGATCAGCGCCGGCCGGCCCACGTTGCCCACGTCGCCCACGGCGTAGTCAGGTAGGTAGCCGCTTATGTTGGGGGTGCGCCAGTTCTCCACCAGTTGCATGCCGTTCCAGTACAGGTCGTAGATGGTGCCCTGGTAGAACATGCGCATCTTGTCCAGCAGGCCGTCGGCCCGGTCCATGTTGCGCACCACCACCACCTCCTGGCGGCCGTCGCCGTGCATGTCCACGGGGATGATGCGCCCGGGCAGGTACCACCAAACCTCTTCGTACCCGGAGCCCGACGCGGCCGTGAAGGGGATGTACTTGCCGGTGGCGCCGTAGCTCTCGGCGCTGGACCAGGTCATGTCGCCCTGGTCGGTGAAGACCCTGAGATCGTAGCTGTGCCCCACCATGACCATCTGGCCCTTGCCCGAGCCGTTGAGGTCCACCATGGCGAAGTTGAAGACATTGCCCATGCGCGGCATGGTGATTTCCTTGTCGGGCACGAAATCCTTGCCGTCCCACTTCATCTCCCAGACCGGGCCGAAGAAGGGGCTGTCCACGGCCGTGCGCTGGCCATAGAGAACAGACCCCTTGCCGCCGGGCTTGGGCTGGGTGCGGTAGTAGATATTCTGCGGCTTGCTTATCATGCGCAGGCCGCCCTCCTGCCATTGCAGGACGAAACTGTCGGCCAGCTTGTTGTTCAGGTTGCTCACGAAGACCTGGGGCCGGCCGGTGTGGGCGATGTCGGCCACGTCCACGTAGAGATAGATGCCCGAGGGGCCGTTCTTGTACTCGTGGATGAGGGCGAAGTGCTCGCCGGCCAGGCGGTAGACGCGCAGGGAGTCGGGCAACAGCACCAACAGCTCGTTCTTGCCGTCGCCGTCCACGTCGCCCACGGCCACCGAGGTGATGGTGCCGTTGATGCGGGGGCTGCGCCAGTAGCGGTCGGAGTCCACGCCGCTGAGCGTCTTGAGGAACAAGGGATTGAGCGGGCTCATGTTCTCGGGCAGCTTCTCCAAGGCCTCGCCCTCGGCGGTCTCCATGGCCTTGCCTTCCTTGGCCTCCTCGGAGCCCACCACGCGGCGGGAGGCCTCGTCGCTCTTCTTCAGGGCGGCCAGGGCCTCGGGGCGCTGGAAGACCTCGGCGTTGATGCGCTGGGCGAAGTCGTTGATGCGCGGGATGACCGAGTCCAGGTCCGAGGTCTGCACGTAGGCGGTCAGCGGCGGGGCGTCCCCGGCCACCTTGACCAGGGCGGCGTCCACGCTAACGGACTGGCCCACCACGGTCAGCGAACCGAAGACCACCACCTGGGCGTTAAGCTCCTTGCCCAGTTGGCGGGCCTTGTCCTCGTTGTAGGGGGGCTTGATCTTGGCCGCCGCCGGGGCCACCAAGTCGGGCTCCACCACCGTGACCTTGTCCTGCCAGGACAGGCGGGTGGCCAGCATGTCGCGCACGCCCCTGACCAAAAAAGAGACGTCTTCCTTGGAGTTGGCCGTGAAGGGCAGGATCACCACCCGCTCTGGTCCAGAGGCCATCAGCGGCGGGACCATGAGCAGGCAGGACAGCAGGGCCAGGCCCAAGGCCCATACAACCGCCCGGTGCACGCGGCGCAGACGCATAACGTTTCCTCCCGTCCCGCCGTGGCCACCGCCGCGGCGGGCCGCGCATATAGGTGCCAAGGAGCCTAACACCCCACCCGGGGCCTGTCAAGGAGCCCAACTCCCGCCTATGCTTGCATAAACACCGGCGGCCTCCCGGTCCGCGCTCCCTCGGCCGAGGGATGGCGTTCAAGGTGGGCTTTTGGTATTTTATTATGAATATGGCCTCCAGCCCAGGGCCTGCGCCAACCTTTCTATAAAAAGGACGTGAAAGGCATGGATTGTCCCCACTGCACCAAGGAACTACCCTCCCAGCCCTGCCCGGCCTGTGAGCGCCCGGCCTTAACCGGCGCGGCTTTTTGCCACCACTGCGGCCATGAGCTGCCCGCGCCCACGGCCGAGCCGCCCAAGCTCATCGCCTGCGGTCTCTGCGGACACAAGAGCCTGCCCGAGGTGAACTACTGCGCCGGCTGCGGCGAGGCCCTGGCCGCCCAGGAGGCCGAGGCCACGGGCGGCCAGGGTCCGGGCGAGCGCCGAGCCTGCTCCGACGGCATGTGCATCGGCATCATCGGGCCGGACGGCAAGTGCAGCGAGTGCGGCCAGCCCTACAACCCCCACGCCGACTAGCCGCCGCCCCCCGGCCAAGGAGCGCTCCACGTGTTCGAACTCATGGTCACCGGCCGTTTCGCCGCGGCCCACTCCCTGCGCAACTTCAACGGCCGTTGCGAGGCCCTGCACGGCCACAACTGGCGGGTGGAGGTGGTGGTCAGGGGCAGCCAACTGGACCAAGCCGACCTCTTGATGGACTTCGGCCAGCTCAAGCTGTTGATGAACCAGGCCCTGGACCGCCTGGACCACGGCCATCTCAACGAGATACCGCCCTTTGACCAGCAGAACCCCTCCAGCGAGCTGATCGCCAAGCACATCTGGGAGCAGATGGCCGCCGGCCTGCCCGCCCACGTGACCATGGCCCGGGTCTCGGCCTGGGAATCCGACGACAGCCGCGCCACCTACCTGGGGCCGGGCGGGGTGCCCCCGCGGGCATAACCGGGCAGGGTGCCCCTGCTGGCATAAACGGGTCGGTTGGCCTCGATCCATGGCCAAACGCCGGCGGCTCCCGTTGAAGCTAGCACCGGCAAGAAGGCAGGGCGAGGCGCTTGCCCCGGCTTAGGGGCCCGTGGTGTTGCTCCGATAGACTCCCGGACGCGCGCTGTGATAGTTGTGATAGTGTTGAGGGCCGTGAGGAAAGGCTGAGGCAACGCGGCCTCGGCCGCATAATTCAGTATGGGGAGATACCCGCATGAAGCTGTTTCGCGCCATGATTATCCTGTCGGTCATCGCCTTTGGGTTCTCCGGCCTGGCCTGGGCGGGCAGCAACGTGCCCAAGGCCCCGCCCAAGGTGAAGCCAGGCAAACCGGCCCCCAAGCAGCCCCAGGTCAAGACCACCACCCCCAAGCAGAGCACCTCCCAGGGCAAGGGGAGCGGTTCGGGTTCAAATTACGGCCAAAAGGTGGAGCCCAAGCCCAATCCTCCCAAGAAATAAGCTATTAGCCATGGCCCGCGCAATCGGCGCGAGTTGAAACGGTTTACCGGCAGGCGCTTTGACAAGGCCGCCGGGAGCGCCTAAGATTATGTCACCGGCCCACCGGCCGGCAGCGAGGGAGGATTAGCCATGTGCGATTGTTGCAGCCGCAAGGGTCAGCCCCTGGTCCCCGGCCAGGCGCCCCAAGAGCACGGCCACCATCACCATCATGACCACGACCATGGCCACAGCCATGACCACGAGCACGGCCACGAGCACGGCCCCGGCCACCCCCACGACCACGGCCCTGTCTTCACGGTGATCGAGGCCGCCCCCGCCGCCCCCAAGGTAAAGCCCTAGGCTCCCCGTCCCAAGGCCGCTTCGGTGGCCGCCCACCGGGGAGAGCCCCGGCGGGCGGGCCGGACGCCTTCATTGTCTAGCCGGCCAGCCAGCCCCTTAGGTACATATTGGCCAGCCAGCCCGCCAGCACCGCCGCCCCCCCGCCCCCACCGGCGCGGGGGCCAAGGCCTGCCGGCTGTTTACTTGGCCTGGCCACAACGCGGCAAACGAGGTGCCCCACGGCCTGGTTCAGCATCCATAACCACCGCTCGCCCCGGGGCCAGTCCCTGACCCTGGGGGTGGCGGTCTTCGTCTCCATGCTGGGGGTGGGCATCATCGTGCCCATCCTGCCGGTCTACGCTCAGGGCCTGGGGGCCTCGGCCACCATGGTGGGGCTGATCTTCAGCTCGTTTTCGGCCTCGCGGGCCATGGTGGTGCCCTACGTGGGCACCCTGAGCGACCGCCTGGGGCGCAAGCGCTTCCTGGAGTGGGGGCTGTTGGGCTACGCCATCCTCTCGGTGGCCCTGGTCTGGACGGTCACCCCCCTGGGCCTGGTGGTGAACCGGGCCTTCCAGGGGGTCTTCGCGGCCCTGATCCTGCCGGTGGCCATGGCCATGGTGGCCGACAGGAGCGCCATCGGCCAGGAGGGCAAGGCCTTCGGCTCCTTCAACACCTGGCTGCTCATGGGCTTCGGGGTGGGGCCTTTGGTGGGGGGCGCGGTCTATGACCTCTGGGGCGTCACCGCCAACTTCCTCATCATGGCCCTCACCAGCCTGGTCAGCCTGGGCATGGTGCGCTGGCTGGTGGCCGAGGCGCCAGCCGGCCAGCGCGCCAGCGAGGCCGTGGGCTGGGCCAGGCAATGGGAGCTGATAAGGGACCGCCCCATGCTGGGGGTCTTTTTGTGCCGGGCCAGCCAGACGTTGGGCATGGGCATCTTCGTGGCCTTTTTGCCGGTGCTGGCCGAGGGCCAGGGGGTGAGCCAGACCCAGGTGGGGCTCTTGCTGTTCGTCAACGTGCTGGCCATGACCCTGTTGCAGGGGCCGGCCGGCCGCCTGGCCGACCGCTGGGCGCGCCTGCCCCTGGCCGGCTGGGGCCAGGCGGTCTCGGGCCTGGGCAAGCTCTTGTTGCCCCTGGCCGGCGGCTTCTGGGGTCTCTTGGCCCTGGTGACTCTGGAGGGCATCGGCGCCGGGGTCTCGCTGCCGGCCTTGACGGCCCACGCCACGGTCCGGGGCCGCGACCTGGGCGCCGGCATGGGGCTCACCATGGGCTTTTTTACCCTGGCCCTGAGCCTGGGGGTGCTCCTGGGACCCATCGCCGGCGGCTATTTGGCCGACCTGTGGAACATGGACGGGGCCTTCTACCTGGCGGGCGGGGCCACTCTGCTGGGGTCGCTGGTGCTGTGGTGGTTGGCGGGGGGGCGCCAAGCCGCCGAGTAGCTATGGCAGGGGCCGCCCCCGCCTTGACTTCGCCCCCGGCCACTAGTAGATTGATTTCTTATTCACCAGCCCCGGCAGGGGCATAGGAGCCTGGCGGAGTAACACTCAGACAGGCTCCTAGCGCGGGCCATGGACGGCCCGCCGAAATTGCGCCAAATTTTGATTTGGTGCAATTTCGAGAATTTGCCAAAATTCACTTTTGGCAAATTCCAAGAGGAGAAAGCCATGGAAGGCTTTCTCCGACACACTCATAGCCAGCGGAAGCGCGTCATGCAGTACGAAGCCGTCATCGGTCTGGAGGTGCACGCCCAGCTCCTGACCGAGTCCAAGATATTCTGCGGCTGCTCCACCAAATTCGGGGCCCCGCCCAACGAGCACACCTGCCCGGTGTGTCTGGGCATGCCCGGGGTGCTGCCGGTGCTCAACCAGAAGGTGGTGGAATTCGCCATCCGCGCCGCCCTGGCCACCCAATGCGCGGTGGCGGGCAAAAGCGTCTGGGCGCGCAAGAACTACTTCTACCCCGATTTGCCCAAGAACTACCAGATCAGCCAGTACGAGCTGCCCCTGGCCGAGCACGGCTACCTGGACATCGAGGTGGAGGGGGCGGCCAAGCGCATCGGCATCACCCGCATCCACATGGAGGAGGACGCCGGCAAGCTGATCCACGACCCAGCCCAGGGGCACAGCTACGTGGACTACAACCGCACCGGCACGCCCCTGATGGAGATCGTCAGCGAGCCCGACCTGCGCACCCCCGAGGAGGCCGCAGCCTACCTCAAGGCCCTGCGCGATATCCTGGTGTATCTGGAGATCTGCGACGGCAACATGGAAGAGGGCTCCTTCCGCTGCGACGCCAACGTCAGCATCCGGCCCCTGGGGCAAGAGGCCTTTGGCATACGGGCCGAGTTGAAGAACATGAACTCCTTCCGCAACGTGCAAAAGGCCCTGGAGTACGAGATACGCCGCCAGCGGGCGGTGTTGGACGACGGCGGCCAGGTGGCGCAGGAGACCCGGCTGTGGGACGCCCAGGCCAACAAGACCGTCTCCATGCGCGGCAAGGAAGAGGCCCACGACTACCGCTACTTCCCCGACCCGGACCTCTTGCCCCTGGTGGTGGGGCCGGAGTGGGTGGAGCGGGTGCGTGGCGAGCTGCCCGAGCTGCCCGAGGCCAAGAGAGCCCGCTTCGCGGAGCAATACGGCCTGCCGGACTACGACGCTCGCGTGCTCACGGCCTCCCGGCCCCTGGCCGGCTACTTCGAGGCCGTGGTGGCCGCCGGCGCGCAACCCAAGGCGGCCAGCAACTGGATCATGAGCGAGCTTCTGGGCGCCCTCAACGCCGAGGGCCGGGAGATCGCCCAGAGCCCCATCGCGGCCGACCGGTTGGCCAAGCTCATCGCCATGGTGGACTCGGGGGAAATCAGCGGCAAGATCGCCAAGCAGGTCTTTGCCGAGATGATGCTAAGCGGCCAGGACCCCGAGGCCGTGGTGGAGCAAAAGGGCCTCAAGCAGGTCAGCGACAGTGGCGCCCTGGAGGCGGTGCTGCAAAAGATATTCGACGCCAACCCCGGCCAGGTGGAGCAGTTCAAGGCCGGCAAGGACAAGCTCATGGGCTTCTTCGTGGGTCAGGCCATGAAGGAAACCAAGGGCCAGGCCAACCCGGCGGTGCTCAACGAGCTGGTCAAGAAGATGCTGGGGTAGTTGGTGGAGATGGCCCTTGGTTTCCTGCGGGGCAGGAGCCCCGCCGGCGAGCGATAGGCCGAAGGCCCAGCGAGCCGGAGGCCGGACCAGATTCACTCTGGGCCGGTCGCGGGGCAAAAGGCCAGGACGGCCTTTTGCCCCGGAGAAGCCACCAAGGGCCAGGCCAACCCGGCGGTGCTCAACGAGCTGGTCAAGAAGATGCTGGGGTAGTTGGTGGAGATGGCCCTTGGTTTCCTGCGGGGCAGGAGCCCCGCCGGCGAGCGATA
>JACQYR010000113.1:7077-22040 GCA_016208115.1 Desulfarculus sp.
GCCGGACCAGATTCACTCTGGGCCGGTCGCGGGGCAAAAGGCCAGGACGGCCTTTTGCCCCGGAGAAGCCACCAAGGGCCAGGCCAACCCGGCGGTCCTGAACGAGCTGGTGAAGAAGATGCTGGGATAATGGCGATGGCCCTGCCAGGGATTTGGTATTGGTCTTAATGTTGGGGCGGGGTTTACCCCCGCCCGTCTTGGCCGCGATAATACACGGGCGAGGATTAACCCCGCCCCTATATAAAAACCGGCAGGCCCATAACCCCGGCGGGTCTGAACCAGGCAACAACCCGATTGCTTCGTCGCCTGGCGGCTCCTCGCAATGACCATATATTTGTTTGGCTTGGTTAGAAAATAGAGGTTAGCGTGCCCAGCAAACCCCGTAAAATCTCCCCCGCCGCCGCCCAGGTGGCCGGCCTGCCCCTGCCCGCCACCCTGTACTGGGACGGCGACGCGGTGATGATCCTGGACCAGCGCCTGCTGCCGGGCAAGACCCTGTACATGGCCTGCCGGGAAATGCGGCAGGTCATCTACTGCATCAAGACCCTGGCGGTGCGCGGGGCCCCGGCCATCGGCGTGGCCGCGGCCATGGGCATCAGCCTGGCGGCCAGCGCCATCAGCGCCAAGACCCCGGCGGCCTTCCGCCGGCAGCTGGGGGCCAAAATCGAGGTGATGCGCAAGGCGCGGCCCACGGCGGTGAACCTGGGCTGGGCCTGCGACCGCATCCTAGCGCTGACCGCCCTGGCCCCCGACGACATGGAGACCATGCGCCAGATGATCCGGCGGGAAAGCCAGTTCATGCTGGACGAGGACATCGCCGTCAACCAGGCCATCGGGCAAAACGGCGCCAAGCTCATACGCAAAAAGAAGGCCACGGTGCTGACCCACTGCAACGCCGGCTCCCTGGCCACCGGCGGCTACGGCACGGCCCTGGCCCCCGTGTGGGCCGCCGTCCAGGCCGGCAAACAGATCGCGGTCATCGCCGACGAGACCCGCCCCCTGTTGCAGGGCGCCCGGCTGACGGCCTGGGAGTGCGTTGCCATGGGCGTGCCGGTGCGGGTGGCCGTGGACTCGGCCGTCGGTGTAATCATGTCCAGGGGCATGGTGGACCTGGTGATCGTGGGGGCCGACCGCATCGCGGCCAACGGCGACGTGGCCAACAAGGTCGGCACCTTCAACGTGGCCCTGCAGGCGGCGCGCCATGGCGTGCCCTTCTACGTGGCCGCGCCGCTATCCACCGTGGACCTGGACACTATAAGCGGCAAGGATATACCCATAGAGGAGCGCGACCCCGGCGAGGTGACGGCCTTCGGCACCTGCCGGGTGGCGGCTAAGGGGGCGGGGGCCATAAACTTCGCCTTCGACGTAACCCCCGCCGACCTGGTCAGCGCCATCATCACCGAAAAGGGCGTGCTACGGCCGCCCTACGGCGAATCCCTGGCCAAGGCCAAGGCCCTGGCCAAGAAATAGAGAGAGGTCATCATGCAACCGAGCAAAAACCTGCTGCCCCCGGATCAATGCAAGCCCAAGCCCGCGGATGAGAACAGCCTGGGCTTCGGCCGCATCTTCAGCGACCACATGTTCCGCTGGGACTACAAAACCGGCGCCGGCTGGCACAACCCCCGCGTGGAGCCCTACGGCCCCATCGCGCTGGACCCGGCGGCCCTGGTCCTGCACTACAACCAGGAGGTCTTCGAGGGGCTCAAGGCCTACCGGGGCGCCAATGGCGGCATCTACATGTTCCGCCCCCGGGCCAATCTGGAGCGGCTCAACCGCTCCAGCCGGCGCATGTGCATCCCCGAGGTGCCGGTGGACCAGGCCCTGGAATACCTCCTGGAGTTCATCCGCGTGGAGCAGGAGTGGATCCCCCGCGCCGCCGGCACCAGCCTCTACGTGCGCCCCACCATCATCGCCACCGAGGCGGCCCTGGGGGTCAAGGTCAGCGGCGAGTACCTCTTCTTCATCATCGTGGGGCCGGTGGGGGCCTACTACCCCGAGGGCTTCAGCCCGGTGAAGATCTACGTGGAGGAGAACTACGTGCGCGCGGCCAGGGGCGGCACCGGCGAGGCCAAGACCAGCGGCAACTACGCGGCCAGCTTGCTCGCCGCCGAGCAGGCCCACGCCAAGGGCTACACCCAAGTGCTGTGGCTGGACGCCTGCGACAAAGAAACCATCGAGGAGGTGGGCACCTCCAACATCTTCTTCGTCATCGGCGACGAGGTCATCACCGCGCCCCTGGGCGGCACCATCCTGCCCGGGGTCACCCGCGATTCGGTGATCCAGCTCTGCCGGCACTGGGGGCTGACCGTCAACGAGCGCCGCCTGACCATCGGCGAGGTGATCGCGGCCCAGAAATCCGGCGCCCTGAAGGAATCCTTCGGCACCGGCACGGCGGCCGTGGTCAGCCCGGTGGGTTCCATCGCCTACCAGGGCCAGGAGTACCAGGTGGCCCAAGGCGGCACCGGGGCGCTGACCAAGCGCCTCTACGACGAGATCGTCGGCATCCAGTTGGGCACCCGGCCCGATCCCTTCGGCTGGGTGGTGAAGGTGGCCTGATAGACCCGGGGAGCCCTCCCGCCGGGGGGGCTCCCCAGTTTTCAATGAACCAGCTTAGCCGCGGATTGAGCCAGGCATGGACGACATTGACAAGGCCATACTGCGGGCCATCCAGTCCCACCTGCCCATCGCCCAGCGGCCCTTCCTGGAGCTGGGGCGCGAGCTTAACCTGAGCGAGGACGAGGTCATCGCCCGCATCGCCCGGCTTAAAGAGAAGGGCATCATCCGGCGCATCGGCGGCAACTTCAACAGCGCCCGCCTGGGCTTCGCCTCCACCCTCTGCGCCGCCAAGGTGCCCGAGGGCAAGCTCGCGGCCTTCATCGCGGCGGTCAACGCCCACCCCGGCGTGACCCACAACTACCGCCGGGCCCACGCCTACAACGTCTGGTTCACCTTCATCGCCGAGACCATGCAGGAGATCGAGGCCCATCTGGCCGAGTTGGCGAACCAGACCGGCGTGGCCGACATATGCAGCCTGCCTTCCTTGCGCATGTTCAAGATCAAGGTGGACTTCCCCGTCTAGGCCGCGAGCCGCGGCGGGCAATGACGGGTCGTGAGGGGTTGTCGCTAAACCTACCCGGCCGGCTCCCGTTGAACCTTACTGATATTGGTGCTGGTCGTGAAGCTGACGCCTGGCGATAGTTCACCATGGCATCCTGGGGCCAAGAGCGCTGGGCCATTTCTTCACCAGGCACCCGTGTCCCGCTCCTAGCCCGGCCATTCCTAGGGCACCGGGAGGGGGTCGCTATGATCCAGGCTGGGTGAGCCGACGGGGGTCTGCGGCCCTTACCCCGCGCCCAGGCCAGCAGGCCAACCCGCGCTGGCACCCGCACCGGCAGGGCCAGTATGGCCGGGCGGTGGAGTGGGACACAAAAAATAACCGCTTATTCTTGCTTTCCAACCAAGCAAGACCATCCGAAGCAAGCGACCTTGACCTGATGCCCTTGCTAACGTCAATTTAGCAGGGCCGCCACATCGCTCACGGCCTCGATGACCCGCGCCACCTCGTCGTCGCTTATGGTGGGAAACAGCGGCAGGGTGAGGGTGGAATCGCCGATGCGCTCGGCCACCGGGAAGTCGCCGGGCTTATAGCCGAAGCGTTGGCGGTAGTAGCTCAAGAGATGGATGGCCCGGTAGTTCACCGACACGCCGATGCCCCGGGCCTGCATTTCGCCCAGGAAGCGGTCGCGCTCCTTCACCCAGATGGTGAAGAGATGGCGGGCGCTTTTGGAGCCGGCCGGCACCCGGGGGAAGTCCACACCCGGCAGGGGTGCGAAGGCCTCTTCGTAGCGCCGGCAGACCTCCTCGCGGCGCGTCCACATCCGCTCGATCCGCCGCAGTTGGGGCGAGAGCATGGCCGCCAGCACATCGGGCAGGTTGGCCTTGCGCCCCAGCTCCAGCATGTCCCAGTGCTGAAAGCCGCCCACGTAGCGGTCGGCGGCGCCCTTGCTCATGCCGTGCATGCGCAGGCACTTGATACGCTCGGCCAGGGCCGGATCATGCACGGCCACCGCCCCGCCCTCGGCGCAAGTGATGTTCTTGGTGGCGTAGAAGCTGTAGCAGGCGGCCTCGGCCAGGTCGGCGGAGCCCAGGCCGTCGCGGCGGCTCTCGATGGCGTGGGCGCAGTCGCTGACAATCTTGAGGCCGTGGCGGTCGGCGATGGCCCTTAGGGCGCGCATGTCGCACATGGCGCCGTAGAGGTGCACCGGCAGGATGGCCTTGCCGCGGGGGGTTATGGCCGCCTCCACCAGGCCTGCGTCCAGGTTGCCGGTGGCCGGCTCCACGTCCACCAGCACCGGCCTGGCCCCCAGCTCCAGGCAGACGTTGGCCGTGGCGATGAAGGTCATGGGGGTGGTGATGACCTCGTCGCCGGGGCCGATGTCCAGCGCCATGAGCGCCAGTTCCAGGGCGGCGGTGCCGGTGGCCACGGTGACGGCCTGGCCCGCCCCCAGGTAGGCGGCGAACTCCTCCTCGAAGCGGGCGCAGGCCCCGCCGGTGGTTATGAACAGCCCCTCCAGCACCTCCAGACAGGCCGCCTTTTCCTCCGGTCCCAGGCCGTGCCTGAAGAAGTCCACCTTGTCCATGGCCACGCCCGCCTTCCGGCCGGCGCCGCCGGCCCGCTGATGATTTGGCCAACCTTATCCCGCCTGGCCGGCGGGAGCAAGCCCCCGGGCCGCCCCGGGCGGGATTGGATTTGCCGGCGGCGCGCTTTTCGGTTACAGATACAGCCATGGGCCACCACCCCACCATAGCCGGCCAAACCGGCAACGGCCACCAGCCCTGGCTGCAACGCTGGTTCTTGCGGCTGCTCCTGGCGGCGGTGCTGCTGCGCCTGCTCTTGGGCGTGGGCATCTTCCTGTGGGGGCAGCAGACCAATCCCGACCATCCCGTGGCGGCCATGGCCCAGCGCCTTATGGCCCCCGACGGCCTGGGCTACCACATCGGCGCCGTCAAGGTGGATGAATATTGGTCCGATCCCAACCCTGACAAGGTGCTGCGCCACGAGCACATGGTGGCCCGCTTCTCGGTGCTGGCGGGGGCGGTCTATCACCTCACCTGGCCTCACCCCCTGGTGATGACCCTGCTCACGGGGGAGCCCCCGGCCGCGGGCCCTTGCGCGCAGACCCGCGCCCGCGTCGAGGAGCTTCTCCCGCGGTTGGCGACGGTGATCCGGGCGTTTCTCCCGGAGGGGCTGGGGCAGCCGCCGGCGCGGGCCGCCGGGCTGGCGCTTCTCATCTGCCTGTGGCCCTCCTCCCTGGCCTGGTCGGCCCTGCCCATGAAGGACAGCCCCAGCCTCTTCCTGGTCTTCGCCCTGCTGAGCCTGACGCTCTACCTGGCGCGCTCGGCCGGCCAGCCCTGGGGCCGGCGCCTGTGGGCCGCCGCCGGCTTCCTGGTCTGCGCGGCGCTCATGGTCTACACCCGCTTTTACTTCGGCTACGTGGTGCTGGCCTTGAGCGCCCTGCCCCTCTTGGCCCGCCTGTGGCCCTGGGCAGCCGCCGGTCCCCGCCCGGCCTGGTCCAGCCTGGCCCTGCTCTTGGCCCGGGGGGTGCTGGCCTTCGCCCTCACCAAGCCCTGGCACCAGGAATACTTCGTGTACTTCGAGCAAGGCGAGCTACTGCCGCGCACCCAATTCGAGGCCAAGAGCCGCAAGGAGGAGGCCTACAAGGAGCTAGCCCGGCGGGCCGAGCTGGACCCCACCTTCGTGGCCCCCCAGCCCCCCTCACCGCCCAGGCCACCCCAGGACCTCAAGGGGCTGTGGGAGGAACTGGGCGTCTACCGCGAGCGCTTCCAGCGCTTCGCCGGCCATTCCCTGGCCCCCGACGCCGATGCATCCCTGCTGGGCGGGCTGGCGCGGGTACTGCGCGACAGCCTGCTCTTCCCCTATCCCTGGCAGCGCTGGCCGGCCTCGGAGCGCTGGACGGCCTTCAACCTGGCGGTATCGGCCCAGGGGCTCCTGTGGTACGCCCTGTTGCTGGGCATCCTGCCGGGGGTGGCGGCCCAGGCGCGCCGCCGGCCCGACCTGGCCCTGCCCTTGGCCCTGTGGGGGCTGGGGCTGGGGCTCTTGCTGGCCTTCGTGGTGCTCAACCGGGGCACCCTGTTCCGCCTGCGCGACATGGCGCTGATGCCCCTGGTGCTGTTCTGGGGCCTGGGCTGGCCCTGGCGGCAAAGAGAGGACCCGCCGCCCGCCAGTCGCCGCCTACCTTGATGTTGCATTCCGGCGGATGACTTGGCATCTTGGATTCATGGCGCCGCGCCGGCGCCGTGGACCATCAAGCAATGGGGGCGCTCCCATGGCCGGCAAGGACTTCATGCTTTCCTTGGATCAGGTGCGCATGTGGGTGGAGCAGGGCGGCAACTGGTGCCCCTTCTGCCAAAGCGAGAACCTTGGCTACCTGGGCACCAGCCGCGGCCTCAACGCCCTGACCACCGTGGAATACTCCTGCGTGAGCTGCCGCAACAAGCACTTCGCCATCTACCAGGGCGACACCCTGGTGGACCTGACCCACGACCAGGTCAATTTTCACCACCGCCGCTGGTAGGGCCGGCGCCCACGAACCCCCCGCTGTTTGTGCCGGCCTTCAGGTAAAATGTAAGCACAATTCGTTTCCTCGGGGCCTGGCTACCCAGGGGCGGCGGCGCCGGCCTCGTCCTTTCCCCGCCCGCTCCAACGAGGGGTTGTCATGCAAAACCATCGCCGTGTGATCCCGCCGTGGCCGCCGTGGCTGGCCATGGCCGCGGCCTTTCTGGCCCTGCTGCTCCTGGCCGGCTGCGGAGGATACTATGTGAACCCGGGCGCCTCGCCGGCCCGGGTGCGGGTGCAACTGGACTGCACGGCCGACCGCAGCCTGCTGCCCCAGGACGGCGGGGAGGTCAGCCCGCTCACCTTTTGGGACTGGGGCCTGTACCTGGTGGCCGGCGACGGCCGGCTGCTGCCCCTGGCCCCCCAGTCGGGGGAGTGGCTGCATGGCGAGCCCGGCGAACGCTTGGTGGCCCACACGGTCTTCCTGGTGCCTCCCGGCCGCCAACGCTTGCGTCTGCTGGTGGAGGGCTATGTCAGGGTGCGCCTGGGCATGTCGGCCAGGCCCTACGGCGTGGCCTTGTTGCAGGAGGACCTGGAACTAGACCTGGCGCCGGGCCAAGAGGTGGCCATCAGCCGCGTCAAGGCGGGGCGCCAGTAGCCTGTGGGCCGCCCTCGCCATCCTGGGGCCTTCAGCGCAGACCACCCCCCTCGGGTCGCGAGGCGGCGGGGGCGTCTTCCAGGAAACTCTTGGTGACCATGCACAGGTGGTAGCCGGTGGCGGCCAGACCCATGGCCTCGGCCAGGCGGGCCGGCCCGCGCAAGCCCGCCCGGGCCAATAA
Organism: Desulfarculus sp.; assembly: GCA_016208115.1. GTDB lineage: Bacteria > Desulfobacterota > Desulfarculia > Desulfarculales > Desulfarculaceae > JACRDC01. Next base: position 14,494 of record JACQYR010000113.1, read on the forward strand.
GGCCCAGAAGCTTAAGCGGCCCCGCTCCCGAAAACCCAGGCGCCACAGGATACGCAGCGCGGCGGCCAGTTCGGCCAGGCGCAGGGTGTGGTGGGGTCTCTGGCGGCGCTTGAGGGCCGTGCCCCGGCGCCGCAGAAACTTCAGCACCCGCAGGTAATAGGCCCGGGGCTCGTAGAGCCGGTCCAGGACGTAACGGTAGCCCTCCAACAACTTGGCCGCGCCCATCTTGGGCACGAAGTTGAGCGCCCCGGCATCCATGGCGTTGTTGCCGCTGGTCAGGCCCAGCAGGCGGTCCTGATTGCGCATGCGCTCCCACAGGCGGGTGCCCGGGGCCAGGGACAAGAGGCCCACCATGGCCGTGGGGATGGCCGCCTCCTTGATGAAGCGCACCTGGTCCTTGAAGATGGTGGGCGGGTCGGCGTCGAAGCCCACGATGAAGCCGCCCATCACCTCCAGGCCGTAGCCCTGGATGGTGCGCACGTCGGCCAAGAGGTCGCGCCCCTGGTTCTGGTGCTTGTGGCACTCCTGCAGGGAGGAGGCCGAGGGCGTCTCCAGGCCCAGGAAGACCGCCGTGAAGTTGGCCTGGGCCATGAGGGCCAGCATCTGGGGGTCGTCGGCCAGGTTTACGCTGGCCTGGGTGAGGAAGTTGAAGGGACGGCGCCGCTGCTCTTGCCAGCCGGCCATGAGCCCCAAGAGCTCCCGGGCGCGGGCGCGCTGGCCGATGAAGTTGTCGTCCACCATCATCACCGTGCCCCGCCAGCCCAGTTGATACAGGCGCTCCAGCTCGGCCAGCACCTGCCCCGGGGCCTTGAAGCGCGGCCGCCGTCCAAACAGGGCCACCACGTCGCAGAAGTCACAGTCAAAGGGGCAGCCCCGCGAGAACTGCACCAACAGGGTGCGGTAGTTGGACAGGTCTATAAGCTCCCAACTGGGTATGGGCGTCAGCCCCAGGTCGGGGTAGCCCTGGGCCTGGTACAGGGGCTGGGGCCCGCCGGCCTCCAGGTCGGCCAAAAAGCGGGGCAGGACCTCCTCGGCCTCGCCGGCGATGACGTGGTCCACGCCCTTAAGCTCCTGGTGCAGGCGGGTGAACAGCGGCCCGCCGCCCACCACCCGCCGGTTCAAGCCACGGCAGCGCTCCAGCACCTCCTGGGTGGCGTCCTTTTGCAGCACCATGGCGCTGATGAACACCAGGTCGGCCCACGAGAGGTCCTGGTCGTCCAGGGGCGCCACGTTCATGTCCACCACCTTCTTGGCCCAGTCTGGCGGCAGCATGGCCGCCACGGTCAAGAGGCCCAGGGGCGGCGAGGCGGCCTTGAGGCGGGCGAAGGGCAGGGAATGGCGAAAGCTCCAGAAGGTTTCGGGGCAGGGGGGATAGACCAGCAGGGCATTCATGTCTCCTACTCCTGGCAAAGGATTAGGAACCATGCCCCGACAGCACAAGCGAGAGGTGAGCAGGCGCGCGAAGGGCGGTGTGGAATCTAGGCTGAGTTTAGTCCTCCCCCGGCGGGAAAAGCAAGGGGGTGGACGATCCCCTCGCCGGCAAAAATGGGGCGGGGCCTCCCCGTGGAGAGGCCCCCGTCTGATGGCGCGCGAACTGGCGCGGTCGGCCTAGAAGTCCTGGAAGTCCTCGGGCTGGTCCTTCTGTCCCTTGGCCCCCCGCCAGGCCTGGGGCGCCGGGGCGGGCAGGGCCTGGCGGCCACGCAACGGGCGGCGGCCGCCGGCGGGCCTGTCCGCGCCCTGGCCCGCGCCGGCCACCAGGGTCAGCCCTTGGCGCTGCTCCTGCCCACCTCGGCGAAGTCCTGGTTGGTGCGCGCCACCAGTTGCTCGCCCTCGCGGGTCTTCTTGACGGTGCCCTCGATCAGGCTGGTGGTGCTCTTGGCCGCCTCGGCGGCCCGCATGGCCAGGTTGCGCACCTCGTCGGCCACCACGGCGAACCCGGCCCCGGCCTCGCCGGCCCGGGCGGCCTCCACGGCGGCGTTCAACGCCAAGAGGTTGGTCTGGAAGGCTATTTCGTCAATGGTCTTGATGATCTTGCCGGTCTGCTCGCCGGCGGCGCTTATCTCGCCCATGGCCTGGGTGAGCTGGGCCATGGTCTGGTTGGCCCGCCGCACCACCTCGTTGGTCTCCACGGCCAGGCGGTTGGCCTCCTTGGCGTTGTCGGCGTTGACGTTGGTCATGGAGGACATCTCCTCCAGGGCGGCGCTGGTCTCCTCCAGGGAGGCGGCCTGCTGGCTGGCCCCGGCCGCCAGGGACTGGCTGGAGTTGGCCACCTGGTGGGCGGCGCCGGCCACCTGCTGGGCGCCCTCGGCCAGGCCCTTGATGATGCGGTTGACCGGGCCCGTGACCGAGCGCACCACCAGGAACAAGAGCGTCAGGATGGCCAGGGTGCCGGCCAGGGCCAGGGCCAGGTTGATGCGGGTTATCTGGTTGGCCTCCTCGAAGACCTCGGCGGCCGGCGCGGCGATGGCCACGGTCCACTTCACGGTGGTGCAGGCCTGCAGCATGGCCAGTTGCTCCTGGCCGCCGGCCTGGTAGGTCACCAGGCCCTGCTTCTTGGCTTGCCACTGGCGGCCCCACTCCTGCTCGCCTAGCTTGAGCTTCATGATCTGGGACTTGTCGGGGTGGGCGAAGACCGTGCCGGTGTCATCGAACATGGTCATGTAGCCGGTATGGGCCACCTTGACCTTGTCGGCGAAGCGCTCGCTGAACTTGGTCAGATCAGGCACCCCGAAGATCACCCCCAGCTGGCGGTCGGGCACCTTGATCTTGCCCACCGAGTCGGGGATGGAGGAGGCCCGCACCTCGCCCTGGGGGTTGGCGATATTGATGTAGGAGAAGCCGTACAGGTTCTTGACCTGCTCCAGCAGTTCCTGGTTGGCCACCTGGCGGGTCTTCTCGTTGTCGTCCTTGAGCACCGCCGCGAAGACCCCGCGTCCGGCCGAGACCTGCATGATGCCCTTGACGTCCTCGATCCACAGATCAATCAGCTCGGCCTTGGATTGGGCCAACTGGGTCAGCTCGTCGGTGGTGGCGCTGGTGAGCGCCTGGCGGGTGTAGTGGTAGGTCAGGCCGGCGATCAGCCCCAGGACCAGCACCACCAACAGGCCGGTGGGACCCAGGATGCGCAGGCGCAGGCTGAAGCGCGAACTCCTTGTTTCCCCCCGTGATAACGTCGCCATGTCTTGACCTCCAGATTAGGGGATGAAGCCGGGCGCGGCCGGCGCCGGCTAGCAGGCTTGTTGGGTATCCCAGGCTCGGTTGTACTTCTCGATCATGCGGCCCACCACGGCGGCGATCATCTGGGGGGCCTCGGGACGTTGCAGGGAGGTGAGGTAGCGGGCGCGCAGACGATGGGCCTGGGCCAGGGTCTGGGGCTCTTCGTCGGGCAAGACCAGCACCAGGGGGATGTCTTGCAGCAGGGGGGCCACATCCAACAGGCTGGCCAGGTCCTCCCGCGAGGGGGCCAGGGCCAGGCATAAGAGGCACTGGGGGCGGGGTTGTTGCAGGCGCGGCCCCAGGGCGGCGGCGCTCTTGAGCACCTCCACCTGGGGATGGCCGGGCAGGTTGGCCACGGCGCCCAGCAGGCGCGAGGTTATCTCTATCTCTCCGGGCAGGCAGCAGAGCAATAGCATGGCCTGATCTCCAGCTTGTAGCCAACTCTGCCCCTTTGAGTAAAGCAAAGCAGGTGCCAGCGGAGCCCGCCAGATCATTACCAATGATGCCAGATGGTTGCATCGCTTGACCTCCGCAAGGCCCCCTGGCCGGCACGCCTCTGGTCAGGCCGGGGCGCACGACTGTCCGCCGCCAGAGGACACCTGGGGCGGGCGGGCGGGGCGACTAGGCGTCCTCGGCGGCGAGGTCTTGCAGCGAAACCTGTTTGAACAGCGTCAGGTTGTGCTTTTTGAGCAGGGCGTAGAGGTGGCCGCGAGAGACCCCCGCCATCTGGCAGGCGCTGTGGATGTCGCCGCCGCTATGCCGTACCAGGCTGTGCAGATACTGCCGCTCGGCCTGGTTGGCCAGGGATTCCTTGAAGTCCTTGAGGCAGGGCAGGCCGCCCGGATAGGCCGGGTCCGCCGCCTCTTGCCGGGACGGGGAGATGGGGGCGGCGGGGGCCGGGGCCGCCGTCAAGCCGGCCTGGGGTGGTGGAGGCGCGGAGACGTCCGGAGAGGCGGTGGCGGACTTGCCGCCCACGGCCCGGCGGGCCAGCTTGGCCCGGAAATAGGCCGGCAGGTGGAAGACCGAGATTTCCTCCTGACCGGAGGCCGCCCCCACGGCGCTCTCCAGGACGTTGACCAGCTCGCGCACGTTGCCGGGCCAATGGTAGCGCCCCAGGGTCTCCAGCACCCCGGGGGCCAGGTACTTGGGGGGCAGCCCGGCCCGCTGGCAGATGCGCTCCAGGTGGTGGGCCGCCAGTTCCCCCAGGTCGTCCAGACGCTCGCGCAGGGGCGGCAACTCGATGACCAGGGACTTGAGCCTGAACATCAGGTCCTGGCGAAAGGTGCCCTCGGCCACCATGCGCTCCAGGTCGCGGTTGGTGGCGGCGATGAGCCTAAAGTCGCTGTGCTGCTCCCGCCGGCTGCCCAGGGGGCGGAAGCGCTTTTCTTGCAGGCAGCGCAGGAAGGACTTCTGCACGCTGGGGGGCAGCTCGCCCACCTCGTCCAGAAAGAGGGTGCCGCCGTCGGCCTGGCCCAACAGCCCCTCCTGGGGCAGGTTGGCGCCGGTGAAGGCCCCCCGCTCGTGGCCGAACAACAGGCTCTCCACCAGGTTTTCGGGCAGGCAGCCGCAGTCAACCACCACGAAGGGGCGGGCGCGGCGGGGGCCGTTGTCGTGGATGACCCAGGCCACCAGCTCCTTGCCGGTGCCGGTCTCGCCGGTGATAAGCACGTTGGCCAGGCTGGCCGCGGCCTGGGCGGTGACCTCCAGGCAGGCCCGCATGGCCGGGCTGGAGCCCACCAGGTCGCGGCGGTCCAGGGCCGGCAGGGAGCGCCCCGCCCGGCGCTGGCGCCGAAACTCCAGGGCCTGTTGCAGGGTCAGCTTGATCTCCTGGGTGGAGGCCGGTTTCTCCAGGTAGTCCCAGGCGCCGTTGTTGATGGCCAGCTCGGCCCCGTCGGGGTCGCCGTGGCCGGTGAGGATGATGATCTCGGGCTCGGAGGGGCTCCACTTCAGGGCCGGCAGGCTCTCCAGGCCGCTGCCGTCGGGCAACTGCACGTCCAAGAGCACCAGGTCCAGCGGACACTCGGCGGCCAGGGCCAGGGCCTGGGCCAGGTCCGGGGCCAGGAGGGCCTGGTGCCCCAGCTTGGCCACCAGGGCGGCCAGGGTCTCCCGGATGAGCGGATCATCGTCCACGATCAAAATGACGGACACGGCCGATCCCTTCCGCTGGACGTCGTTACCTTTTCAAAATACCACAGGACGGGCCGGGGCATAAGACCCGAGTGAATTCCTAGGGACCAGGTGAGGGTTGGCCGCCGGACAGGGCGCGTTGCACGGCCGTGGCCAGGCGCGCCTTGGAATAGGGCTTGTTGATGACCTCGGCGATGCCCAACTCCTGGATCTCTTGATCCAGGCTGGGCTCCATGAAGCCGGTGCAGAGTATGATGGGCACCTGCGAGGGCAGGGAGCGGATGCGCCGGGCCAGCATTAGGCCGGTCATCTCGGGCATGGCCTGGTCGGTTACCACGGCATCGAAGGTCCCGGGGTCGGCCTGGAAGGCCTGCCAGGCCAGGGCGCCGTTGGCATGGGGAATGACCACGTAGCCCAGGCGGCCCAGCATGTGCCGGCCCAGGGCCAGGACCTCGGGCTCGTCGTCCACCAGCAGGACGCGGCCCGAGCCCCGGCTGGCGGGCTGGCTGTCGGTGGTGGGGGGCGCGGCCGCCGCCTGCGGAGCCACCGGCAGGAGTATCTGGAAGGTCGCGCCCCGCCCCGGCTGGCTGTGCACGCTTATGGCCCCGCCCAGGGCCTGCACCAGGCCGTGCACCACGGCCAGGCCCAGGCCGCTGCCCTCGCCGGGGGCCTTGGTGGTGAAGTAGGGCTCGAAGACGCGCTCGCGGGTGGCCTGGTCCATGCCCTGGCCGGTGTCGCGCACGCTCAGGCTGAAGTACCTGCCCGGGGCCAGGTCCAGCGTCCTGGCGTCCTCCTCCAGGCCCACCTCGGTCAGCTCCACGGTCAGGATGCCGCCGTCCTGGCCCATGGCGTGGGCGGCGTTGGCGCAAAGGTTCATCAGCATCTGGTGCAGCTCGGTGGGGTCGGCCAGCAGGCATGATCCTCCGAAGGCCAGGCGCTGCTCTATCTTGATGTTGGCCGGCAGGGTGGCCTTCAAAAGCTTCAAGGTCTCTTTCCAGATGACGGCCGGGTCCATGGCCAGGGGCTGGCGGCCGCGCTGGCGGCTGAAGGCCAGTATCTGCTTGACCAGGCCCTTGCCGCGCTGGCAGGCGCTCAGGATGCGTCCCAGCATCTCGGCCTGGGGTCCCTGGGCCGGGACCTCGTCGCGGGCCATGTCGGCGTTGCCCATGATGATGGCCAGGATGTTGTTGAAGTCGTGGGCGATGCCGCCGGCCAGGGTGCCCACGGCCTCCATCTTCTGGGCCTGGCGCAGGCGCGCCTCCAGCTCGGCCTTGTCGCGGGCCAGGCGCTTGGCCTCGGTGACATCCAGCAACATGAACACCAGGCCGGCGGAGGGGTCGCGGGGTTCCAGGGGGGCGCATTTGATGAGCACGTCCATGAGGGAGCCGTCCTTGCGCACCATTTGGGTCTCCACCGAGGCCACGCCTTGGCTGCGGATACCTTCTTCGATGAGCCGCCCCACGCGCTCGTATTCCTCTTGGCTGGGGTAGCCCCGCCGGGAGGCCAGCCCGATCAGTTCGTTTTCCAGGCTGTAGCCGCTCATCTCGGCCATGCGCTCGTTGGCCCAGAGCAGGCGTCTTCCGGGGAAGCTGATCATGCCGATGCCGGCGGGCGAGGCCCGGTAGATCCCCCGCAGGGTGGCCTCGCTCTGACGAATGGCCTCCTCGGCCCCTTTGCGCTGGGTGATGTCGTTGAACAATACCGCCACCTGGCCTGGCTCGCCCTGGAAGGCCCGCACCTCGAAGACGCGGTTGATGCTGCCGTGGCGGTAGGCCACCTGGTCGTCCTGCCACAGGCCTCCCTGGCTGGCCACCTCCCGGAAGCGCGCCGGCGCCGGCCCGGCGGCCAGGCCGGGGAAGGCCTCCTCGATGCCACGGCCCAGGATCTGGCGGTGGTCCAAGCCCAGGATGGCGTCGGCGGCCGGATTGGCCTCGCTAAGGACCAGGCGCCCGCCGGGCATAAGCTGGTAAAGGTGCAGACCCAGCGGCGAGGACTGGGCCAGGCGCCGGAACTTGGCCTCGGAGAGCCTGAGTGACTCCTCGCGCTGGCGCACGGCCTGGGCCATGTGTCGCAGGTCGCCGGCCAGGGCCTGGAACTCGCGGATGCTGGAGCCGGGCCAATGCTCTACCTCCTGGCCCGAGGCGATGCGGCGGGCGCCCTCGGCCACGGTCTCGAAGCGGCCGGCCAGGCGGCGGCTGAGCCAC
>JACQYR010000227.1 GCA_016208115.1 Desulfarculus sp.
CGCGGCGATCTCGCCCAGGCTCACGAAGGGGCTCACGAAGGCGTTGAACCAAAACGCCACGCTGGTCGGGGACACCAGCGAATCGGCGGGCTTCCACCAAAGGGCCTCCCGGCTCCAGCGCATGGTGGCGTAAAGCCCCGCGTGCACGGCCTGGGTGCGCTTGGCTTCATGCCAGGGGTCGCCGCAGTGCTCGCACTCATACCAGGCTAGACCCTCGGCCTCCAGGCGGTTGGGGTCAACGATCTGCGTATCCCACCGAACCTGTTCATGGCGCATGATCTGGGCGCGCCCGCACTTGGGGCAGCGCACCGTGTAGCAGCGCACCTCCTGGGAGTTGAGCAGGGCCTGCCAGATGTACCCTTGCTCCAAGGTGGGGGTGCTGGTCTTTAGGCTCTTGCCGGTGTAACGGAAGGTAGTGATGCGCGCCTCGGCCAAGCTGACCGGGTCGGCCTCTTTTTGCTTGGGCGACCAACTCAGGTACTTGTCCGTCTCGTCGAGGAACACATGCTCCACCGGGAAGGAGGCCAGGCTGGCGTCGCTGCCGGCCCAGGCCATGTGGGTCAGGCTGCCGCGCAGGGCTATCAGGCTCTTGGTCAGGGGGTTGCCTGTTTCGGGGATGAGGGCACGCAGCACCGATGATTTTTTGATGATCTTGTGCAGGCGCTGGGTGGCGATTTTTTCAGACGTCGCCTGGTCAGCCAGGACGAACATGGCGTCGGCCTGCTTGTAATGCACGCCATAGCCCCAGCAATTGTAGGCCACCTGGCTCTTGCCGCTCTGGGGGGTGGCCACGATGGTCACCCGGCGCACGCCTATCCTCCCCCAGGTGTCCATGGGCTCCACCAGGTAAGGCGTGTGCGTGTTTTTCCAGGTCCCCTCCCAAGGTCCGTCAATGACCGCCCGGTGCTTCTCGGCCCATTGTGATACGGTCAGCTTCTCGCGCCGGCGAAAGACCTCCATCTCGGCCGGCGTGAGAAACACGGTCGGGAAGAGTGGTTGGGTTTGTGGATGGGCTTGGGCCAGCAGCATCAGTTGCCATCACTCCGGTTGGCGAGCGGTTCCACCGCCGCCGGCCTGATCTCGCCTTCGCGGGCATACCTGTCCAGCCACTCCTCCACGCGCTCCTCGCACCAGGCCAAGGCCTGGGCGGCGGTGGCTGGGTCTCCGCCCACCAGCGCGATCAGGCTGTCAATGGAAGTGCGGAAGAAGTTGATGGCGTCCGATCTCAGCAGGCGGGCACGGTCGGCCAGGTCCTGCTCGTACTGGGCGCGGGTGATGAAGGTGCCCTCTAGGATTCGGTTTTTGAGCGCCTCGCGTTTGGCCTGTTCCTTGGTGCGCTCCACCTCGGCTTGCAGTTTCTCCTCTTGCAGGCGAGAGGCCTTGTCCTTGGGTCGGCTGCCGTCCTTGAGGCGCAGGTTTTTCTTGGCGTAGGCCTCCACGGCCTCCAGGGTGTAGCTGCCGTCTGGCCCGGGGCGCAGCTTGCCGGCCTTGGCATGGATGTAGATGGTGCTTTGCGATATCTTCCAGCCGGCGGCGTCCAGGTAGACCTGCGCCTCGCTCGGGTTGGCAAAGCCTGGGTGTGGGGCCTGCGCCTCCTGGGCCGGGTCGGGCGCCGTCGCCGAAGCCATGGGCAGCTCGCCGTTCATGCCTGGGCGTGCTCCTGGGCCAGGCGTGCCCGCCAGATGCGCGCCGTCTCGGAACTCACATGGGCCAGGCCAGCCAGCGCGCCGTTGTCCAGGCCCATGGCCAGGCCCAGCGCGATCAGCAGCACCTGGCGCGGGTCCAGGTTGCAGCCAGCCATGACGGTGCCGGAGGTGGGTCCGTAGGTGCGCCCACAACCGGGGCAGGTGACTCGGCCCCACGCCAAGAATCCCGCGCGCCGGCGTTCTGGCACAGGGGTCTTGCAGGATGGGCAGGCTGGCTCGCCGGGGTGCAGTAGCTCCACCAGCAAGGCTCGGCTGGCCGGGGCGTCCAGCAATTCCGGCCTGAACGCCTGTGCCACGGCCGAGGTTGTGAGGCCCCGGGGCCTGGCCCGCTCGTGGAGTTCTGCAGCTAACATCTTGCTATCCTTGGCAACTTCCATTTTTCCAGCCTCGTTTTTTCCCCAAAGACGGTCAAGCCCCGGGAGTCGTTTGACCCGCTCCCGGATTTGCCCGGGAAGGACCCGCCGCGACCCGTTGCAGGGGCAGGTGCTCCTGGCAGTGGCCGGCCAGCACGCCCAGGGCTCGCGCCCAGAGCCCCCGCGCCTTGCCCCACAGCGCGGCGTTGGCGTCCTTCCAGGACTCCTCGGCCTCGATGCCGCAGACCCAACTCCCCTCCTGCTGCTGGCCCCAGACCTTGACCGGGTGGGCAGCCACGATGGCCAGCAGCTCCAGCAGCGCGGCCTTGCCCGGGCCGGCGGGGATGGCGGCCAGCATCCCGGCCCAGGCCGCGTCCGAGCCCGGCACCGCGTCGGCTCCCGCCAAGCCGGCCGCAGGCTGAGACCCGGCCCCGCCGTGCAGGGCGAACAACTCGGGGAATTGCTGCGACAGGCTCATGCGGGCTCCTGGTGGGGGTAACTACCAAGCATAATCAACGACTTGCCCCGCCTTGGCCGGGGTAAGTCCGCAGTAAGTTCGGGGTAACACAGGCCCTAAGCCCTTGAATCCCTTAGCCTGGTAGGGGTGGAAGGGGTAACTTGAAGCAAAGTACATTCCGGCTGAATTGCGGCGGCTGGCCCTACACGCACGGGCGGGCGCGCGCATGCGCAAAGAGCGCCGGTTTACCCCTTCCACCTCGACCATGGCAGGCAACCAGCCGAAAACACAAGACGCAACCTGGGCGGGGTAACTCGCGTTTACTCCGGCCATACCCCCGCCATTACCCCCTCCAGGGCAGGCCACAGACCTGCCGATCACCCCAGCCGGCTGCGCCGGCCGGGGACCCCGTCTGGGCGGCAACATCCGCCAGGGGGTGCGGGGATGAGGGGCGGCCATGCTAGACCTGCCCCACCAGGCTGATGCCCACCCAGTGCGGCACCTTCTTGCCCTCGATGCGGTGCGTGGTGTCCGTGAGCTTAGGCAAAATCCGCCTGAGCTCGCGGGCCAGATGCACCGCGTTGAGGGGGCCGAAGCCGCGCTTTTTGCAGTAGGTGGCATAAGCGTCATAGACCCGTTGCTTGGTTATCTCCGGCGGCTCCCCGTTGGCCCATTCGTCGGAGCAATCCTCCTCCACGAAGCCCAGGACGGGGTTGTTGCTGCGCCGGTACTCATCCAGGACCAGGCTGGTGATCGGGGTCTCCTGGAACTCGCCGCGGGCGCGCAACCTGGCCAGGCCTACCCAGGCCCAACCGAAGATGGCCGGCAGCTCCTCCAGGAGCCGATCCTGTAGGGTCGGGTCGCGGGCTCGGCCCTTGAACTCGAACTTGATGGGTAGCACGCGGCGGTAGAAGGCATAGCTGTTGTCCAGTACGCGAGGGAATGATTGACAACTGAAGGCCAGCTTGGTTGTGGGGACGAAGTTGAAGGGGTGCTCGTACTTGAAGGCGGCGCTCACCGGGTCGCCACCGGTGATCTTCTTGAAGTAGCCCGAATAGAATGCCGGCCCCTCGATGTCGGCGTCCACGTTGAGCAGCTTGCCGAAGAGCATGGCCCGGTAGTTCTGGTCGTCGAGCTGGGCCAGGGCCACGGCCGAGTAGTTGTCCTGACCCACCAGGGCGCGCAGCACCCCCAGACACACGCTCTTGCCGTCCCGCCCCGGGCCCTGCAGGATGAGGGCCTTGTGGTAGCGCACGTCGCGGGTGAGGCAGTAGCCGAAGAACTCCTGTAGCTCGGGCAGGGTCTCGGGGTGCAGCAGCGACTCCTGCAGGTAGGTCTCCCAGCGGGGGGCCGCCAGGGGGGTGCGGGGGTCGAAGGCGATGGGGAGCTGGTAGGTCAGGTAGTGCTCGCGCCTATGGGGCATGATTTCGCCGGTGGCCAGGTTGAACTCGCCGTTTTGCAGGCACAGCAGGTCGGGGTCGGCGTTGAGGGCCGCGCCCTGGGGCAGCAGGGACAAATGCTTGACCTGGGCGCAGGCGTCGTTGGCCCGGGAGGTGGAGGCCTCGATGCCCAGCTTCTTGAGGGCGGTCATGATGATCTCGGAGTCCTTGGTGATCTGCCAGTGCTGACCGTTCCAGCGATAGAGCTGGTCGGTCTCCGGGTCGGTTATCAGCTCCAACTCCTCCCGAATCTCCTTGGCCAGCAGGGCGGGCTTGAAGCTCTGATGCCCGCTCTTACTCTTGCGGAAGAAGCGCCGGGGGAAGTCCAACTCTTCCTCCGGCTCGGGCTCGGCCGGGGCCTCCACGGCCCGGGCCGAGGCCAGGAGATCCCGGAGCTCGCCCGCTGAGCGGCCGTGGCGCACGAACCAGTCGGTGACGTCCTGGCCGTGGTCCTTGGGCAGCTCGCCGTCCGAGCCCAGCATGAAGGCCGGCCACTGGATCACCCGCACCAACTTGGCCACCTTGGCCAGCTCCAGGGCGTTGCGCTCGGAGCCCTTGGCCCCCACCTGGTCGGCGTCGTAGCAGATGACCACGTCGCGGCCTGTGAAGTAGTCCAGGTGGTCCTTGAGGCTGGACTTGCCCCCGCCGGTCTTGGTGGCCGCATTAAGGCCGTGGCTGAGCGCGCACAGGCAGTCAGCCTCGCCCTCGCAAAGCCAGAGGGGCTCGTTGCGCCAGCGGATGGGGCTGGGGAACAGGCGCATGGCGCCGTAGCTCACGCGCTCCTGGCCCTTGGGCCCCTGGTACCAGCTAAAAATTTTGTGCTCGGTGGCGCCGGGCAGATAGAGGCGCACGTTAACCAGCCGGCCGCCGCCGTCGTGGATAGGGATGGCCACCCGGCCGGGGGGCGGCGCCCAGGGGCGCTGGCGGTCGCGGTCGTTGACCCACAGGCGCAGGTCCAGGGATTGGATCACCTCGCGGGACCAGCCGCGCTTTTGCTCCAGGCCCTGGAGCCAGTTCTCGGTGAGGGGCTGGGCCTGGGACCACTCATCCTCGTCGATGACCAGGTCGGGCTTCTTGGGGGCCGCCTGGCCGCCTGATTCGCGGCTGGCTGGGCGATCTCCCCGCCGCGAGGGTTCTTGCCCCAGATACTTGGCCTTGAGGGCCAGGAGGGCTTGTGCGTCGGTCAGGCCGCGAATCTCGGCGTAGAGGTGCACCAGGTCGCCGCCGGGGCAGGAGCCGCAGGCGTACAGGTCCTTGACGGGGCTGTAGCCCCAGGAGGGGTTCTTGTCCTCATGCCCCGGCAAGGGGCAGCGGGCCTGGATATCACCCTTGGCCCGGCCGGTGACCGAGCGGCCGGCGGCGGCCAGCAGGGCCAGGCACTCGGCCTCGCGCTGGGCCTGGGTGAGGTTTTCCAGAGCCCAGGACACTAGGCCATCCCTGCCAGCGGCTGCTGCATCGGGGCTGCGCAGCGCGGGGCCGCTATCTCGCTGAGGTAGGCCCAGGACAAGTCGAGCCCCACGGCGTGGCGGCCCAGACGTTCCGCCACGCGGCAGGTTGTACCGCTGCCCAAGAAGGGGTCGAGCACTATGGCCGGCACGCTGTGGCCGGCGCCGCAGTCGCAGGTGGGCTGCCAGCCGGTGGTGGTGGACAAAAGAGTGATGCGCTTGCCCGCGCGGGCGTCCTGCCCGTGAGCTTCTCTGATCGTATCTCCACTGCGCCCTTGCCGGCGATTGGGCCGGTCTGGCCCTTTGGTGTGCTCCACCATGCGCGCCCAGGGCTTGCCGCAGGCCTGGCCCGTGGCCCAGCCCATGCAGTCGTGGAGCGGCTCCAGGCCAATCTGCCCGGCCACGCCGTAATCGCGCAGGCCCCAATAGGGCGGGCTGGTGACCACGCAGTCCACGGACTCGTCACGCAACGGGATGGCCCGGGCGTCGGCCTGGCAGAGAAGGTAGGGCATCTAGGTCTCGCCTCCAAACAGCGGCCCAGGCCCCGCCCCGAGCTCGATCCTGGCCGCGCGCCGGCGGGCGGTGGCGGCCGGTGAAATCCACACGCACTCCACCCGCTGCTGCTGCTCTCGCACGTGGCCCTGGCCCTGGAGGCCCGTGGCCCGGGTGCGTCCTGCCGCCGAGCAGGTGACCAGAAATTGGCGCTTGTCCCAGCCGGCGCGCTCCAGGGGCCGGTACACGGCGTGGTCGTAGCCGCTGAGGATGACCATGCCGGCCAGGCCCAGGAGCATCTCCACCAGGTCGCGGTGGTCGTCCATGCCCAGCTCGTGGCGGTAGCCGCCGCCCTGGCGGGTGGCGGGGGCATAGGGCGGGTCGAGGTAGAAGAGGGTCTCCGGGGTATCGTAGCGGGGGATCAGGGCGCGGGCGTCCTGGTGCTCAACCTGCACGGCCAGCAGGCGCTCGTGGGCGGCGTGCAGGCGGCCGATGGCCGAAAGCCAGGAGGAGGTGGTCTCGGCCTGGCCGGCGTTGCTGGCGGACACCACCGAGCCCCAGGAGTGGGTGGCCCCGCCGAAGCCCTGCCGGGCCATCACAAACCAGCGCCAGGCCCGCTCCACCAGGTCGTCGCACTCGGCCCAGGTGTCGCGGCAGGAGCGCCATTCCTCGCGGCTGTAGGGCGTGTGGGCGCAGAGCCAGAACAGGCGCGGGGCTTGCTCGGGGTCGCGCAGCACGCGGAAGAAGTTGACGAGCCTGGAGTCCAAGTCGTTATAAACCTCCACCGGCGAAGGCTCCTTGGCCAGGAGCACCCAGGCACCCCCGCCGAAGGCCTCCACATAGACGTGGTGCGGAGGGAAGAGCATGAGCAGCTTGGAGACCAGCCGGGCCTTTCCGCCCAGCCAGGCAACGGGACTTTTGGCCATGGGGCATCCTCCGAGGCGGCGCTTGAGTGGCAGACGCGCCGGGTGTAGTCTGGCGCCGGGTGGAGCGCGGCTGTTGCCGCGGCGCGCCGGCGCGCGGGCCTCGGAGGGCCTGCGTGGAAGGCCCTCGCTGGGTCGGTGTGTCCGGGTCCTGGCCGTGCGCCAACACGGCCAGGACCAAAGCGTGCCTGGGGGCGTCGCGCCCCACCCTTTTGCTCATACTTCTTTCGCTGCCTTTTTGGCGCCCCGCACACGCTTACGGTGTTGGTACTGACGGTATTCCTTGCAGTTAGCAGGAACGCGCCCAAGGTTGCACATGCAGAAGGCTCCGACCCCGCCAAAGGCTTTGCAGTGGGGCATGCCACACCCCATAGGCTCCAAGATTCCAATGATCCCGTAAAAAACATCGGCGGCTGCGGTGTCGCTCTTGGCGCGCTTGGAGATGATGTTGAGCAGCCCTTGAATGGTTGAGACGCCGCGAAACTCAGCGCCCTTCAAAATTCTCCTCGTGAGGCCTGGGATGTAATAACCGGGCACAATTACCTCCCCACTCCCAATCTTTGTTCAAGGAAGGCTATCTCCTGGCTCAGGCGGGGCTCTACCGCCAGAGCCCGCTCCATCTGATCAACGCCGTACATCACCGTGGAGTGATCGCGGTTGAAGAACCGGCCCAACTCGGCGTAGCTGGCCTCGGTGTGCCGGCGACAGAGGTACAGGGCCAGGTTGCGCGGGCGGGTGATGGACTGGCGCCGGCTTCGGCCGGTCAAGACCGCCGATGTGAGCCCATAGACCTGGGCCACCTGGTCGCGGATGCGCTCGGGGGTCAGTCGGCGCAGATCGCTGGCTAGCTGCCCCAGGACTTCCTCGGCCAGCGATAGGTCTAGAGGGCGGCGGGTTAGGCTGGCCTTGGCTAGTAGGCCGATCAGGGCTGATTGCAGGCGCCGCACGTCCTGGGTTCTGCGCTCGGCCAGGCACTCCAGGACCTGCAGATCAACCGAGGTGCCTTGGACTTGGGCCAGGGCCTGAAGGATGCGCACCCGCGTGGGTAGGTCTGGCGCCTCGATGGGCGCGGTGAGGCCGCAGCCCAGGCGGCTGGCCAGATGGGGCTTCAAGCCTTTGATCCGCTCTGGCGCTTGCTGTCCGGTGAAAACCACGCGCTTGCCGGCGTCAAGTAGGGCATCCAGGGTGTAGCCCAATTCATCCTGGGTCTTGTCCTTGCCGGCCAGGAACTGTACTTCCTCCAACAGTAGCAAGTCACACCCCCGGCGGAAGCGATCCTTGAAGTCGTCAATGCGCTTGTTACGCAGTGCCGAGATCATCTGATTGGCGAAGTCCTCGGCCGTGAGGTAGGCCACGCGCCGACCCGGCAGGTCCGTGAGGACCTGACGACCTACGGCTTGAGCTAGGTGGCTCTTGCCCAGGCCGGTATCCGAGACCAGGAAAAGCGTGTTGGACACGAGCCGCTGGCCCTGGGCCAAGGCCTGGGCCGCGGCTAGCGCGAACTCGTTGCCGGCGCCGGCAACGAAAGTCTCGAAACGGAAGCGGGCATTGAGCCGGGGCAGCCCCCCCGTTAGCCTGGGCAGGTCAAGCTGGCGGGGGCCGCCACCGTTGGGCAGGCTGGGACCAGGGGTGTTCACAATAGGGGCTGATTTGTCTACGCCTTGGGGCGTGGCGTGCACTGTGGGGGCCTCGGTGTTCACGGTCAAGGAAATCTCGACCGGGCCGGCCAGGCCCTTGATGGCGGCGAGATGGTTGTCGCGCACCCAACGCAGATGGAAGGCGTTGGGGCATGCCAGCAGCATGCGGCCCGGGCCGGCCTCGGCCACGGCCAGGGGGTCAATCCAGAGCAGGTGTTCTTCCGGCTCCAAAACCTCCAGGAGGCGTTGGCGCAGGGCGGGCCAAATGGTGTCCCCGACCGCCTGGGGGTGCGGTTGGTTAGGCACCGCATTCCTCGACTTCAAACGTCGGGCACAGAGCATTCAAGGCGGCATCCAGCCTGGCCCAAGCCCTTGAGCGCTCGGCTGCCAAGCAGCGGGCGCAATCTTCGCGGTTGTGGATGACCTGGCGCCGAGCCTGGGTGATCTCGTCATCGTCGTAGAGTTGGTCCAGGCCATAGATGCCTGGCGAGATGAAGCAATAGGCCGCGTCCACCTCGCTGAGCCACGTAGCGGCCTCGGCCACGGCCAACAAGGCCTCGCGGTGGGAGCCCTGTTCGGGTGCGTGCCGATTTTCATAAGCGACGATGGCGGCCACTAGTTCCTTTCGCTCGCGGCATTGTTGGCAGGGGTTGCCGTCGTCATCGCCTGGGCACTCCAGGAAATAGTCGGGGTGTGCCACAACCTTTTTGACAGCTTCCGCGAGTTGGTTCACCGCCCACCCCCGATGCTCGCCTTGACCCGCTTCTTGGCCGGCCTCTGCCCTGGCGCCACGCTGTGGGCCTGGTGCTTCTCCCAGTCGCGCAGGTAGAGCTGGGCCAGGTTGGGGCAGCGGGCGATGACCAGATTCTCGGCGTTTCGTTGTTCAGCACTCTTGGTGAAGTTGAAGCTGCCGGTGACCACCGTGGCCTCATCGAGAATCATTACCTTGTTGTGGGCAATGGCATGCGCCCAATCCACGCGCACTGGAAGGCCTTGCCGCAGGGCCGCGTAGCGCGCGCTGTCCTGGCTTTTGTTCACCACCACGGCCACCGCCACCCCTCGCGCGGCAGCCTGCCGCAAGGCTGTGATAATGGGCTGGGAGGTGAAGCTGAAAGCCAGGACGTGGACGGACTGGCGCGCCGCGCCGATCTCGCGCACTAGGGCCGCCTCGGCCCCGCCACGTGGCGAAAAATACACGCTGGCGGGGCAGTCCAGGTGTAGGCCAGTGGCCCCGGCCGTGCGAGGCCAGACGGCCCAGATCAGCAGGCCCACCAGCAGCAGGACCAAGGCGTTGATGATGATCTGGCGGCGGCGCTGGTGGGCGTGGCGGTCCATCTCGGCGCGCCAGGTCTGCATATCGTGGCGCCAGACCAGGGTATCGGGGTCTTGGTCTTGGGTCATGACACGGCCTCCTTGCTGGGGGAAGTGATCTCCAGGTAGCGCAGGCGGAACATGCTCTCGGCCTTGGCCGGCGGCCAGAACTCCACTGTCGCGGCCAAAGGCGGCTCGGGCAGCCACCAGTCGCGTGGCGGCACGGCCATGACTTGGTGGGCCTCGGCGGCCAGCATGGCCAGGTCGGCCTGCTTGATCTCCGGCGGGCAGGGCCAGCCCAGGCCCAAGCGCATGGCCACGGCCTTGAGCACCAGATCCTCCACGGTCTTGATCTCGGGCACGGCCTGCTTGAGGGGGCGGGTGAAGTCGCCCAGGTAGGCCTCGGCGGCGTCATGCAGTAGACCCCACAGAGCCAGGCCGGGGGGCAAGGCGCGGGAGACGTGCACGCTGTGCTCGGCCACGGAGTAGAAGCGCCGGCTATGGCCGTTGTAGCGGCAGAGGTTGGCCAGGGCGTGGGCGATGTCGCCCAGGTCCACGTCCTCGGGCCGGGGGTCCAGGGGATAGAAGGCCCGCCCGCTATGCACCTGGTTCCAGGGACCGCGTTGTCCGCTCATGCTGCCACCGCCAAGTCGTGCTTGATGTAGTAGGTGCGCTTCCCCTCGCGCGGGGCGTGGGGGTTGGTCAACCGGCGATAGCCCAGGGACTCCAGGAGCTCAACGACCTGGGCACGGAAGGCGGGCCAGACGATCTGGCAGCCAGCGGAGCCCGCGTTCCAGCGTCCCACGGCGAAGTGGTCGGTGACACGGGCTGCGATGCGGATGCACTCCAAGGTATGCGCAGGGAAGAGAACCGGCTCCAGGGATACCTTCGTGCTGATGCCTAGGTGGCAGGCCTCGGCCAGGGCGCCAAGGCGACGGACTGGCAGGGCCGCCCGAGGCTCCCATTTCAGGGCATGGTTGGGATGCAACCCTGTCAAGGTGATACCGAAGCGGTTGCCTGGCCGGCTGGCCAGCAGGGGCAGGTCGCGCTCAGCCAGCGTGCCGCCCTTGGTCAGCACCTCCACCCGGAGGTTGTTGGCCAGCAGGATGGCGATGGCCTTGTCGGTGAGGTGCCAGTCGGCTTCGCCCGGCTGGTAGGGGTCGCAGGTGAAGCAAAGGTGCACGTGCCGGGGGTCGCCGGCCAGGGCCTGGGCATCACGCTCCAGCAGCCGCAGGATGTCCTTGCGCGGGCGCGGGTTGAGCGCGAACTGCTCAGGGGTCTGCCTGGCCAGACCGGCGGCGTAGCAGGGGTAGATGCAGCCATGGGCGCAGCCCCGGGCCAGGTTGACAGCGAGCTGGGCGTACTCTCCGGCCCGGCCCTTGGGCTGGTAGATCACGCTCAAGCATTCACCTCCTGCCCCTCGGCCTTGGATACCTTGGCGGGCCCGCCGCTGGCCGGGCGCTCGATATGCACGCCTTTGCCGTCGCCGGTGGTGATGGTCAGGGAGCTACCCGGTTTGACCGAATCAACCAAGCGCTGCGCGGCGGCCTTGGTCTTGGTGCTGGGCTTGAAATTGCCGGCACCGGCCCGCCTGTCGTTGATCCAACCCGCAATGGCCTTGTCGGCCTTGGCGCGGGCCTGGGGCGAGGTGCGCGCGGCCAGCAGCCAGGCGAAGAGCAGACCGTCCAGCAGCCCCTGGGCCTGCTCTATGAGGTAGACCCGCTCCAGGGCGGCGCCCCACCACTCGGCGTCCTTGCCCTTGCTGGCCTCGGTGGGTGGCAGGGTGAGGTTGGCCGGGCCGGAGGCCGCCGCGCGCAGGCTCACGCCCAGGCTCAGGCCCTCGGTGGTTAGGGTGAAGCTGGCCCGGGTGGGGCGCTTGCCGGCGTCCAGGGCCTCGAAGGCCTCGGCCAGGTCCTCATCCTCCAGGGTCTGCTCGTGGCCGGCCGTGAGGGCCATGCTGCTGCCGGGCATGCCATCCTTGGGGGCCAGGCGCATCTCGGTGCCCAGCCTGATGCTGGCCGCCCCCAGATCGCCCATGTCCAGCCCGCCCTTGGTGTCGGCGGTGGCCCAGAGCCAGGTCAGGTAGTCCTGCATCAGCCAGCGCGAGGGTTGCTCCAGGATGGCCACCGGCGGCGCGTCGGGCAGCAGGAAAGGCTGCACGCCGTAGGCCTCGCAGAGGCGGGCACAGCGCTTGTCATCGCCCAGCAGGTCCATGCCCAGCAGCAGGGGCAGGCGCGGGCAAACGCCCAGGCCGAAGCTGGCCCGGAACTTGGTCTCGAACATCCCCAGCGCCTTCTCGGCCTGGGTGCCGACCCAGACCTCGCCGGTCTTGGTGTTCCAGATCACCTCCGCCAGGGTGGGCTCGGGGGGCAGGCGGCGCAGGAGCTCCAGGCGCACACGGTCCTTGATGTCGTTGCGTCGCACCCGGCCCAGGGGCTCGTCGGGATGCTCCTCGCGCCAATTGTCCATGGCCAGGCGCAGCTCCTTCTTCATCACGGGCCCCTTGATGCGCCGGCGGTCAGCGCGCAGACCCAGGATCACGTAAGGCTCTTGCACGCAGGAGGCGTAGTCCACGTCGGCGCGCAGCCAGTCGTCGGGGCGCACCCAGCCGGAGTCATACTCCTCGGTGGTGTGCTCGATGCCCCGGAAGATTTGGGCGCGGACGCCGGCCTCGAAGGCGGCCCGTAGATCGCACTCGCCCTGAACCTTGTAGCGGGTGTAGGTGGCGGTGCCCTTGATCAGGCCCATAGGTACCTCCAGTGAATCCAGGCCCCGCGCAGCCAGACCAGCAGGTAGGCCAGGCTCAGGGCGTACATGCCCAGTTGACGGGCGCGGTAGGTGGAGACGATCCATAGCGGCTGGGCGGCCAGGCCCAGGAGCACGCCCCAGCGAGCCCAGTCGCCGGCCTCGATGACAAAGGCCGCGGCGGGCAGGCCCAGCAGGGCAATGGCCCACTGGCGCAGGCGCTCGGCCCGGCCGGGGTGCGATTTCACGGGAAACCGCACTAGCGATCTCCTCCCGCCGCCGCCATGTCCCATTCGGCGGGCGCGCAGTGATCGCAGCGGCCGTAGCGGTTGACGCGGAAGGGCCGCCCTGGGTCGCGCAGACACCAGAGCTTGCCGCTGCTGGCCGCCTGGACGTGGGCGCACCAGCCGCACACCTCCAGCGCCGGCTCGGGGTCATAGCCCGTGGCGGCCTTGATCCTGCTCTTGGGCGGGCGCACTAGCATTTCTCCGCGAAGAGCCCGGCCTGGCCTGGCCGGAAGAAGGGGGCAGACGCTGGAGCAGGCGTAACTCCCTCCGACCAGGTCGGGCGCGGGTTGTCCAGCAGCAGGCCCCGGGGGTGGGGCAGGCTGGCGTGGCCCAGGTTGTAGTGGTCCTCGTAGGCCCAGGCCCCGCCGGGCACGTCCAGGTCCACCCAACGGCAAACCTGGATCAGCCCCACCGGCCCGGGCGCGGCGAAGGTGGCCCAGGGCAGGGCCTCGTGAGGGAGGGTGCGGCGAGCGCGTTTGGCCGCGGCCAGCAGACAGTGGATGCCCGCCGTGAAGTCCAGGCTCTTGACCTGCACCAGCAGGGCATCCCCAAAGCGCTCCCACGGCCCGGGATGGGGGATCACCCGCACCAGGCCCAAGGCCACGCCGGCGGCCCAGGGCGCGGGCAGGAAGAGCTTGGGCAGATCGCTCATGCCGTCTCCACCGTGGGCGGCTGGCCAAGCACCTCGATGATGCCCTCGCGC